>DJWL01000012.1 GCA_002441545.1 Flavobacteriaceae bacterium UBA6231 | reverse complement strand
GTTTTTATCATTTTGGTTTGAACCAATATCAAACCCGATAAAACAAAAACCAACAAAACAATTAATGTTATCAGCATTTTTCGACTCATGCAGCAAAGATAATTTTATTGAAATGCCATGATTTGAGGGCTTAACATTATTTAACACCAAATGTTAATTTGTAATCTTTATTAACCAGCGAATCAATTTTAAAGATGAAAATTAAACAAAGTAAACCGCATTTGACACCGGCAATTGGTTAACCGGTGATTCAGATTCTACCAGATAAAACCTTTTCAATAATTTCCGGAAAATACCTGTATTCCAGTTGATGCACTTTGGAAGCAACATCCGTGGCACTATCGGTGGATAAAACTTCGCATTTTGCCTGAAAAATAATCTTGCCTTCATCATAATTCTTATTCACAAAATGTATGGTAATACCTGATTCCTTTTCATGGTTGTCAACAACCGCCTGATGAACATTTAATCCGTACATACCTTTTCCTCCATACTTTGGTAACAAAGCCGGATGAATATTTATGATGGGAAAATTCTGAATCAGATTTTCAGGGATTAACCATAAAAAACCTGCAAGAACTACCAGGTCAACGTCCCTATTTTTAAGTATTTCAACAACTTTTAAAGAATTTCGAAATTCATCTCTGGAAAAAGTAAATGTATTTATACCCAAACTCCTGCTACGTTCCAAAACAAATGCATTTGGATTGTTTGACCATACAGAATCAACATTAACATTCTCATTATCTGAGAAATACTCAATTATATTTTGCACATTAGTACCCGCACCTGAAGCAAATAACGCTATTCTTTTCACTTTCATTTTAACAATAAATTAACAACTGGAATAATTGAATAATATGTTCAAATCTAACGGTTTGAATCTTATGGTTGATACTGGCTTATAATCTTTTTTATTTTTTTTCTTTGAGATATACATCGTAAATGTATTACTTTGCACCGAATTATTTGAAAACAAATTTAAGTATTAATTAAAAATTACAATTATGTCTGACGTTGCAGCAAAAGTAAAAGCTATTATCGTTGATAAATTAGGTGTTGATGAAAGTGAAGTAGTAAACGGAGCATCATTCACAAATGATTTGGGTGCCGATTCACTTGACACTGTTGAATTAATTATGGAATTTGAAAAAGAATTTGACATTCAAATCCCAGACGATCAAGCTGAAAATATCGCAACAGTAGGTCAAGCTATATCATATATAGAGGCTGCAAAATAAGAAAGAACTTTATGGAATTAAAGCGAGTTGTAGTTACAGGATTAGGCGCTTTAACCCCAATTGGGAATACCAAAGATGAATTTTGGAAAGGCTTAATTGGAGGTAAAAGTGGTGCTGCACCTATAACATATTTTGATACCGAAAAGTTTAAAACAAAATTCGCTTGCGAAATAAAAAACTTTGAGGCTACCGATTTTCTTGATAGAAAAGAGGCACGCAAAATGGATAAATTTGCGCAGTATGCAATGGTTGCAGCTGATGAAGCAATAGCAGACGCCAAATTAAATCTTGATGAAGTAAACAAATTGCGAGTAGGGGTTATTTGGGGAGCAGGAATTGGTGGATTGGAAACGTTTCAAGATGAAGTTTTAAACTTTGCATCCGGTGATGGCTCTCCAAGATTCAACCCATTTTTCATACCTAAAATGATTGCCGACATTGCTCCGGCTAACATATCCATAAAATATGGATTTATGGGACCAAATTACACGACAGTTTCAGCTTGTGCTTCTTCAGCTAATGCTATGTTTGACGCACTAAACTCAATCAGACTTGGTCATTGTGATTTAATTGTAACTGGAGGTAGTGAGGCCGCAGTAACCATTGCAGGTATGGGAGGATTTAATGCCATGCATGCCTTATCAACTAGAAACGAAACTCCAGAATCAGCATCTCGTCCATTTGATGGTACAAGAGATGGTTTTGTTTTAGGAGAAGGTGCTGGGGCACTAGTTTTAGAAGAATATGAACATGCAAAAAAACGAGGGGCAAAAATTTATGCTGAGTTTATTGGTGGAGGCTTATCTTCTGATGCGTATCATATGACAGCTCCACATCCTGATGGAATAGGCGTTATAGCCGTTATGAAAAATTGTTTAGAAAATGCAGGACTTAAACCTGAAGATGTAGATCATATAAATACACACGGGACTTCTACACCATTAGGAGATGTAGCCGAGCTTAAAGCTATATCAGAAGTTTTTGGTAACCACGCTAAACATATTAATATTAATTCAACAAAGTCAATGACAGGTCATTTACTTGGTGCAGCGGGCGCTATAGAAGCAATTTCTGTAATATTGGCTATGGAACACGGTATCGTTCCGCCTACCATTAACCATACTACTGTTGATGAAAATATCGACCCTGAATTAAATTTAACCTTGAACAAAGCTCAAAAAAGAGATGTTAAAGTTGGTATGAGCAATACCTTTGGATTTGGTGGTCACAATGCT
Source organism: Flavobacteriaceae bacterium UBA6231 (assembly GCA_002441545.1). Taxonomy (GTDB): domain Bacteria; phylum Bacteroidota; class Bacteroidia; order Flavobacteriales; family Flavobacteriaceae; genus Yeosuana. The sequence goes on along the minus strand of DJWL01000012.1, from coordinate 78,763 downwards.
TGCGTTGTATTCAAGAGATTAGAATAATTAACGATTGAAAAATATTCGAAACATATTGAAATCCCGTTTTAACAATAACGGGATTTTTTTTATTCAATTAAAAAAAGTATTAGGATTTAAGCCTAAAAACATACAGATTTATAAAACAGCATTTACCCATCGTTCTATGAACATAAAGGATGGAGAAGGAAATGCTATTAATTATGAACGTTTAGAATTTTTAGGTGACGCCATGCTTGGCGCCGTTATTGCATCACATTTATATCTTGAAGTTCCTGGTGGAGACGAAGGATATTTAACCAAAATGCGATCTAAAATTGTTAGTAGAGAACATTTAAACGAATTAGGAAAAGACCTAAATCTCATTAAACTTATTGAAAGTAAAATTTCATCTGCACAATTTGGAGATAATATTCATGGTAATTTATTTGAAGCCTTAATAGGAGCTATTTTTTTAGATAAAGGATTCAAGTTCTGCGAAAAATTTATTTATAAACGTGTTATAATTCCTTACGTAGATATTGCTCAATTAGAAGGAAAAGTTATTAGCTATAAGAGTTTACTCATTGAATGGTGTCAAAAGGAAAAGAAAAAGTTTGATTATAATGTTTATGAAGATACAGGTAATGACGAAGTTAGACACTTTTCAGTAAAATTATCAATTGACAATAAAATTATAGCTAAAGCTAGAGCTACTTCAAAGAAAAAAGCTGAAGAAAAAGTTTCAAAAAGAGCCTTTTTTGTCTTTCAATCAAGAATGTCTAAATGATATTTTTAGCACTTTCATTAAAATCATTCACTACAACGTTTTAGTTGTGCATTCCTATTAAGATTTAGGAAATCTTATTAATTTGAATGTTTTAAATATTATATTTACACCGATTTTATATAAGTTATGGCGATACACAAACTTATTCTTGATGATATTTTTGATGAATCAGTTTTTACTTTAATAGCAATTCATTGCACCATTGAAGACTACCGGTTAGCATATCTTCTTAATAAGTTTTTAAAAATTAACCTTGAAAGAAAAAGATTTGATTTAGATTTCAATCATGGTAAATCTACCTATTCTATATATAAATGGGAAGACCAAAAACAACTTTTAACTTGGAATTTGGTTTCAAATATTTGTAAGATAAATGATTTTACAAAAGCTAATTCGGGTTTGTTATTTGAAACAACTCATAGTGTTACAAAATTTTTTAATTTATTACCCGAATTAAAAAACGTAAATTATTTATTGAAAATTGATGATGAATTTAATGTTAAAAAAGAAAAGCATATTATCAATACCATACTAAGTATTCCCCAAATAGCAACAGCGTATACTGTTGATCAAAGTCAATTAAAATCTAAAGACAATTTAATTTTTTACTAATGCCAATCAGAAAAAAAACGAAAATAGTAGCCACATTAGGTCCTGCATCAAGTACCAAAGAAGTATTAAAAGGAATGTTGGATGAAGGTGTAGATGTATTCAGAATAAACTTTTCTCATGCAGATTATAATGATGTAGCAGAGCGTATTAAAATAATAAGAGAACTTAATAAAGAATACGGATACAATTGTGCCATTCTAGGAGACTTACAAGGACCCAAACTTAGGGTTGGTGTTATGAAAGAAGAAGTTGTAGTTCATCCAGGCGATGAAATCGTATTTGCAACCGGAGAACGTTTTGAAGGCACTAAAGAGCGAGTATATATGACCTATGATAGGTTTCCACAAGATGCCAAACCCGGAGAACGTATTCTATTAGATGACGGAAAATTAATTTTTGAAGTTGTTTCAACGGATAAAATTAGTGAAGTAAAAGCTCGTGTTATTCAAGGAGGACCATTAAAATCTAAAAAAGGAGTAAACCTTCCAAACACCAATATTTCGCAACCAGCGTTAACTGAAAAAGATATTGAAGATGCTTTATTTGCTATTAAACAGCAAGTAGATTGGATTGCCTTATCATTTGTTCGACATGCTGAAGATTTAATTCAACTTCGTGATTTAATTAATGAGCACAGTGATGAAAAAATTCCAATTATAGCAAAAATTGAAAAACCAGAAGCTGTAGAAAACATTGATAAAATTGTTGCGCATTGTGATGGAATCATGGTAGCACGTGGTGATCTTGGAGTTGAAATTCCTGCCGAAGAAGTGCCACTTATTCAAAAGCAATTGGTATTAAGAGCCAAAAAAGCTAGAATACCTGTTATTATTGCTACTCAAATGATGGAGACTATGATTTCTAGTTTAACTCCAACAAGAGCAGAGGTTAATGATGTTGCAAACTCTGTGATGGATGGTGCTGATGCTGTTATGCTTTCTGGCGAGACATCAGTTGGACAATACCCTGTTCAAGTTATAAGACAGATGTCTAACATTTTAAAAAGTGTTGAAGACTCACCATTAATTAAAGTACCACAGTTAGCACCACATATTCGAACCAATAGATACATTACAAAATCTATTTGTTATCACGCAGCAAATATGGCTAATGAAATTAATGCAAAAGCCATATCTACTTTAACAAATAGTGGATATACTGCATTTCAAATTTCTGCATGGAGACCTTTATCTCATATATTAGTGTTTACATCAAATAAACGTATCCTTACTCAACTAAGTTTACTTTGGGGAGTAAAAGCTTTTTTCTATGATAAATTTGTCAGTACAGATGAGACTATTGAAGACGTTAATAACATTGCGTGTAAAATGGGTTATTTAGAAGAAGGCGACATGTTAATTAGTTTAGCAGCTATGCCAATTCAAGATAAAGGAATGGTAAACACCTTACGTGTAACTGAAATTACCTCTTCTTCAATTTAAAGAGTCATTAATTAAACTATTTATACGTGATTTACTTTATTTTATAATGTAAATCACGTTTTTTATATTTAAAAATCAAACTTTAACTGAACACTTACACTTTTTTGTTCAGGTATTTTTTTAGTTTCTGTATTTAAATTTGACATTGAAATACCTAATAATCGAACAGAATTACTCAATTTTTCTTGATACAATAAATCTTTCGAAGTGTCTAAAATCAAAGATTTATCATTTATAAAATAGTGCAGTGTTTTACTTCTTGTTTGCAATGTAAAATCACTATACTTTATTTTTAATGTTACTGTTTTTCCTGCTACTTTACTTTTAGTTAATCTTTGTGACACTTCATCAGCAATTCGCTCTAATTTTTCCAGCATAAAAATTTCACTGGATAAGTTTTCATTAAAAGTATGCTCTGCAGCTAAACTTTTTCTAATTCTGTTGGGTTTGACCTCGCTATTATGAATACCTCTAACCACATAATAGTAGTATCTGCCAGACTTTCCAAAATGCTCATCTAAATAGTCAATGCTTTTTGATTTTAAGTCTTTCCCAGTAAAGATTCCTAATTGGTACATTTTTTCTGCGGTAACTTTACCAACGCCATAAAATTTTCTGATATCAAGTTGTTCAAGAAATTCAATAACCTCTTCAGGATTCACGGTTTTTTGTCCGTTGGGTTTGTTATAATCACTAGCAACTTTAGCTATAAATTTATTAATTGAAATACCTGCAGAAGCTGTTAAACCTACTTCCTTAAAAATGCGATTCCTAATTTCCTTTGCAATTAATGAAGCACTAGGGTTTCCTTTTTTATTTTTTGTAACATCTAAATAAGCTTCATCTAAAGAAAGAGGTTCCACCAAATCTGTATAGTCATGAAAAATGGCTCTTATTTTTTTTGAAATTTCATGGTATCTTTCAAAACGTGGTCTAACAAAAATAAGTTCTGGGCAATTTCGTTTGGCCTGAATACCACTCATAGCACTTTTCACTCCAAATTTTCTTGCCTCATAACTAGCAGCACTAACCACGCCTCGTTTTTCACTTCCACCAACAGCAATAGGTTTCCCTTTTAGTTCAGGGTTATCCAATTGCTCTACAGACGCATAAAATGCATCCATATCTACATGAATAATTTTTCTAATAGGTGGAATCTCAGACATCTTGTAAAAATATAATATCTTTATCAAAGAGAATTATATGCCATGGCAAAAACAGCAATTATAATTGGAGCAACTGGTCTTACAGGCAGTTTATTATTACAATGTCTTTTGGATGATAACAGATATCAAACCATAAAACTTTTTAGTAGAAATTCTTGTAAAATAACCCATTCGAAAATTGAAGAGCATCTGGTAGATTTATTTGAATTAGATAAGCTTCAAGATTTATTTATTGCCGATGAAGTTTTTTGTTGTATTGGAACAACTAAGTCAAAAACACCTGATAAAGCTACGTATCTTAAAATTGATTATGGAATTCCTGTAAGTTTAGCTCAGATTTGTGCCAAAAAGGGAATTCCCACTTTTGTTGTTATTTCTGCATTAGGAGCCAATAAAAAGAGTAAACTGTTTTACAATCGAACCAAAGGAAGAATGGAAGAAGATGTGCTGTTAGAAAAAATAAAAAACACTTATATTCTTCAACCTTCTTTAATTAGTGGGAATAGGGCTGAAAAAAGGTTTGGTGAAAAAATGGCAAAGGTTTTAATGACGGGTTTAAATCCTTTTCTAATTGGAAGTTTAAAAAAATACAGATCTATTCATCCAAAAACTATTGTAAATGCCATGGTTTGGTTAGCTAATAACAATTATAAGTCTAGTAGAATTCAATCAAACGAAATTCAAAAAATTTCTGATAAAGTATGATAGAAATAGAGCGTAAGTTTTTAGTAACATCACCAGATTTTATAAAAGAAGCATTAAAAAAAACTAGAATTATTCAAGGGTTTTTAAACACGCACAAAGAAAGAACGGTAAGAGTTAGGTTAAAAGGAGATTATGGATTTATAACTGTTAAAGGGCTATCGGATAATGAAGGTTTAACACGGTTTGAGTGGGAAAAAAAAATATCTAAGCAAGAGGCTGAAGCATTATTAAAACTTTGCGAGCCTGGAGTTATTGATAAAACACGCTACGAAGTAAAGGTTGAAAACCATATTTATGAAGTAGATGTTTTTCATGGTGATAATGAAGGTTTAATAATTACTGAATTGGAATTAGAAAATGAAAACGAGGTGTTTACAAAACCTAACTGGATTGGTGAAGAAGTAACGGGAAACATTAAATATTATAATTCTCAATTAAGTAAACAACCTTATAAAACGTGGGAGAAAGATTAGTTTATTTTTTTAAAAATATTTATGGTTTCTAATAAAAGGGTTTCCTTTAAGATAATACTAACAATTTTAAGGGTTATTTTACAATTCATAAATGTTGTGATTATTTTAAGCCTAATAGCAAGTCACTTTGTTATAAAAGAGCGTACTTTTTGGTCTTCGTTATTTTTTTATGGGTTTCCTTTGCCAGTCATTATTGTTGTAGTTTTAGCTTTAACGCTTTTTCTTACTAAACAATGGAGACGATATAATTTAATTATAGCTTCGGTTTTGTTACTGATATGGTTAAGTAAAAGTTTTAAAGTGCATATTCCTGATACTATTAAAGAAACAGATTTAGAAGTGGTTTTTTGGAATGCATCTAGAGAAAATACTTTTGAATTGGCTTTTAATGAAAATGGAGATATCCCAAATGTTATGGTATTAGTTGAATCTCCAGAAAATGATATTGAGAAGTTTAAGCAAAAATACCCTAATTACTATTTTTATAAATCGGATAGGGAGCTATTTATTTTTTCAAAAACAGCCATAGATATTAAAAGTGAAAACACATCAAAATACGGTACAACAGTCATAGATTTTAAAACTGCTGGAGTCGGTTTTTATGCGGTTGACGTGCAAGGAAGTACAGATGTGCCTAGAGAATGGGAATTAAACTTTGTCAATAAATCTATTAAAAGAAAAGATAATACTATTGTTTTAGGAGATTTTAATACACCTTATGAATCTATATATCTAAAACAACTTAAAACAGATTTTAACCAAGCTTTTAATAAAAAGGGCAATGGTTTTAGAGAAACCTGGTTTTATAATATACCATTGCTTTCATTAGATCATATTTGGGTCTCAAAAGATTTAAAAATTTTAAAATCCGAAAAAATTTTCACAACAAAATCAGACCATAGTATATTGAAAACATTTATTGAACACTAAGTTTTTAACTATTAAAGCTATATTCTCTTTCTACTTTACAAATTTTTACATCATACCAACTATACCATTCCGTTTTCCCTTTTAGTTGAGCTTCTAGATGATCTGTTTGTTGTTTCCAATTTTTAATAGCATCTAAACTTGTCCAATAACTAATGGTGATACCAATGTCATTTCTAACACTATCCATACCTAAAAAACCTTCTTGCTGTTTGGCTAGTAATTCCATTTTGTCAGCCATTTCTGAATAGTCCTTAGTGTTTTCAGAATGTTTAGAGGTAAAAATTACGGCGTAATAAGGAAGGTTTTTATTCATTGTAAATTCCAATATAAAGTTCTCCTTTATCATTCATGGTTGCCCTGTACATACCAGCAGTGTTAAATTCCATAACCATATTTCCTTGTTTGTCAACAGCAATAATGCCACCATCACCACCAAGTTCAGGTATTTTTTTCTGAATAACCTCTTTTGCTGCTTCACTTAATGAAAGACCTTTGTATTCCATTAAAGCCGAAATATCATGAGCTACAACAGTTCTAATAAAAAATTCTCCCCAACCTGTACTTGATACAGCACAGGTGTTGTTATTAGCATAAGTTCCAGCACCAATAATAGGGGCATCACCAATACGTCCCCAGCGTTTATTTGTCATACCTCCAGTAGAAGTTCCCGCAGCTAGATTTCCATTTTTATCTAATGCGACACAACCAACAGTCCCAAACTTTGAATCTTTAATGGGTGGGTCATAAAATCCTAGTTTTTTAGAACTTTGTTCACTGTTTTTAATTTTTTGAAGTGATTGAAATCTGTTTTCGGTATAAAAATAACTTGGATCAACAATTTGTAAACCTTGTTCAACAGCAAATTCTTCTGCTCCATTTCCTGAAAGCATCACATGAGGAGAATTATCCATAATGGTTCTTGCTAAATTAATAGGGTTTCTTACTGTTTTTGTTCCAGCCGATGCTCCTGCATTTAGCGTTTTTCCATCCATTATAGAGGCGTCATGTTCATTTGTTCCCGCATTGGTAAAAACAGCACCTTTACCAGCATTAAACAGAGGAGAATCTTCCATAATATTTATGGCTTTTTGAACAGCATCAATACTATTGCCTCCATTTTTTAAAATAATATATCCTGCTCTTATAGCTTCTTCTAATTTTGCCTTGTATTCTGCTTCTTTTTCAGGAGACAGGTTCTTTTTTAAAATGGTTCCTGCACCACCATGGATTACAATTGCAAACTCATTTTGTTTCTCCAGTATTAATTTTGATTCTACTGGATCGTTCACTTTTTTACAACCAATCAAAATCGTGAAAATTAATATTGAAACAAATAAATTTTTCATTGTTAAAAGAAATTTAAAGTAAGGTTTAAAGTTACATTTTTTAAAAACTAAGTCTATATTTGAAACAACTTTTTATTAGTACCTTTACAACAAAATTAAATAATTCGTAAAAAACAAGCATATATGGAAGCTACTGCTACCGATTTCGGAATAAAACAAGCATTAAATCAATTAGGTGTAAAAGATATCAACGAGGGATCATCAACAGGTTCTCTTTCTTTTTCTAATGGCGATATTTTAGAATCCTATTCACCAGTGGATGGTCAATTAATAGGGAAGGTTAAAACCACAACAAAGGAAGATTACGAAAAAGTTATGGATGCTGCTACAAATGCATTTAAAATTTGGAGAACTACGCCAGCACCTCAAAGAGGTGAGATTGTAAGACAGTTTGGTGATAAATTAAGAGAGAAAAAACAAGCTTTAGGCAAATTAGTTTCTTATGAAATGGGGAAAAGCCTTCAAGAAGGCTTGGGAGAAGTTCAGGAAATGATTGATATCTGTGATTTTGCTGTTGGACTTTCTCGCCAACTACATGGGTTAACCATGCACAGTGAACGTCCAGGACATAGAATGTATGAACAATATCATCCACTTGGTGTTGTTGGAATTATTTCTGCATTTAATTTTCCAGTTGCTGTTTGGTCTTGGAATACAGCCTTATCATGGATTTGTGGAGATGTTTGTGTTTGGAAACCTAGTGAAAAAGCGCCATTATGTGGCATTGCATGTCAAAATATAGTAGCTGAAGTTTTTGCGAAAAACAAGTTGCCAGAAGGAATTTCTTGTTTGATTAATGGAGATTACAGAGTTGGAGAATTTATGACAAAAGATAATCGTGTACCATTAATTTCTGCAACAGGATCCACAAGAATGGGGAAAATTGTAGCTCAAGAAGTGGCTGGACGTTTAGGAAAATCATTATTGGAATTAGGAGGGAACAATGCCATTATTGTAACACCAGATGCCGACATTAAAATGACTGTTATTGGAGCAGTTTTTGGAGCAGTTGGAACCGCAGGTCAACGTTGTACAAGTACACGAAGATTGATTATTCATGAGGCTATTTACGACAAAGTTAAAACAGCAGTTACAGATGCCTATAAACAATTACGAATAGGAAATCCGTTAGACGAAACCAATCATGTTGGACCATTAATTGATACTGATGCCGTTAAAATGTATCAAAAAGCATTGATGAGTGTAGTAGAAGAAGGAGGAACAATTTTGGTTGAAGGAGGCGTGCTTACCGGAGAAGGTTATGAAAGCGGATGCTATGTAAAACCTGCTATTGCTGAAGCAAAACCACATTTTAAAATTGTTCAGCATGAAACGTTTGCACCTGTTTTATATTTATTAAAATATTCAGGAAATGTTGAAAATGCCATAGAAATTCAAAACGGTGTTGTACAAGGATTAAGTTCAGCAATTATGACTAATAACTTACGCGAAGCCGAACGTTTCTTATCAGTTCAAGGTTCAGATTGTGGAATAGCTAATGTAAATATAGGAACATCAGGCGCTGAAATTGGTGGTGCCTTTGGAGGTGAAAAAGAAACAGGTGGAGGCAGAGAATCAGGTTCTGATGCATGGAAAGTATATATGAGACGTCAAACAAACACTATAAACTATACCACTGAGTTACCATTAGCTCAAGGAATCAAGTTTGATTTATAAATTAGAGTGAAATAAAAAACCCTGCTTCAATGCCGATTTTTTTCGGGAGAGACAAGGTTTAGTTTATAATTGATTAATAGCATTACAAAAATCGAAAAAAGATTGATTTGTGATGCTATTTTAATGTTAAGTTATAGTTAAATATAATTTGAATTTTAGCTGTATTTTACTTTTCTTAAAATCCTTATAGACTCTTTGTAAGAGTTGTAAATTTCTTCACTATAGTTTTTCAAAAAAGGTCTGGATTCGTTAAGTTTATCAATGGCATCATGAAACAAGTTCAGATAGCAAATCAAATAAGTGGCAGGTAAATTTTTCAAATCTAACGCTTCCATTTTTGAAAGCGTCAATCCTTTTTTAAGCTTCTCTAAAATAGCATTATTAGTGTTGTAAATATGATGTAATGTTTTTTTATCATATTGTGGTGGATAAAACAATAGTTTTGTTTCAATGGTATAATTCGCATTATTTTCAAAATGTATTATGGTTTCTTCAAGTTGATAGTATTTATTATTGTTTTGCAAACCAAGATTGACGTATTCAATGATTTTGAAATAATTTTCTTCATAACTTATTGAAACTTCATCTAAAGTCGAAAAAAACAATCGTACTTGTTCGTTTACCAGTTCAATATCAACTCTAGAGAAAAATGTTTCCTCTTTTACAACCTTTTTTTGACCTGCCCAACATACCACAAAATATTCTTTAAACACTTTATACTGTGGATTGTAATCTTTTCGCTTATTCATAAAATCAAAAACGCCATTAAGCGTATGTTCTATGTTATTTTGGGCATTGTTTTCAATGGCTTCGACAATTTTTGAGTTGATATCTTTTATTTCAACATCAAAAATTTTTGGCATACTCATACTTCCATCTCTAAAAAAAACAGAACCGCCGTAATATTTCCAAATATTTTTTCTGAGAGATGTAATTTTATCAATAGGTCTAATAGTTACTAAACCCACTACTTTGTCATCTGGTAAGTGTGGAAATGGAATGTTTTCATATTGAACAATAGGAGGATTGGTTAGGTATGCATTGATGAGGTTTTGTATTTTACTGTCATCAAAAAAGTCTACACCAACAATATTATTATCTTCATCGTCAACACCAATCACAATGTAAGAGTTGTTTTTTGGGTTGCTGTTTGATAAGGCGCAAATATGCTTTAAAAACTTTGCTTTTCCTTCTTTATGGCTAATATCAATCCTACGTTTTTTATCATAAAAACTGTTTTCATCATTATGAGCTAAAAGATGCTTTATGAGTAGGCGTTTATTGATCATAATTTTTTTTCAATGTTGGCAACATCTTTTTATGTATTCTTTTTCAATGTTGTACTATTAGCCTGAGCCGTTGGGAATACTAATAAATCGGCAATATTTACATGGTATGGTCTTGATATTACAAAGTAAATGATCTCTGCAATATCTTCAGCTTGTAAGGCTTTAAAACCTTTATAAACAGTATCTGCAATTTTATCACCTTTAAAGCGTACTTTAGAAAATTCGGTTTCCACCAATCCAGGATTTACAGCACCAACCTTAATTCCAAACGGATTTAAATCAATTCGCATACCTTCGGTTATAGCTAAAACAGCGTGTTTGCTGCCACAATACACATTACCTTTTGCATATACTTCTTTTCCTGCTGACGAACCAATATTAATAATATGCCCTGATTGTCTTTCAGTCATTTGAGGAATTACTGCTTTACTCACATAAAGCAATCCTTTTACATTAATATCCATCATGGCATCCCAATCATCAAGACTCCCACTTTGTATAGGATCTAAGCCATGTGCGTTTCCTGCGTTATTTATTAGAATGTCAATTTTTTTGAATTCATTTGGCAATGATGCAATGGCTTTTTCAACCTGATGTTTATCTCTAACATCAAATTGTAAAGTGCAGACTTTGGTTAGAGGTCCGAGTTCTTTTTTAATGGCTTCAAGGCGTTCTTGTCTTCTTCCGCAAATGACTAATTGAATTCCGTGTTTGGCAAATTCATAAGCTGTTGCTTTTCCTATGCCACTTGTTGCACCAGTAACTAAAGCTGTTTTACTCATTTTATATAGATTTTTATGCAATTCGTATATAAAAATACTCAAAAGCGATATAAAATTGTATAATTGTTTTTGTATTTATAAAAAACACGAATTGCAGTTGTTAAAAAAGTTCTTGTAGGGTTCTATCTGTCAGGTAGATAAGAATTTTTTCCGAAAGAGGTAATCCAATTTATAAAAAGACTGCGTATATAATTAACGAACTTCGAGTAAATATAAAAAACTATGAAAACTATGAAAACTTTAATTAGATTAAAATCATTATTACTATCGCTTTTAATGTTGTCCGTTTTTGGATGCAAGGATTCCGAATCTGATAAAATGTCTTTAGATGCTCCTACAATTTCGATTAAATTGGTCGATTCTCCTGGAGATTTTGAAGAAGTTAATGTTAACGTTGTTGGGGTTATGATTAAAATGGACGATAGTGAGGATGACAATGGTTGGATTGATTTAGATATGATTAAGACTGGCCCTATTAATTTATTGAATCTTACAGGAGGCATCAATGAAGTATTGGTAGACCGTTTCCCAATTCCTGTTGGAACTTTAAAACAAATACGTTTAGTGTTAGGAGATGGCAATACAATTGTCATTAGAAATGATTCTGATGAGCCAGAAACTTTTGAATTAAAAACACCAAGCGCACAACAATCAGGATTAAAAGTTAAAGTAAATGCTGTTATAGAAGAAGGCTTTACTTATAATTATGTCTTAGATTTTGATGTAGATAAATCAATTGTTATGGCAGGTAATTCAGATAATATTATTTTAAAACCAGTACTTTATGCTAGTGCAGAAGTAAGTTCAGGCATTATAGAAGGAACGGTTCAACCAAATGATGTTCCTTCAGTGGTATCTGTATTGGTAGATGATATGGGAACACCAGAAACTGATGATGATTTTATTATTTCAGCGAATACAGATGAAACAGGTGCTTTTGCTTTATGGGGTGTTCCAGGTGGAACTTACGATGTTATTGCAACACCAATAGATTCAGAATCTATTTATGCTGAAGGAATAGCCACTGGAGTATCTGTGGTTAATGGTGAAATAACAACTATTGCAGATCCAATTCAACTAACTATGAAACCAGGTTCAATTAGTGGCGATGTAACAAATGATATTGTTGTAACGGTTACCGTAAAAGAAAAAGATACAGAGAATGTTGTTGCAACAATGGATTCAAATGAAGCTGGAGAGTTTCTTATTGAAGGCATTCCAGTTGGAACTTACACAGTAACCATTAGTGCTACAGGTTATATTTCACAAGATTATACTAAAGACAGTTCTACAGATGTAGTTGTAGAGGCTAATACCGAAACAGTTTTAGACCCTATTACTTTAGTGGCAGAATAATATTAAAATAATTATATCCATTACAAAGGGCAACATCATTGATGTTGCCCTTTGTTTTTAACCTATTATTAACTGAAAGTCCAAAATATTTTAACCAATTGTTAACATCATACCATTTAAAATTTTAACAATTTGCAATGCTCAAATAAGCGTGCTATATTCGGGCTTTAAAAAATTTTAAAAATGATGGAAGAAACAGGTATAATTGATATTAAGACTATTAATGAGAAGATAGAAAAGGAAAGCGCTTTTGTTGATTTGCTAATGCTTGAAATGAACAAAGTTATTGTAGGTCAAAAGCATATGGTTGAACGTTTGCTTATAGGTTTGCTTGGACAAGGGCATATATTACTCGAAGGTGTTCCAGGTTTGGCAAAAACATTAGCTATTAATACGTTAGCAAAGGCTATTGATGGGTCGTTTAGTAGAATACAGTTTACTCCGGATTTATTACCTGCTGATGTTACAGGAACATTGATTTATAACATAAAGGTTAATGATTTTTCAATTAAAAAAGGACCAATTTTCGCAAATTTTGTATTAGCTGATGAGATTAACAGAGCGCCGGCAAAGGTTCAGTCTGCTTTACTTGAAGCTATGCAGGAAAAACAAGTGACCATTGGTGACGAAACGTTTATTCTTGACAAACCATTTTTAGTTATGGCAACTCAAAACCCTGTTGAGCAAGAAGGAACATATCCATTACCAGAAGCTCAAGTTGACAGGTTTATGTTGAAAACAGTCATTGACTATCCAAAAATTGAAGAAGAACAAATGATAGTTCGTGCTAACTTAAAAGGAGGTTATGATACAGTAAACTCAGTCGTTTCAATTGATCAAATATTGAAAGCTCAAAAAGCAGTTAGAGAGGTTTACATGGATGAGAAAATTGAAAAATATATTCTTGATATTGTTTTTGCTACTCGTTATCCTGAAAAATATAAACTTCCCGATTTAAAACCTTTAATTTCTTTTGGAGCTTCTCCTCGTGGTAGTATTAATTTAGCAGTTGCGGCCAAATGTTATGCTTTTATTAAACGTCGTGGTTATGTTATTCCAGAAGATGTTAGAGCAGTTGTTTATGATGTATTGAGACACAGAATAGGTCTTACCTATGAAGCCGAAGCTGAAAATGTAACTTCAGTTGATATCATCAACAAAATTGTAAACGAAATAGAAGTACCTTAAAATTGACAATTGATAATTGACAATTGATTATTAAGTGAAAATTAATCAATAATAAATATTCAATAGACAATTGAAAATGGACACTAAGGAATTACTAAAAAAAGTACGAAAAATAGAGATTAAGACACGCAGGTTGTCTGATCATATATTTGGAGGCGAATACCATTCTACCTTTAAAGGGCGAGGTATGACTTTTAGTGAAGTTAGGCAATATCAATATGGTGATGATGTAAGAAATATTGATTGGAATGTTACAGCTAGATATAGCGAACCTTTTATAAAAGTTTTTGAAGAAGAGCGCGAATTAACCATGTTGTTAATGGTAGATATTTCTGGATCTGAATTTTTTGGAACACAACAGCAATTTAAAAACGAGGTGGTTACAGAAATAGCCGCAACCTTAGCCTTTTCTGCAACTCAAAATAATGATAAAATTGGTTTAATTCTGTTTTCTGATAAAATTGAGCTTTATATTCCACCAAAAAAAGGGCGTTCTCATGTACTAAGAATTATTCGAGAACTTATTGAATTTGAACCTCAAAGCAAAGAGACTAACATTGCAGAAGCCTTAAAGTTTTTGTCTAGCGTGATGAAGAAAAAAGCCATTGTTTTTGTGCTTTCTGATTTTATTGCAGACGATTTTCAACATACCATGAAAATAGCATCAAAAAAACATGATGTTACAGGCATACGCGTGTATGATAAGCGTGAAGAAAGTATTCCAAATTTAGGAATGGTACAAATGCAAGATGGCGAAACAGGAGAGCTTATGTTGGTAAACACAGCATCAAAAAAAGTTAGACTTAATTATGCAAAATACTATCGTGAACGTGTAGATTATTATAAAGATAGTTTTTCAAAATCAGGGGCAGGAGCTATTGATTGCCGTGTTGATGAAAGTTATGTTAAAAAATTATTGGGATATTTTAAAGCAAGAGCATAAACAATCTATGAATTACAATTTCAGATTTATAAATAAAAAATCATCCATTTTCGGTTCTCCGTCTTTGGGTATTTTGTTTGTATTGTTTTTTCTATATTCTTTAGTATCGTTTTCTCAAGTAAAAGCATCGATAGATTCAACATCAATAAAAATTGGAGCACAAGTCACTTATAAAATCCAGGTAGAAACAGATACAACAAATCTTGTGGTGTTTCCCGAGGGGCAGTCATTTATGCCTTTAGAGATGATTGATTCTTATAAAACAGATACGCTTAAACAGAATGACAAATATAATCTCATAAAAAAATACGGATTAACACAATTCGATTCCGGAGCTTATACAATTCCTCCACAAAAAATTATTATAGGCGACAAAACGTTTTTTACAGATTCTTTGAAAGTTGTGGTTAGAAATATTTTGGTTGATTCTACAAAACAAGGACTTTACGATATTAAACCAATTATAGAAGTTGAGAAATCTGCTAGTCAATGGTGGAAATATTTACTCTATGTGCTAATGGCATTAGGTGTTGTTGCTGCTTTATTATATTGGTTTTTATGGCGAAAAAAACCACTTACAGAAGAAGAAAAAATTGCTTTACTTCCTCCTTATGACAGAGCGAAACTAGCTTTGAAAAAATTAGAAGATAGCCCTTATTTAAAGCATGAAGAATTTAAAGAATACTATTCTGAGTTAACACTTATTATTAGAAAGTATTTAGATGAAAAAGTGTATGACCATTCTATGGAAAGCACAACCGATGAGCTTATAAATAGATTGAGATTATTAAAAGAAGCAAACCAAATAGATTTAAGCAAAGAAACTATAAAAAACATAGAAAGTATTTTGAAGCGTGCCGATTTGGTGAAATTTGCTAAGTCTAAACCAGATATATCTTTGGCAGAATTAGACAGAAAAACGATTGATGTAGAAATTGACCATGTTAAAGAAGTGTTACCTGAAGCTTCTCAAGAAGAAAAACTACTTGATGAAAAATACAGAGAAGAATTAGAAAGAAAAGAAAAGCGTAAAAAAATTCTAATAACTGTTGCGGTATGTGTATTTCTATTAATGGCGACATTTGTTGGTTTCGGCATTAAATATGGATTTAGCTATGTTAAGGATACTATCATAGGAAATAATAGTTTAGAACTGCTTGAAGGCGAATGGGTAACAAGTGATTATGGTGTGCCACCAATAACCATTTCAACACCAAAAGTATTAAAACGCATCTCACCAGAATTACCTAAAGAAGTGGCTCAACAAGCTCAAGTAACCATGTTTGGGTATGGTAGTTTAATAGAGCGTTTTAATATTGTAGTGGCAACTTCCATAGTGAAACCTCAAGGAGATAAAAAAGAAGAAAGTAAAGTAGATTTAAAACAAGTAGTTGAAAATAACATTAAAACATTGGAGAAAAGTGGTGTTCAAAACATCATTGTTAAAGACAAACAATTTGTAACACCAAATGGTGCTGAAGGATTGAAAACTTATGGAAATGCTGATTTTCCTTTTGGATCAACTGAAAATCTATCAAGAGGGAATTATATTATACTTGCTTTTAACTCTAACAATGTAATTCAAGAGGTTATTTTATCTTGGAGAGAAGGCGATGTGTATACAGCCCAAATAGTAGAGCGTATTTTAAATTCAGTAGAACTTATTAAACCTAAAGAATAATGTTTGAAGGCATTGAATTTGTAAATAAAAATTTATTCTGGTTGCTATTATTACTTCCAGTAGCAATGCTTTGGTACATTATTAAGCACAAAAAACAAACAGCGGAACTTAAAATATCAAGTTTAAAAGGCTTTAAGATTACAAATTCCTGGTTACCAAAACTTAAACATCTATTATTTGTGTTAAGATTGTTAGCATTGGCTTTAATCATTATGGCTCTTGCAAGACCCCAAACGGTTGATGTATCAACAAAAACAAAAACCACTCGGGGGATAGACATTGTTATGGCTATTGACGTGTCTGCCAGTATGTTAGCAAAAGATTTATCGCCAAACAGATTAGAGGCTTTAAAAAATGTTGCAGGCGAATTTATAAAAGGTAGACCTAATGACAGAATTGGGTTAGTTGAATATGCTGGTGAAAGTTATACAAGAACCCCAATTACTAGTGATAAAGCAATTATTTTAAGGTCTTTAAAAGATGTTAGATATAACACTGTAATTGAAGGTGGTACAGCGATAGGTTCTGGTTTAGCAACAGCAGTTAACCGATTAAAAGATAGCAAAGCAAAAAGCAAAGTCATTATATTATTAACTGATGGAGTCAATAATTCAGGGTTTATAGACCCGAAAATTGCAAGCGAATTAGCTGTTGAATATGGTATAAAAGTTTATACTATTGGATTAGGAACCAATGGAACTGCCTTATCTCCAATAGCCATTTTGCCCAATGGTGATTTTCAGTACGGACGTGTACCAGTAGAAATAGATGAAGCTTTATTAAAAGAAATTGCAGATGTAACTAGCGGAAAATATTTTAGAGCTACCAATAACGAAAAGTTAGAAGAAATTTATGGAGAAATCAATAAGCTTGAAAAGACCGATATTGATGAATTCAAGTATTATAATTATCAAGAAAAATTTCGTCCATTAGTAATTCTAGCAGGATTATTATTACTCATAGAGTTTTTATTAAGATCTACAATTTTTAGAAGCTTTGTTTAAATTGGGTATAGAAAGTAGAGTATAAATTGTTGAACATAGTATAGAAATTAAAAAGCATTCGTGAATTTGTGTCAATACAGATAAACAAATCCACAAAAAACATATAACATTAATGTATCAATTAGATGAAAAAATATGGTTTTGGGTTTTAGGAGTTATTCCTGTAATGTTCCTATTCTTTATTATTTTACAAATCTGGAAGCATAAGGCACAAAATAAATTTGCCGACAAGCAGTTACTTAAAAGACTAAGTCCTAACAGCTCGTTATTCAAATCCATATTAAAATTAGTAGTTTTAGCTTTAGCATTTGCATGTCTTGCAATTGCTTTGGTGAATCCTAAAATAGGCACCAAACTAGAAACCGTAAAGCGTGAAGGTGTAGATATTGTATTTGCTATCGATGTATCTAAAAGCATGTTGGCGGAAGATATTGCTCCTAACCGATTAGAAAAAGCAAAACAATTGGTAACACAAATCATTAACAATTTAGCTAGCGACCGCGTTGGTATTATTGCTTATGCAGGAAAAGCATTTCCACAGTTGCCTATTACTACAGATTATGCGGCGGCCAAAATGTTTTTACAAAGCATGAATACCGACATGCTTTCATCACAAGGAACAGCTATAGACGAAGCTATTAAATTGGCTAAAACTTATTATGATGATGAAGAGCAAACCAATCGTGTTTTAATTATTATTTCTGATGGAGAAGACCATAGTGAAGAAGCGGCCTCTGTAGCAGAAGAAGCCAATGAAGAAGGAATTCGAATTTTCACAATTGGTGTAGGCGATGTGAAAGGTGGCCCAATTCCTGAAAAAAGAAATGGGATTGTTTTAAATTATAAAAAAGACAGTAATGGAGAAACGGTTATTACCCGTTTAAATGAAGAAATACTTCAAAGTATAGCCACTAAAGCAAATGGCGAATATATTAATGGCAGAAACACAAATGAAGTTGTAGAAAAAATAGGAGAAATTTTAAATAAAATGGATAAAACAGAGTTTGAGGCAAAACAATATGCCGATTTTAAAGACCAGTTTCAATGGTTTTTAGGCTTTGCTTTGTTCTTTTTGTTTTTAGATATTTTCTTGTTAGAACGTAAAACAGGTTGGTTAAAAAAATTGAATTTATTTAATGAGAATTTATAAAACCTTTAACTATCTGAAATTTATTGGTTTAATATCTTTGAGGTAGTTTTAGTAAGCTATTTAAAAGACTGTTGAAAGGTAAGGCACATGAAAAATATAATTATATTCATATTAACTTTAAACATAACATTTTCTTTTTCACAAGAAAAAGAAAAACAGGACTTGGCTGCTTTAAAACAAGCTAATGATTATGTGTATGAAGCTAATCAATTATCAGATAAAGATGATTTTGTAGCTGCAGAAATGGAATATAGAAAAGCTATTTCAAAAGATGCATCAAACACTGTTGGAGCTTATAATTTAGCAAATACCTATTACAAAAAAGGAAGTTTTGATGAAGCCTTATATCGTCAGCAAGAGGTTGTTAAAACATCAACTTCCAAAACAGAAAAACATAAAGCATTCCATAACATTGGGAATATTTTAATGCAAAACAAAAAGTGTAAAGAAGCTGTTGAAGCATATAAAAATGCATTGAGAAACGATCCTACAGACGAAGAAACACGTTATAATCTTGGGTTAGCCAAAGAATGTGCTGAACAGCAAAAAGACCAACAAGATCAAAATAAAGACAATAAGGATAAGCAAGACAATCAAGATAAAAAGGACGAAAATAAAGACAAGCAGGATCAAAAGGATAAAGAGGGCGATAATAAGGACGATCAAAAAGACAAAGGAGATCAAGATAAAAAAGAAGGCGACGATAAAAAAGATGAAGATGGAAAGCCTAAAGATGACAAGCAAGATCAGGATAAAGGCAAACAGGACGATCAAAAGAAAGAGCAACAAAAGTCACAACCACAACCTGGAAAATTATCTGATCAACAAATAAAAAGTTTGTTAGAAGCCATGAATAATCAAGAACAAAAAGTTCAAGAAAAAATGAATGCTGAAAAACAAAAAGGAGTTAAAGTTAAAACGGATAAAGATTGGTAGGAAGATTGACGAATCGCGAATCACAATTTTAATAAAGGTGTATCGTAAAAACCCAAATCGTTAATTAATATGAAATTTATAAAATACATAACAATAGTATTGATTTTACTTGTTTCAAGTTTTACTCATGCACAAGTAAAATTTGAAGCTAAAGTAAGCAAGAATAAACTTGGTGTAAATGAACGTTTGCGAATTGATTTTGAAATGAATCAAGATGGCGATCATTTCAATCCACCAGATTTTAGTAATTTCACGGTAGTTGGTGGCCCAAATCAATCAGTAAGTAATTCATGGATTAATGGAGTACGTTCATATTCTAAAACCTATAGTTATTTTTTGGCTCCTAAAAAACAAGGTAATTTTACTATTGACCAAGCCTCTATAACCATTGATGGAGAAACTTATAAAACGGTTCCTTTAAAAATAGAAGTCACTTCGGCGGTTGATATTCCTAAAGATCCTAATGACCCAGATTATTTGGCTGCTGAAAACATTCATTTAGTAGCTGAGATTTCTAAAACAGATCCTTATTTAAATGAAGCCATAACAGTTGTTTACAAACTATATGTGTCGCCAAACACAGGAGTAGATAATTGGCAGGAGATTAACAGCCCAAGATATAATGATTTTTGGAGCCAAAATATTGATATGCAAGGGCAAAAAGTGCAAACTGGTACTTTTAATGGAGAAGATTATCGTTTTCTTGTACTTAGAAAAACAGTGTTATATCCGCAAAAAACAGGAAAGTTAAATATTGAACCTTTAAGCTTAGATATTTCTGTTCAAGTGCCTACAAACAGGCGCGATATTTTTGGTAGAAGAATGATGACACAAGCCCATAGAACGGTGTCTGCTGGCAATAAAACCATCAATGTAAAACCATTACCAGAAGTAGGAAAACCAGCAGATTTTTCAGGTGCTGTTGGAGATTTTAGTTTTAATGTTTCCATGTCTAAAACAGAATTGAAAGCTTCAGAATCGTTACGGGCCAAAGTAGAAGTTAAAGGAAAAGGAAATTTAAAACTTATAAATCTTCCTAAAATATCTTTACCAAGTTCTTTAGAGGTTTATGAGCCTGAGCACAGTGAAAATGTTACAACAAATCTAGATGGCATGCAAGGAAGTATTTCTGATACCTATACCGTTGTTCCTCAATATAAAGGTAAATATCCTACGCCAAGTATTTCATTCTCTTATTTCGATTTAAAAACGGAAACTTATAAAAGAATTGAATCAAAAGAAGTTGTTATTAATGTATTAGAAGGCCCTACAAGTGCGGCAAATTCCAATGATAATTTAGTTGCAAACAATGCCAAAAAACCAATAGTTTTAAGCAGTGACCAATTTGCATTTATCAAAACAAAATCAAACTTCACCTCTACAACACCTTCTTATTTTTTTCAAACCAATTTATTTTGGAGCAGTTTGCTGTTGCCTTTTTTAGCTATTCCACTTGCAATTGTTTTTAGAAGAAAGAAAGCAGAACGAGATGCTGATGTTTTTGGAAACAAGATAAGGGCAGCTGATAAATTAGCTAAAAAATATTTAAGCAATGCTAAGAAAGCTTTAGGCAAAAAAGAAGAGTTTTATATAGCTCTTGAGAAAGCATTACATAACTATTTAAAGGCAAAATTGCATATAGAAACCAGTGATTTTAGTAAAGATGTCATTAAAAATTTACTTGGAGAGCGTAAAGTTGATGTTCAAACAATTACAGATTTTATAGCAATTTTAGAAAGCTGTGAGTTGGCAAGATATACACCAATTACCATTGTAACGATGCAGCAGGATTATGATAAAGCTGCAAAAACTATTTCATTAATTGATAAACAGGCTAGTTAATATGAAACATATATTATACATACTTATAGCGTTGTTTAGCACAGGAATGTTTGCTCAAAATCAATCTTTATTTGAACAAGGAAATCAATTTTATAATCAAGGGAAATATGCTGAAGCTATTGAAAAATATAAAGCGATACTTGCAACTAACAATCATTCTGAAGCCTTATATTTTAATTTAGCCAATGCACATTATAAGTTAAATCATATAGCACCAAGTATATTTTATTATGAAAAAGCCTTAAAGTTGGCTCCAGAAGATCAGGACATAAAAAACAATTTAGCTTTTGCTAAAAACATGACTATTGATGCTATTGACACAATTCCTGATGCAGGATTTTCAAAGCTTATAAAAAAAATTACCGATATTATGAGTTTTGACGATTGGTCAAAAGTTGCCGTTGGTTCAGTTGTCATTTTTGTGCTATTAATTTTACTCTATTATTTCACCTATTCTACCAATAAAAAAAGATTGGCATTTATAACTAGTAATATATTTCTTTTTATTGCCGCTGTTTCATTATTAATAGCATTTCATAAGTATAATCTTAGTAAAAAAGATAAGCCAGCAATTATTTTTGCTCAAGAAACTGTTATTAAAAGTGAGCCAAATACAAGAAGTCAGGAGCTTTTTAGGTTACATGAAGGTACCAAAGTTCAAATTCTTGATACCATTAACCAATGGAGAAAAATTAAACTTGCCGACGGTAAAACTGGCTGGATAGAAAACGAAGATATTAAAGAACTTTAATTTTTTTTGATTTATCTTTAACTCAATTAAATAATGTTCTATGGATTTAAACAGAGTTTTTGCAAATAATGAAAATTGGATTAAAGAAAAACTTGCGTTAAATCCAGATTTCTTCAACAATTTAGGTCAAGGTCAAAACCCAGAACTTTTATTTATTGGCTGTTCAGATAGCCGGGTTTCGGCAGAAGAGCTTATGGGCTTAGGTCCAGGAGAAGTTTTTGTACATAGAAATATTGCTAACATGGTAATTAGCATAGACTTAAATGTGATGTCTGTTGTGAATTATGCGGTTGAACATTTAAAAGTAAATCATGTTATTGTCTGTGGACATTATGAATGTGGCGGTGTTAAAGCTGCTATGCAATCAGCTGACTTAGGTATTCTGAACCCTTGGTTGCGAAATATAAGAGATGTGTATCGTATCCATAAAAATGAATTGAATAGTATTGATGACGAAGGTGAAAAATACGATCGCCTAGTTGAACTTAATGTTAAAGAGCAATGTGTCAACTTAATTAAAACAGCAGCTGTTCAAAAAGCATTTAGAGACAGAGAACTAAAAGTTCACGGTTGGGTATTTGATGTGCATACAGGCAAGCTCATCGATTTAAAAATAGATTTTGTGAAGTACTTAAAAGACATCATGGAAATCTACCATTTAGACTAACTGTGATTATATATTACTAAAATCATCTTCTTCTACTAGGTCATCACCTATGGGTTTTCCATTAACAATAACATTTGGAAAAATGGTTGGGATTAATGATTTTACAGGATTGTAAAGTACAGATTCTTGTTTATCGGCATCTTTCACAAAAGGCACATTTGCATTCATTTTATCCAAAACAATAAGAATAACGCTTAAAATCAAAGCAACTTTTAACCCACCAAAAAGAGCACCAAGTAGCTTGTTTAAAAGTCCAAGCATAGCAAAATCAGCAATTTTAGTTAGTGCTTTTCCGGCCAATGCAATAACCAAAACTATAATAACAAATGTAATAACAAACGCCATGATATTAACCGAGTTCTCGTTCCAATCTACACGATCTTTTAAAAAAGAAGCAGCAAAATTACTAAAATGGAAGGCACCATAAACTCCCGCAATCAAGGCAACTAAAGAGGCTAATTCTACAAAAAAACCACGTGAAAAACCACGCACTAATCCTAAGATTAATAAAACTAATAAGGCGATATCTAATATACTCATAACAAATAGATTTATAACAAACCTACATAAAATTTTGTTTTAAATTTACAAACTGAAGATGAAAAGAAGCATTATGCAGGTTCCCTCTGACAGCTATTTAAAATATTTTTTTCAGAGGAAATATAAAGTTTTGATTGCAAACTACTTTGTAACTTTGCATCTTTAAAATTATTATGTCTAGAGACGAACAATTAAAACAACGATGGGAATTAGTAACAAAAAAGTTATCTAATCAGTTTGCAGATGGAGATGCTTTAGATCTTGATGCCATTATTTATTTAATAGGTGTTCAAGAATTAGGGCAACTTGACCGAACATTTAAAAAAGACCAAAAGCTAGATTTAATGCACATAGCCATATGTAAGTTATTAATGCCTTATGGTTATTACGAACTTGATTTTGTTGATGAAGAAGGATGGCCTCACTATAAAGCAAAAGAAGCATTACCTTTTTTAAAAGCAGGAGAACAAAGTGTATTAATGAAAGAAGCCATAGTAAACTATTTTGTTGAAACACAATATATTGATTAGGTTTTTGACGTTACCTATTTCTGAAACCAGTTCAGTAATCAGGTCGTGCTCTCGCAAGTCGCTTCTCAATTAAACTTGAGAGAACTTCAACAATTGCTACATCACTAACGCAATTCTCAAAAAACCCTCAACCCAAACAAATTTTTTTAGTCATTGCGAGGCAAATTTTTAATTTGCTGTGGCAATCTGTATCTTTTTTTACAGATTACTTCGTTGTTTCCTCCTTGTAATGACAATATTTTAATTAAATTTGCCAACATTTTGAATTGATATCATGATAGAAAAGATAAAAGAACTTATTGCTGAAGCAGAAGCTTTTAAAGCACAATCAAAAGAAGAGATTGAAGCTTTCAGAATAAAATATTTAGGAAAAAAAGGATTGTTAAATGATTATTTTGCCGAGTTTAAAAATGTCCCTAATGAGCTAAAAAAAGAGTTTGGTCAAGTCATCAATAAACTCAAAAAAACGGCTGAAGATAAAGTCCTTTACTTAAAGGAAGAACTTGAAAGTAAAGAAGATGTTAAAGGTATTTATGGAGATTTATCTAGACCAGGTGAGCCAATTCAAATAGGAGCACGTCATCCAATATCGATTGTAAAAAATCAAATTATCGACATATTTTCTCGCATTGGGTTTAATGTAAGTGAGGGTCCAGAAATGGAAGATGATTGGCACAATTTTACCGCTTTAAATTTACCGGAATATCATCCCGCTCGTGATATGCAGGACACTTTTTTTATTCAAACAAACCCAGATATTTTATTACGTACTCATACAAGTTCTGTTCAAGTGCGTTATATGGAAAATAACAAACCCCCTATTAGAACAATTTCACCAGGACGAGTGTTTAGAAATGAAGCTATTTCTGCCCGTTCACATTGTTTTTTTCATCAGGTAGAAGGGTTATATATAGATAAGGATGTTAGTTTTTCAGACCTTAAACAAACACTTCAATATTTCACAACTGAAATGTTTGGAAAATCTAAAATTCGTTTGCGCCCATCATATTTTCCTTTTACAGAGCCAAGTGCTGAGGTTGATGTATATTGGGGATTAGAAACAGAAACAGATTATAAAATGACCAAAGGAACTGGTTGGTTAGAAATAATGGGTTGTGGCATGGTTGACCCAAATGTACTTGAAAACTGTGGTATAGACTCCAAAGTGTATTCTGGTTTTGCGTTTGGAATGGGCATTGACCGTATTGCTTTATTACTTCATCAAATTAGTGATATACGCTTATTAAGTGAGAATGATGTACGTTTCTTAGAGCAGTTTAAGTCTGCTTTATAAACTATAATAGCTTTTACTATATTTATTAACCGATATTAATTATCTTTTTTTATTTAACAATTATTTAACTTCGTTTAGTTCGGAAAAAAACGAACCTTATATATATTTGCATTCAAATATCTTAGTTATGAATGACGAATTGTGTAAACAAAAGCATGCTTTAGTTGAAAAATTAGGAATTTTAATAGAAAACAAAGACCAACTCGCTCCTATTGAAGCGCGTATTTTATCATATATTATATTAACAGGTAAAGCTGGAACCACCTTTGAAGATTTAGTAACAAAACTTTGTGCCAGTAAAAGTACCATATCAACACATTTAAATCATCTTCAAGATTTAAAGAAAATAGAATATTTTACTAAGCTAGGAGACCGAAAAAAATATTTTGTAGTTAACCACAGCTCTATTGTTCAAGGTATTAATGCTATGATTGAAAGTTGGACAACTCAAAAAGAATTGCATTTAGAGATTAAAGAATATAAAGAAAATAAGAACATGACTATTTTGGATGTAGACTCAAAATTTGATTTAACATTTCATGATAATTATATCAAGTTTTTAGACGAAGCCACAAAATCAATTTTAGAGCTTAGAACAAAAATAACGAATAACGTAAACCAATAATAATCCTTTAATAATGAGAAGAATCAATCTAAAATCAATAATAACAATATGTTTTATAACAGGGTTATTATCAAGTTGTGGTAATAAGCAAGATAGTGGACAAGCTCCTCAAAGACCACCAGCTTCATTTTCTGTATCGAAAATTAACCATAAAACAGTAACTGGTTTTCAACAGTACCCAACTAATATTGAGGGTATTGTAAATAGTGATGTAAGACCAAAAGTAACAGGATATATTCAAAAAGTACTAGTTGACGAAGGTCAAAAAGTAAAAAAAGGAGAAATTTTATTCAAATTGGAAACACAGGCATTAAGTCAAGATGCAGGTGCAGCTAAGGCCCGAATAAATGTGGCACAAGTTGAGGTTGATAAATTAATTCCTTTAGTAGAAAAAAACATAATTAGTCCTGTGCAGTTAGAAACGGCTAAAGCAAATTTAGTTCAGGCCAAAGCAAATTACAGCAGTATTGTGGCTAATATTGGTTATGCAACAGTAAAAAGCCCTGTTGATGGCTATGTAGGAGCTATTAATTTTAGAGAAGGGTCATTAATAAGTCCAAATGATAAGACCCCATTAACAACCGTTAGCGATATTAAGCAGGTGTATGCATTTTTCACCATGAATGAAGTGGGTTATTTAGATTTTTTACAAAACAGTAAAGGGAATAATTTAGAAGAAAAGATTTCTAATTTTCCCGAAGTTAATTTGATACTTGCAAACGGAGATGTGTATTCAGAGAAAGGAAAAATTGAAACAAGTTCAGGGCAAATAAATCAAAACACCGGAACCGTTAGTTTTAGAGCGGTTTTTAATAACCCAAATCAGTTACTTACTAATGGGAATAGTGGAAAAATTAAAATCCCAACTATTTACAAAGATGCCATAGTAATACCGCAAGAAGCTACCTATGAGCAACAAGGCAATATTATGGCATTTAAAGTTGGAGAAAACAATACGGTTTCAGCCTCAATAGTCAAAATTAAAGCAAGTATTGAGAACTTATATGTTGTAGAGTCTGGTGTTATAGAAGGCGATAAAATTGTGGTTTCAGGGGTCGGAAAGCTAAGAAATGATATGCCAATTACACCACAGGAAGTTCCTTTTGATAGTATTGTTAAGCCTATTAAAACATTGTTTAAAAACTAGAAATTTATCATTATGCTAAAGACATTTATTGAAAGACCTGTACTCTCTACAGTTATTTCTATCATTATAGTTTTGCTAGGATTTATAAGTATCAAAAGCTTACCTATAGAACAATATCCAGATATTGCGCCACCAACCATTAAGGTAACCGCAAGCTACCCAGGAGCTAATGCAGAAACGGTATTGGAAAGTGTTATTATTCCTATAGAAGAGCAAATTAATGGTGTAGAGGGAATGACCTACATAACATCAACAGCCTCAAATAACGGAACAGCAGATATTACCGTATATTTTGATCAAAATGTAGATGCCGATGTGGCTGCTGTAAATGTTCAAAATCGTGTATCAAGGGCTAATCCATTGTTGCCTCAAGAGGTAAAACAAACGGGTGTTACCACTCAAAAGCAACAAACAAGTGCTTTGATGTTCTTGTCCATATATTCTGAAAATGAAGACTATGATGCGACTTTTATTCAAAATTATCTAAAAATTAACGTAACACCTAAACTCCAAAGAATTAAAGGAATAGGTGAAGTTGGTGTGTTTTCACAACAAGATTATGCCATGCGAATTTGGTTGAAACCTGAAAAACTAGCCGCATACAATTTAATACCTTCAGACATTACAGCTGTTTTAAAAGAACAAAACTTGGAAGCAGCAGCAGGATCTTTGGGTGAAAATAATGGAGAAGCATTTTCTTATGTGTTAAAATATAGTGGTCGATTTAAAGATGAAAAGCAATATGCCAATATTATTGTAAAAGCATTAGGGAATGGAGAGTTTTTACGTTTAAATGACATTGCCGATATTGAGTTAGATGCGCAATCATTTGGTTCTAGTGCAGTTAGTTTAGGGCATCCAGCTGTTTTTATGGGGATTTTTCAAACAAAAGGTTCTAATGCTGAAGAAATCATTGAAAATATTAAAACTACTTTAGAAAGCGTTGAAAAAGACTTGCCAGAAGGGATACATATTTTTATTCCGTATGATACCAGTTTATTTTTAACAGCTTCCATTGATAAAGTAGTAACCACGTTGTTAGAAGCATTCTTATTAGTGTTTATTGTGGTGTTTATCTTTTTACAAGATTTACGGTCTACATTAATTCCTGCCATAGCAGTTCCTGTGTCTATTATTGGAACTTTTTTCTTTTTGAATTTATTAGGGTATTCAATCAATTTACTAACTTTATTTGCTGTTGTTTTAGCTATTGGAATTGTAGTTGATGATGCTATTGTGGTGGTTGAGGCGGTTCATGCTAAATTGGACCATGGTGAGAAGAATGCTAAAAAAGCAACATTAACCGCCATGCATGAAATAGCAGGAGCTATTGTGTCTATTACGCTGGTAATGGCAGCTGTGTTCATTCCTGTTACCTTTGTTGAGGGACCAACGGGGGTATTTTACAAGCAATTTGGGGTAACTTTAATGATAGCCATTCTTATTTCTGCTGTAAACGCATTAACCTTAAGTCCTGCTTTATGTGCTTTGTTTTTAAAATTCCATAGTGAAGAAGAGGAGTTAAAGAGCAAAAACCCAATCCATAGATTTCACGCACTTTTTAATCACGGATTTAATGCGACCATCGAAAAATATGGAAAGTCAATTCAATTTCTATACAAACAAAAATGGATTACAATTCTTTTATTAATTATAGCGGTAGTCGGACTTTTTTGGGCATCAAAAACGACACCTACAGGATTTGTGCCAAATGAAGACAGAGGAATTATATTTGCAAACGTTGAGTTACCCGCAGGCGCGTCTTTAGATAGGACTGCTGAGGTAGTAAATCAATTATATGAAAAAGCGCATAATCTACCCGGGGTTGAAGGTGTTTCTTTTATTAGAGGAAGAAGTTTAATAAGTGGTTCTGGAAGCAATTATGGGTTTGGAGTTATAAAACTTAAAGATTGGAAAGAACGCGAAGATCCATCACTTTCTACTGAAGCAGTTACAGGAAAATTATTTGGTATTGCTTCAACAATTCCAGATGGCAATATTATTTTCTTTGCACCACCAAGTATTCGAGGGTTTGGTAATTCTGCTGGTTTTGAAGTTAATTTATTAGATCGTTTTGGGGGGGATTTTACTGAGTTAGACAAAGTCAATCAAGAATTTATTGGGGCTTTAATGCAGCATCCTGAAATTAAGTATGCTCAATCTTCTTTCAATACTAAATATCCGCAGTATGAAATGGAAGTGAATGTGCCTTTAGCAAAAGAAAAAGGTGTTCCGATTAGTAGTATATTTTCAACATTACAAGGATATATAGGCGGTGTTTATGCTTCAGATTTTTCAAGGTTTGGAAAACAGTTTCGTGTCTATATTCAATCGTTACCAGAAGACAGGGCAGATGTTGATGCTTTAAATAGTATGTATGTTAGAACAGATAATGGAGAGATGACACCAATTACTCAGTTTGTGACTTTAAAAAGGATTTATGGCCCACAGTCTGTAACACGTTTTAATTTATTCAATTCAACAAGTATTACTGGTGCTACAAATACTGGATTCAGTACAGGAGATGCTATTAGAGTGATTGAAGAAGAAGTTGCAAAATTGCCAAGTAATTATACGATTGCTTATTCTGGTTTAACACGTGAAGAGATAAATTCAGGTAGTCAAACCACCTTTATTTTCATTTTAAGTATTCTGTTTGTTTACTTTTTACTGTGCGCACAATATGAGAGTTACATTTTGCCATTCGCCGTTGTATTTTCCATACCGCTTGGAGTTTTTGGAGCCTATATAAGCACGAAATTTTTAGGACTGGAAAACAATATTTATTTTCAAATAGCATTAATTATGCTTATTGGACTGCTTGCTAAAAATGCTATTTTGATTGTAGAATTTGCACTTCAAAAACGCAGACAGGGAGAGAGTATATTAAATTCTGCTATTCATGGAGCTAAAACACGTTTGCGCCCTATTTTAATGACATCGTTTGCTTTTATTTTAGGACTAATGCCTTTGGTGTTGGCAAAAGGTATTGGTGCAGAAGGGAATAGATCTATTGGTACTGGTGCCGCTGGCGGTATGCTTATAGGAACCGTTTTGGGAGTGTTTGTAATTCCTATTTTATTCATTTTATTTCAGTGGTTACAAGAAAAAATTTCTAGTAAACCAGCAATCAAAACTATTGAAGAATAATTATTATGAAATCAATTATAAAAAATAAATTTTTAGGAAAAGCAATTCTTTTAATAATCGTTTCTTTAACACTTCAAAGTTGTTTTGTTGCTAAAGATTATACGACGCCAAAGTTAGAGGAAACACAAAATTTATATAGAACTGATAACCTTCCAATGGATAGTTTATCAATGGCAGATGTATCGTGGAAAGCGTTATTTACAGATAATTATTTGAATCAATATATTGAGGAAGGTCTTCAAAATAATATTGATATTCGTATTGCAATCCAACAAATTTTGTCGGCTGAAGCTTATTTAAAACAAGGTAAATCAGGCTATTTTCCAACATTGAATGGAAATGCATCTGCATCACGGTCTTATTTATCAAAAAACGGACAACAAGGAGCGATACTAAGTAGCTTAGGAGACGACCATATTGATCAATTTGAATTATCTGGTGCCTTATCATGGGAAGCCGATATATGGGGAAAAATACGAAGCAACAAACGTGCTTATCAAGCAAGCTACTTGCAAAGGGTAGCTGCGCATAAGGCTGTAAAAACACAATTAATTTCTAGTATTGCCTCAACGTATTATCAACTTTTAGCATTAGATGCTCAATTAGCAATTACAAAACAGACTATTGTAACGCGTGAAAATAGTGTAGAAACTATTAAAGCATTAAAAGATGCTGGACAAGTAACGCAAGTTGCAGTAGACCAAAATATTGCACAATATAATAACGCAAAGGCTTTACAAGTAGATTTAGAAACCTCTATTTTTAAAACCGAAAATGCGTTGAGCATTTTGCTTGGAAAAGCTCCTCAACATTTTGAAAGAAGTACTATAAACAGTCAAATAATTGAATCAGATTTAAAACTAGGAGTTCCTGCTACTTTATTAAGTAACAGGCCAGATGTTATGGCTGCCGAGTACGGTTTAATTCAATCTTTTGAATTAACAAATGTAGCACGCAGTAGCTTTTATCCATCATTAACATTAACTGCATCAGGAGGTTTTCAAAGCTTAGAATTTGATAACTTATTTAATTCAAATTCACTTTTTGCAAATTTAATTGGCGGATTATCGCAACCTATCTTTAACCAAAGGAAAATAAAAACCCAATATGAAGTGGCCAAGGCACAACAAGAACTGGCCTTATTAAACTTTAAACAATCTCTTTTAATTGCAGGTAATGAGGTGTCAAATGCTTTGTTTGCTTATAATGCCGAAACGAAAAAATTTGTATTCAGACAAAACGAAGTAGAAGCGTTACGCAATGCAGAAAACAATTCAGAAGAATTATTAAAAAATGGATATGCTAACTATCTAGATTTATTAACGGCAAGGCAAAGCGCCCTAAATGCAGAATTAAATGTAATAGATAGCAAACTACAACAATTACTTTCTGTTGTTAATCTTTATGAGGCTCTTGGTGGTGGTTGGAAATAAGATGTAAACTAAAAAATGACTAGTAAATCGGAACTTTTAGAATGTTCAATAGCCAACTTTACAAAGTTTGGAAGTAAAAGCTTTACTATGGATGAACTTGCTAGCGAGCTAGGAATGTCTAAAAAAACGATTTACAATTATTTTAAAAACAAAGAGGATTTAGTATCGGAAAGCTTAGAGTTTTTAATTAAAAAAATCAAAAATCAAATAGATTTAACGTTGCTTCAGCATTCAGACCCTATTGTTAAAGTCATAGAAATTTATAAGATAGGTTTTGATTATTTTAAATGTTTTAAACCTTCATTTACATTTGGATTGAAGAAATATTATCCGAAAGCAGATGAAGTGTTTGAAGCATTTAGACATGAAATTGTTTTTGGAAAAGTATATGATTTATTGGAAGAAGCACAACAAAAAAAATTAATTAACGAACATGTTAATTTAAAACTGGTTTGCGAATTATATTTTTTGAGAATAGATAATGTAGTTTATAAAATAGACAACCTTTTTGATGTATATTCTAACAAAGAATTGTTAGAACATTTGATAATTTATAATTTGAAAGGGATTTCAAATACAAATTACACAAATTCTTATTTTGAATAATTTATTTTGATTTCATCATTTTAATTGAAAACCATCCAAGAACTGCAACTAATAATATAATAATTATCCATAACCATATTTTATTTTGAAATAATGGAGCGTTATTAGGTGTAGGCTTTTTATAAATTACTTGTTCTTCACCTAATGTTAAATTAGAAATGGTATCAAGTGTTTTTGAAACAAAACGCTCAACATCATAATTTGGTCGATAAACATTTGAATTTCCGTAGGTTAAAAAGTATCTAGCAGGCTCGGTAAAGCGAATATCTAAATTATAAACAGTTCCTTTTATAGTAATATTTTTAACTTTTAAGGGTTCGTTATCTTGATTATTGACAATAATTTTAAGCTTTTTTACAACTGTATTTTCAAATACAAACACATTATTTTCAATGGAATTTAAGGTGCCATTTGTTAAAGTTCTATAATTATATACATAGCCGTTTTGTGTTTTAACACTATCTGAAACATATTTAATCATAATTGGGCGATAATAGTCATAAGACGCATCAACATCAATTTTTAAATAGCTTACAGGTATTCGTTTTGATAATTCTATATTAATATCAGAACGTTTTTCTTGCTCTTTATCTTCTATTACCAAGCTTTTTATCTCGCAATCATAAAACTCGCCTTTTTCAATGGTGGTGTAACTTGCTTTAACAGATTTTAGCTCAGGTTTTTCAAGACTTTTCACAAGAATTCTAAGAAAGCGATAACTAGAATTTTGAAATGTTATATTGTTGTATTCATAAAAAGTCTCGGCATTTTTTATAGATAATATTCGGTAATCATCAACTATGGTAAACCATTCATTTTGATTATTGCTGCCTTCTAAAGAAATTATCCAATCAAAATTAAATTGTTTAAAATCTAATTGTAGTTGATTTATAACATCTTGGGTAGGAACTTCAAGCGTGAAATAATACCCTTTTTGATTATGAGACGTATTAATTATTTTGAAATTTACATTCGTTTTAATCCGTTTTTCACTTTTAAGATTTAATAGATAAGGAGCTTCAATGGTATCGTTTTTTTCTGAAATCCCAAAAACTCTTACGTCTGACAAATCTGTTGAAATTTTTTCAAAAATGTCGTTAGGCAATACTAATTTATGCCATAAATCTTTTACACCTTTTAACTCGCGTTTATAGTTGTATTGTTCCATTTGTCCAAATGAAAACACAAAAGATAAAAGAAAAAGGTAAGTAAAAATTTTAGACTTAAATGTCATCAGAAATGTTGCTTTTAAATTTATTATATAAAAATGAAATGATTAATAAAAGAATGCCTAAAGATACAAACACAATGGTTTTTGAGATGGTTCCTAAATGAGAAATATCATAAAAGAAAAGTTTTATTAATGTGACAGAAAAAAGTACAATGGCTGCAATACGCAAATGCTTTCTTTGCTTCCAAATTCCTAAAGCAATTAGCAGTAATGAATATACGCCCCAAAGAATACTTAACCCTAATTTATAGGATTGCGTTGAGCCAGATAGATCCATTAAATTAACAAGTTCACTACTTGCAATCCATAATATGACAGAATAAAATGAAATGCTAAATGTCACTTTATTGGTAATTTTCATAAACTCCTCGAGAACATATTTATAGCTAACAAATAATGTTAGGGCAACAAACACATATGAAACATAACGAATAGCAATATGCCATGTTTCAATATGATAATATTCAGACAGGTTTTGGCTCAGATAATTATCTCTTAATTCACTTAAAGCATACAAACCAAGAGTTAAAAAGAAAAACATAACAATACTAATTAGCACTATATTAATAAAGCCAAATGTTTTGTTCTGCAATTTTTTAATATTGAAAAGAGACATTACTGAAACAAAAACCATGGAATAGATAAGTAACCATATAATTTTAAATTTTAATAGGCTATAATTATTGTAATATTCATGATACTCTTCATCATTGAAAGTTAATCTGGATTCATTATAAAGTGTTTGGAAATATTGATCTATTTCAAGGGAAAGACCAATATAGATAGTGCTTATAATAATAACAGGAACTACAAAAGAGATTGTTTTTTGGGTGTCTTTTTTAGAACTTTCTTCTAGTAAATATGACTTGTTTTTGTTTATAACATATATAAAACCAAAAGCGATAACAACTAATAAGGTAGTTAAAAAGTAAATGTTTAAAAGTGGCATTATTTTATTAGAATCATTAATAGTCCAATAACTCAAATATCCATTGCTCCAATCTTCATATAAACTTATAATAGCTAAAGTCATTAAAGGGTAAGAAATATATTCATATGTGGAAATTGACTTAGATCGTCCTATCCAAAACAGCAAAGCTGCTTCTGCAGTCCATAAAAAAGTAACCCAGTTACCATTTAACTGCACAGGAATTGTAATAGTAATAAACACTAAAACCAACCCTACAACTAAATAGAACAGGTTCTTATCAGCCAATTTTAACTTGTATATAATAACACTTACAATAAAATGTAAAATGGCATTACAAAGCGTAAATAGTCCCAGTAATTGACTACCTGTTTCATGGTTGTCAAGAATTGAGTATCCAAAACCATAGAATATAAAAGAATTAACTAATAACAGTATAACATCTAAAGTTTCAAACGGTTCTTTTTTAATCAGTTTGTAAGCTAAAAATGTTGTATAAAAAATAACAAAAAAGACACTGGAAAAAATAAGAGCAGTTGCAAAGTCATTTGTGCCATTATAATTAATGTTAAACCAAGACAAATAAATTAACCAAGTTAATGCAAACGAAACATAGTTAAGCGGCTTCCAATATTTATAAAATGCCAGTACTAAAATGCCGATATTAATAATTGCCATATAACTAAACAAAACAACTGCATTGCCAGAACCGTCACTAAGTAAAAACGGCACTGCATAAGCACCAACCAAACCAATATGTGCAATAAGTTGTTTGTTATATTGTAAAGCTGCAAAAACGGTAAAAGCCGTAAATACAAACATAAGGATAAACGTTATTAATTGTGGAATTAATCCATAATAACTGTATGCAGCATAAGTAAGAAAATATAGAATAGCCATAGCACCACTTACTAAAACAGCACTAAAATTTTCATATTTAGGCTTTAGTTTCATGGATAAACCTAATAAACCTAATCCTACCAAATATCCAAGAATAATCCTTGTTAGTGGGCTTATCAAATTATTTTCAATAGAGTATTTGGCTCCAATTGCAACACCAATAATTAAAATACCAATACCAATTTTATTGATAAGGTTTTCTCCAATAAACTTTTCAAGTTCATTACTTATTTTTATTGAGTTTTGATTAGAAACGTTCTTTTGAACTTGTATTGCAGGTTCATTTGAAATTGATCGAATAGGTTTTTCAGTTGTAGCTTCTTTTTTGATTTTTGGCACAGCAATCCAAAGAATTAAGTATATAAAAATTCCAATTCCAAAGAAAAGTGAAATTAATATCCATAGAAATCGAACTAGATATCTGTTAATGCCAAGATAATTTCCTAAGCCAGAACAAACGCCTCCTAAACCACGATGATAAGTATCTCTAAAAAAACCTTTATGAGTTTCAGTAATTGACTCTGTCTTTTCTTTAAAAGTAGGTTCTTCAACAACAGGTTTTTTTTCAACCGTTTGGTGCTTTTCAGAAGTTTTAAATAGGTTTAATTCTTTTTGTAAGTCGGCAACTTCTTTTGAAAATACTTCCTGTTTTTTTAAAAGTAAGTCTAACTTTTTTTGAAGCTCATCAACTTTGTATTGATCATCCATAATGAGTTTGTATTAAATAAAATAATGATTTTATTGGTGGAGAAACAATCAACATTATAAGTTATATTGCTAATTTAGTTGTTTTTTTTAATACTAATTCAAGTTCAAACAATTTGTTTGATAATCATCTAAAATAAGTACTTTTGAACTTTGAAAATTTTATGTTGTGAAAAAAGATATTAATATTCCAAAGGTAGAAAACGTTTATGTTGCAGTAATAAATGAGTATAATGATATTTATAAAACCAACGACTGGAATGCTTATATAATTAATGATAAAAATGTAGATTTAGACATGGTTTTAATTGTTGTAAATGGTTATGTCGAAACTAAAGTAACTTCAACTATGCGCCATAAACTAGACAAACTACCAGCTAAAAGTTATGCAAAAATAGAGTTTATGCAAGAGGATGTTTTACAATTAAACAATGAGTTTAAAGTTACTTTTTTTGAAGGAAATAGTATGTTTGATAAAACCTATTTATTTAGAAAAAACACTATTAACGCAAAAGCTTTTCAAAACATTCCTTTAATGAACAAAAAAGGTGTTTTGGTAAAGTAAAAAGTTAAACATAAATCAATTATGTTTACTTAACCACTAATTTACTTACATAAAGTTTAGAATCTTGCTGATATTTTATTATATAAATCCCAGATAATAAATCAGAAGTATCAATCCTGTTTTCTCCGTTCTTAATTTCTAAAGTTTTTATAAGTGAACTTTTTGTGTCATAAATAGATATTGGTATTGTATAAAATGAATTGTTTTTAATTATAGCATAATCATTAACTGGGTTTGGGAAAAAAGATAGTTGGTTATCTGTGTAGTTAGACTTATTTGCATCTAAAACTAAATCGGTTTCACTTAAATAATAAGCGTAGGATGAAATTAAGGATTCCAAATTATATACCTCAGATGTATTAGCTAGATAATTTTTATTTAATGTATCATACCAAAAATATGAAATGGTGGTGGTTTCAGGTAATGGAAATCCCATATAAGTATCTGTGCTTATATTTACAACTTTAATTCTCAAAACATTACTTATTGTTGTGTATGGTAAAATCAAATTACCATAACCATCTGCTGTAATTTCAATCGTTCCAACCCTATCATATGTTTGCCCAGCAGAAATATTTTCAACAGTTCCAGAAAACGTTTCGTTAAACACATCATTATATGTCATAGGAAATTTGAGGTATTCTTGCTTATCAGAATAAATAGCCCTTCCATTGCCTGCAAGGTAAGCACCTTCAATTGAAATCTCAGAACTTGAAGTTGACAAATAACTTTCAGTATTGTAAGTTGCTGAAACTAATACTAAATTGGCTGAAGGGAAGTTAGATGGTTCAGATGAACTTGATAAGCTTATGCAACTGTATGAGTCTTCAGTACCAGTAGCTGTAGAAAAATCCCAAGTCTTATTTGCGCCACTTTGACTTACATCAAATGAAAAATTATTCACTACAACATAATTATAAGAATCTCCAATTGCTATAGTATTGTTATTACTTGTAAGGGCAATCTGTGCATTTAAATTAAATGAAACTAATAGAATAATGATTTTTAAGTAAAACTTTCTCATGGATTAATTTATTAACTTGTCTAAATTAATAAATTTTCTTACAACATTGATTTCGTTCTGTTATTTTTATGTTAAGGCAACTATCAATATTAGATATTCACTTAGATTAGGGAATAGAAAGTTTTTAAAAACTTTCTATTGATTTGACAAAAAAGGTTTTTTAAATCTAGAAGATTGTCATCTAGAAGGAAGTTAATAGGTTCGTTCTCTTACTTTGTAGAAATTATAGAGGAGAAAAATCAATCCAACTTCTCTGTCAATTTTTTAAATGTCTTTTTTGGGTCTTTGCCTTCATATAATATTTCGTAAACGGCATCTATAATAGGTAAACGAGTTTTCTTATTATTTTTCTCATTAAGTAGATGGGCACTTTTTGTAGCATAGTATCCTTCAGCTATCATACTCATTTCCATTTGGGCTGATTTTACGGTATAACCTTTGCCAATCATATTGCCAAACATTCTGTTCCTTGAGAAAACCGAATATCCGGTAACCAGTAAATCACCTAAGTAAGCAGAATTATTAATGTTACGTTTCATTTTGTGCATTTTTTTAATAAAACGTCTCATTTCACGTATGGCGTTACTCATAAGTACACTCTGGAAATTATCGCCATAACCCAAACCATGTGCAATTCCGGCAGCTATAGCATAAATATTTTTAAGCATCACTGCATATTCTGTACCCATGATATCATCACTTATTTTTGTTTTGATATAATCGCATGAGAGTTGTTTAGCAATTTCTTCTGCTTTTTTAGGATCGGCACATGAAATGGTGAGATATGATAAACGCTCAAGAGCAACTTCTTCAGCATGACAAGGGCCAGCAATAACAGCTATGTTGTTAAAAGGAACCTTGTAAAACTGATGAAAATGTTCACCAACCAACAAACCGCTTTCTGGAATGATACCTTTTACTGCAGAAACAATTATTTTATCTGAAATATCAACTTTTAATTTTTCTAATTCACTGTGCATAAAAGCTGATGGAATAACAAAAATCAACACGTCAGCGTAAGTAGCTATTTCATTGATGTCGTTACTTAACTTTAATTGCTCCAAATGAAACTCAACAGAACTCAAATAATTAGGATTGTGTTGCTCTCTTAATAAATGTTCTTTAGTATAAACACTACGCATATACCAGCCAACTTCAGGAAGATTTTCACAAAGCATTTTCACAATAGCTGTGGCCCAACTTCCGGCACCAAAAACAGCATATTTTAGCTGATTACTCATACTTAAAATCAATGGTTATGGTTTCAAAAGTACATAAAATATTAGTTATAGTTAAGTACTTAAATTCATAATAAATATTTTTTGGCACGTGTTTTGAAAACCATTATGTATTAACCCTTAAAATGAGTGATTATGAAGACTATAAAATTACTTTTAAGTTTTGCTTTAGCAACAACACTTTTTACTTCTTGTTATACAGAAGTTGTAGTAGACGATTATATTGATGAACCAACAATTTCGTTAAACCAATTATTAGGATCCTATGAGTTGTGGTATGTAGACATTAATGAAACCATTGGATATGGATCAACACCATTTTTACAAAAGGCTTTTACACTTTCTTTTAGAAACGGAACTATGTTTGCCAACAACAATTTAGTAGGAATTGGAAGTACAGGAAATGGTTTTGGAATTGCTGTGGCAGATTATAATGCTTATGACATGGTTTTAGATGTATATCATGATGTTGATGGATTTTCAACTTTTGATGTGTATCAAGTAAATAATAAAACTATAGAACTTTACAATCCAAATAACGACACCTCTTACTTTTTAAAGGGTTATCAACGTAGCAATTTTGATTATGATTTTGTTTTTTACGATAACATTCATTATTTCTTGCAAGAATATGAAGCTTGGGAAAAAACCTATACTAGTGAATTTGGGGCCATTAATGAGTTTGATAATGAAAATTTCTTACAGTTTTTAGCAGGTGGAAATGATTCAGAATTTAGAAGTTCTCAAGATGCGCCTGGAACCAGTGTTTCTAATTTATATTGGGATTATACAGGTGTTTATGGAGTAGGTAATATAAGCGGAAATGCGTATCTAAAAACTTTAACATTAGATTATGATTTCTTCAACAATGAACACTTTGAATTAAGCGTTATAAATGACGGAAAGATTGAGTTATATCATCCAGCATCACAAACCGTTTATGAGTTTGTTGGAAGAGGTTATATTCAATTCTTGAAAACATCAAATACAAAAAACAAAACAACTTCAACAGAAAAGTTGCGTAAAGAAAGAAAAGATAAAGTAGAAAACCCAAGAGAGAATACTCGTGGATAAATTAGTTTGGTTGGTTATTTAGTTTTAAAACCGTTTAAAGTTACTTGCTTTAAGCGGTTTTGTTTGTTTTTAACTCATTTCTTGTTAAGTGCTAGCATTTTTAAGTTCAAATATAATATTGTAATCATTATCTAAATCTTTTCTATACTCAATAAAAATAAATCCATTTTTTTCTAAAAGTCTTTTGGAATTCTCATTTTCTTTATGTGTGAATGCTTCAATTTTATTTAATTTCAATTTATTAAAACCAAAATCAATAACGCTATTTAGAGCTTCACTCATGATTCCCATTTTCTGAAATTCTGGATTTAAATCATAACCAACTTCAGCTATTTTGTTGTTTTCGGAAAAATTCCACAAGCAAATAGTTCCAATAATTTTAGGATTATTTATTAAAGTTATCCCCCAAGAAATTGATTTGTGGTTTTCGAATTCTTGATTTATTTCTTTTATAAATTTAATAGCATCAGTTTTATTTTTAGTTTTCCTATTTTCAGGTCTTTCAATGAATTTAGTTACAGTTTCATTAGAACGTAAGAATAAGATAACGTCAGAGTCTGACTCCTTAATTTTTCTTAAAAAAAGCCTTTCTGTTTTTATTTCTGGAAAATTTCTAAATTTCATTTTTGTTTTTTGCTTTCAGCTAACTTACTAAAAATGAAAAGACCCAAAGAAAAATCTGCAAGATTTTTAGAGCAAGAGAGAATAAGCAATTAATTATATATCAAATACCTCTCTCTAGTTTTTTTGAATGCAGATAAATCATTTTGCCAAGTAGCTTTAATTTCTTCAAAAGTAAGACCTTGCTCAATTTGTTCCTTCAATTTTGTCGTACCAGCTAATTTATCAAAAGCCTCTTTATTGAAAAATGTATCTTTATGTGAAGTAGCATTATAGGCATCAATAAGCCAATTAAAATTAAGACTACTTAAATTTTCATTTTTTGAAAGGTCTAACCCATGACACACTTGATTCATGTTTTTAGGATTTTTTGACCCGAAATTTGGTTGAGGAGTAAAGTTGAATGTATAAACATCGCTTGGTAAATCTGGCGAGCCAAAAATTTGAAACTGCATTTCTGTACCTCTACCGCAACTAACGTTAGTTCCTTCAAACATGCATATGCTTGCGTAAAGATTTATAGATTTATCATTAGGAAGGTTTGGAGATGGTCTTAAAGGAAGACTGTAAGTTGATTTATGCGTGTAATTTTTTAAAGGAATTACAGTAAGATCACACTGAACACCATTATTTAACCATTTTTCGCCATTGGTCATTTTAGCATATTCTCCAATAGTCATTCCATAAACAATTGGAATTGGACCTAGGCCTTCGTAACTTTTCGATTCTTTTTCTAAAACAGGTCCGTCAATGTAATATCCGTTAGGGTTTGGTCTATCAAGAACTATTACAGGTATTCCATTCTCTGCACATGCTTCCATAACATTATGTAGTGTAGATATGTAAGTATAAAAGCGCACACCTACATCTTGTATATCAAAAACAACTGCGTCTACATTTTGTAAGTGGTATGGAGTAGGTTTTTTGTAATTATATATCTGTTTTGGATTTTCGCTCTTTCCATACAATGATATTATGGGTAATCCTGTTTTTGCATCATTAGCATCAGTTAAATTCTCACCCGCATCGGCATTTCCTCTTAAACCATGTTCAGGAGAAAAAACTTTTATAATATTAACACCTAATGATAATAATGAGTCAACAATATGCTGATTAGAGTTTGTCTCATCATTTTTAAAAATAACAGACGTATTATTGGCTACAAAAGCAATTCTTTTACCTTTTAATAAACTTAAATATTTTTCGGTTTGATTTGCTCCAACAACGATGCTTTTATTCTCATCAATAGGAATTAGCTCTTGTTTTTTGTTTGATTTAGCGCAGCTAAATGTTATTAAAACTAAAAAAAAGGTATGTAGCAATAAAATAGTCTTAGTCATTTGTTTTGATTTTATAAATGAAGTTCCTTTTATCTTTAAGGGTAAATTAAATATTTTTCTCGTATTTTTTTAAACGAGGATAAATCATTTTGCCAAGTAGCTTTAATTTCTTCAAAAGTAAGTCCTTGCTCAATTTGATCTTTTAGTTTATTTGTACCTGCCAATATATTAAAAGACTTTTCTCTGAAAAATTCGTCTTTTTCAGAAGTAGCATTATAGGCATCTATCAACCAGTTAAAATTAAGACTACTTAAATTTTCATTTTTTGAAAGGTTTAACCCATGACATTCTTGATTCATGTTTTTAGGATTTTTTGACCCGAAATTTGGTTGAGGAGTAAAGCTAAATTTATAAATATCGCTTGGTAAATCTGGCGAGCCAAAAATTTGAAACTGCATTTCTGTACCTCTACCGCAACTAACGTTAGTTCCTTCAAACATGCATATGCTTGCGTAAAGATTTATAGATTTATCATTAGGAAGGTTTGGAGATGGCCGTAAAGGAAGATTGTAGGTTGATTTATGCGTGTAATTTTTTAAAGGAATTACAGTCAGATCACACTGAATGCCATTGTTTAGCCACTTTTCTCCATTTATCATTTTAGCGTATTCGCCTATAGTCATTCCATAAACAATTGGCACAGGATGTAGTCCAACAAAACTTTTAAATTCATTTTCTACTATAGGGCCATCAATATAATGCCCGTTTGGGTTTGGTCTATCTAAAACTATTACTGGAATACCATTTTCAGCACAAGCTTCCATAATGTAATGCATGGTAGAAAGATATGTGTAAAAACGAACACCAACATCTTGAATATCAAAAATCACCAAATCTATATTTTCTAATTGTTCTTTAGTTGGTTTGAATTTATTACTAGAATTGTTGTTGTTGTCACCATAAAGAGAAACAATAGGTATTCCTGTCTTTTCGTCAATTTCGTTATTAATAATTTCACCGGCATCAACAGTGCCTCTTAAACCGTGTTCAGGAGTAAATATTTTTTCAATTTTTATATTAAGAGATAATAATGAATCTACTAGATGTTGATTATCATCGTTTTTAAAGATAACCGAAGTATTGTTTGCTGCTATTGCAATCCTTTTTCCTTTTAATAAATTTAAATATGCTTCTGTTTGATTAGCCCCAACAACAATATTCTCTTTTTTATTTAAAGATGGAGTTTTTTCTTTGTTTTTTTTCTGACAACTAATGACTGAACTTGACAATATGAATAATACAGAAAGCAGTAATAGTTTTTTTGATATTTCTTTTTGCATGGTTAGGGTTTTTATTAAGTTTTTGGTTACAGTAAGTTTATACCTGCTGAAATGTAATCTTTAAGCCTTGGATCTTGCTTATCTAAATCTGTTACCACTGTGTCTATTTCTTTTAAATTACAAACATCGTAATTAAGCCTTAGATTTAACTTGTTCGAAGTTGCTAAATAAACTATATGTTCGGATGCGTTTATCATAGCTTTTTTTATTAATGAAACCTCGTAGCCTTCATCTGTAATACCTTGTTCAATGTTTAAGGCACTTACACCCATAAAACAGAGACTTGCTTTTATGTTAGACAGATATTGAATAACATCAATACCTGTAGTAACCATTGAATTTCTCTGAATTTTTCCACCAATAAATATGGTCTCTATTAAAGGATGCTCTGTTAATTGCATGGCTATTGGTAAACTATAAGTATAGATTGTAGCTTTTAAATTTTTCGGAAGTAACTTAGCAAGCATTAAGTTTGTGGTTCCACCACTAATAATAATTATCATACCATCTTCAATTAAAGAAATAGCTTTTTGAGCAATACGAACCTTTCCTTCTCTATTATATATTACATCTTCATTGTAATGATAAAGCTTTTGAATGTTTGAGATTGCTCCACCATGAACTTTGGTAATCATACCTTTGTCATGTAGCTCTTTAATATCTCTTCTTATGGTGTCTTCAGAAACATCAAGTTTTTCTGATAAAAAACTAGAACTAACCTTTCTATTAATACTTACTTCGTCAATTACTTTTTGTTGTCTCTCTTTTTTTTTCATAAAAACTGATTTCTTCAAAAATAAGATTAAATTAAATTAAAATGCAAATTAATATTTAAAAATAAGCATTTTTTTGCTTGTTTAAACATATAAGCGTGCATTTGTTTAAAAAAATACATATATTTGATAGTATTTTTTTAAAAATTTTAATAAAAATATAAAAATTATGATTATATCAAAGAGATTAATTTCATTAGATGTTTTAAGAGGAATAACTATTTCATTTATGATTTTAGTAAATAATCCAGGTAGCTGGAAATATGTTTATTCACCTCTTAGGCATGCTGAGTGGAATGGTTGCACTCCAACAGATTTAGTATTTCCTTTCTTTCTTTTTATTGTTGGTGTGTCCGTATGGTTTTCTTTTGAGAAGTATCAAACAAAAATGTCTAAAGTAGTTCTATTTAAAATATTAAAGAGAACAGCAATTATCTTTCTGTTGGGTTTTTTTTTAAACTTATTTCCTTTTTTTGATTTTGATAAAGTGCGCGTTATGGGGGTTTTACAAAGAATTGCACTGGCCTATGGAATAGGTTCTATTCTTTGTTTAAGTTTTAAAAGAGATAA
Organism: Flavobacteriaceae bacterium UBA6231; assembly: GCA_002441545.1. Lineage (GTDB taxonomy): Bacteria > Bacteroidota > Bacteroidia > Flavobacteriales > Flavobacteriaceae > Yeosuana. The sequence continues at coordinate 34,480 of DJWL01000012.1, read as the reverse complement.
ATTATTAATCATTTTAGCCTTTATTTTACTGGGTTATTGGGCATTGTTATATTTTGGATCTGAATTAGACCCATATTCTTTAAAAGAAAACTTTGTCAGGAAATTTGATTTGTTTTTGTTGGGTGAAAATCATGTATACAAGGGTTTTGGTGTGCCTTTTGATCCAGAAGGATTATTGTCTTCTATTCCAGCTGTTGGGACGGTAATAATTGGATTTTTAGTTGGTCAAACTATTAGTGTTGAAAAATCTATTTTATTAAAAATAAAAAAGTTATTATTTCATGGAACTATACTAGTTGCTTTAGGTGTTATTTGGGGGATATTTTTCCCTATTAATAAGGCATTGTGGACAAGTTCTTATGTGCTTTATACTGCTGGGTTGGGAACATTATTTTTGGCTTTTTTAATTTTTATCATTGATCTTAAAGGATATAAAACATGGGCAAAACCTTTTGTTCATTTTGGAACTAATCCTCTATTTATATTTGTTTTCTCTGGTTTATACGTAAAAACAATTAGCTCCTTAATTAAATTGCCTATAGCAAACTCAGAAGATAAAATTTCAGCTTATCGGTATATGTTTGATGAAATATTTTCTCCCTTAGCAGGAAACATGAATGGTTCATTGCTATTTGCTTTAACTCACATAGTTGTTTTTTGGCTTATTTGTTTTCTTCTTTATAAAAATAAGATATTCATAAAAATATAGGTTTTTTAATGTTTTTTGAGTTACGTAAGATAATTCGAATATTGTAGCTTAAACACGCATTTTTTTGCAAAAAAAATGCGTGTTTAAGATTTATTTTTATATTTTTAGCCAAAATAACTTAAACTCAATCTCATATGAAAAATTATTATTTTCAATTAATCACCTTGATACTGTTGTTTTTTGCTCAGAGTTCTTTTGCGCAATCTGTAACGGTTTCTGGTGTAGTTACTGAAAAAGGAAGTGCGATTCCCTTAACTGGTGTAAACGTTTCCATTGAAGGAACATCAAAGGGAAGTGTTACAGACTTTGATGGAAAGTATTCAATTGTAGCAGAAAGCACCAAAGGCAAGACGCTTGTCTTTAGTTTTTTAGGTTTTAAAACGGTTTCTGTAGTATTAACAGGAGAGAATCAGATTGTTGATCTTGTTCTTGAAGAAGATGCTACTAGCTTAGACGAAATAGTTGTTACGGCATTAGGAATTAAAAGAGAATCTAAAGCTTTAGGGTATTCATTAACAAAAGTTGATGGCGACGAGATGGCACAAGTAAAAACAGCGAGTGCTGTTAATTCATTGCAAGGGCGTGTTGCTGGTGTAAATATTTCTACAAGTAGTACTGGGGCTTCTGGTTCAAGCAGGGTAATTATACGTGGTGCAAGTTCTTTAACCGGAAATAACCAGCCACTTTATGTTGTTGATGGTATTCCTATTATTAATAATACGAATGGTTCTGTTGTTGGTCCAACAAATGACGGAACAGGCGATGGTGGTGATGACATATCTTCATTAAATTCAGATGATATTGAATCTGTATCAGTTTTAAAAGGTAGTTCTGCTGCTGCACTATATGGTTCATTAGCTTCAAATGGAGTTATCATGATTACCACAAAATCTGGAAAAGGTCAGCAAGGATTAGGTGTTGAATATTCTAGTTCATATACTTTTGATAAAATAAATACAGATCTTCAAGATTTTCAGAATGTATATGGTGCGGGTACTAATAATTTAAAACCTGGTTATGAATATGACATTAATGATAATGCAGTAGAAATTGCAGATCAAGATTTGGCTATTGACAATGCTTTTACAAATTCTTTGCTGTCATGGGGAGCAAAAATGGATGGTTCAATGGTTTACAATTGGGACGGCGTTAAAAGACCTTACTCATCTACTGGTAACAATTTAGATAAGTTTTATGATACAGGAACAACAGCAGTTAATACATTAGCATTATCAAAGGGCGGAGATGGATATAATTATCGTTTTTCTTTTTCAAATTTAGAAAACAAGGATATTTTCCCAAAGTCTACTTTAAACAGAAAGTCATTATCTTTAAATGCGTCTGCTAAAATTGCTCCAAAATTAACTTCAACTGTTAATGCAAAATATGTTATTGAAAAAGTACATAACCGTGTAAACCTTGGTGATACTCCAGGAAATGCTAACACAGTAGCTTATGTGTTGCCAAGCACTTTGGATATAAACGATTTAAAACCAGGTTCAAATGATGCAGGCACAGAACTTTTATTTCAACCAAGTCAGTTTATTCAAAATCCTTATTGGGTTGTCAATAATTTTAATTCCGATGATAAGAAAAACAGGTTCACAGCATCAACCACTTTAAGATATGACTTAACAGATTGGTTATATGCTACAGGTAGAGCAGGTATAGATACCTATGATTTAGCTAGAAGGAAAGTGACTCCTTATGGAACTGCTTATCGCCCAACAGGAGAAATGACTCAAAGCAAATTAACGTATACATCATTTGATGCAGATTTTATGTTAGGTATAGAAAAAGCTTTAACCGAGAAAATTTCTACAAATACTATTATAGGAGCAAATACAAGAACAAACACGTTTGATGGTTTAAGCGCTACAGGTAGAGGATTTATTGTTATTGGTTTAGAAGATATCAATAATACTACTTTGCCAGAACCTAGAAATAGTTATTATAAAACCAAAACCAATTCATTATATGGTTCAGTTGAAGTTGATTATGACCAATTCTTTTATCTAACATTTACAGGAAGAAACGATTGGTTTTCAACATTATCTTTCCCAGATAAAACAACTCCAAACAATGATTTTTATTGGTCATTAAGTGGAAGTTTACTATTAAATGAGGCTTTTGAATTACCTGAGGCAATCAATTATGCAAAAATAAGAGCAAGTTATGCACAAGTAGCTGGTGGAGCTCAAGATGCTTATGCTTTAAATTTAAACTATGCAGTTACGGGGTCATTCCAAGGACAATCGTTTGGACAATTAAATGGGAATTCAATTCCAAATCCTAATTTAGTTCCTTTTCAAAAAAATGAAATTGAAGTAGGTTTTGAAGGTAGATTTTTAAATAATCGTTTAAATCTAGATGTTGCTTATTATAAAAATCAAACGAAAAATGATATCGTACAAGCAGCAGCTTCTCAATCTTCAGGTTTCACGTCGTCAATCTTAAATATTGGTGAATTAGAAAATAAAGGGATTGAATTATTAATTGGAGGTACGCCAATTAAAAACGAGAATTTCTCTTGGAACACATCATTTAACTTAGGTTTTAACGATAGTAAAATTGTTCATACTGATGATGAAAACACGCCTATTAATGTTGATGGTAGCCAAACTAGATCTAGAACTGCTATCATTTCACATATTGTTGGAGAACATTACGGTGTAATTTATGGTTCATCATATAAGAGAGATGATAATGGAACTATTATATATGACACAAGTGGCACAATACCTAAACCAGTACAAGGAGAATATAAAATATTAGGTCAAGGTGTAGCGCCTTATACATTAGGATTCTCTAATAACTTCAAGTATAAAAATGTGTCTTTAGGCTTTTTAATTGATGCAAAATTTGGAGGAAGCGTTCACTCTGGAACCAATAGAGAATTAATGCTTAGAGGATTGCATAAAAAAACATTAGAGGGTCGTGAAACGGGTTTAGTAGTTTCAGGAATTGATAATGCAACGGGCCAACCATTCACCACAACAGTTGCACCAGAAAATTTAAGAACATTTTATGGTCGTGTAGGAGAAGAAAGTGCAGGTATTTCTGAAGAGTTCGTTTACAGTACAGATTTTATTAAGTTTAGAGAATTAAGTTTATCTTACAGTCTTCCACAAAGTGTTTTAAAAAACATTTTTATTAGTGATTTAAGACTTTCATTAATTGGAAGAAACTTATTCTTTATCTCAAGATCAATTGATAATGTAGATCCTGAAGCTTCTTTAAATAACCTTAACTCTCAAGGGATAGAAAGATTTGGAGTGCCATCAACCAAAAGCTATGGTTTTTCTGTAAATGTTAAATTTTAAAAAAAAGAAGAAATGAAAAAATTAATCATATTATTAGCAATTGTTGTTTCGTTAGGGTCTTGCGATAATGGTTTTGAAGACATTAACGTAAACCCAACAAAGCCAACCCAACTTGATCCCGCAACTAAATTAACGTTTATCCAATTATACACAGGTGGTAGTAGTTATGTTGCTTATTTGTTTTGGAATGTTATTCATTTAATGCAAAACATTCAACATCTTAATGATACTTCCTATGTGTCATTCTTATACAAAGAAGGTAATACACATCAGTTTTTTGAAGAACAATTTTCAAATACAGTAAAAAATGTTGTTGACTTAGAAGCACAATTAGAAGCAAGCGAAGAGCCAACAGCTGTTGCAGATTTAGCAATAGCAAGAATACAAAGAGTTCTTATTTTTAGCAGGTTAACAGATCTTTACGGAGATGTTCCTTATAGTGAAGCTGGAAAAGGTTTTTTAGAAGGTATTCGTTTCCCTAAGTATGATAAGCAAAGTGATATTTATGCCGATATGTTAGCAACATTAGAAAGTTCCGCTGCTACTTTAAGCACTGCTGGAGCTAATTCATATGGATCTGCAGATTTATTATTTGCAGGAGACAACACAAAATGGAGAAAATTTGCAAACTCTTTAATGCTACGTCTAGCTATGAGAATGGTAAAAGTTGATAATGCTGCTGCACAATCTTGGGCAACTAAAGCAATTGCAGGAGGTGTTATGACAAGCAATGATGATATAGCTTATACTAAATACGAAAATTCAGCAAATGATGGTGGGCCAAACGTTAATCCACTAACAAAATGCTTTACTTCAAGAGCTGCAACTCAAATAAAAATTTCAAAAACTTTTATGGATTTCATGAAAGACAGAAATGACCCACGCGTTTCGGTATTAAGCTCAACTGTAGATGGTGACACAACTTATGATTTGCAATTTGGTCAAGATATAAACGACCCAAGTAGAGGTAATGCTAACTCAAAACCAAACATCAATATTTTTGGAGGATCTGGAGTTGTAGTTTATGATGCGCCATTTTTCTTCCAAACCTATGCAGAAGTTGAGTTTATGTTAGCTGAAGCGGCAGAGCGTTGGGGATTAGCTGGTGGAGATGTTGAAGCGCATTATAACGCAGGAGTAACAGCTGCAATGGAATATTTGTCATTATATGGGCATGGTGTTGAAATTACTCCAACACAAATAAGTGATTATTTAGCAGCAAATCCATTTGTTCCTGCACAAGCGTTAAAAATGATTAATGAACAATATTGGGTAGCAACTTTTGGAAATGGTTTAGAAACATTCTCAAACTGGAAACGATCTGGATACCCTGTTTTAGTTCCTGCAGATGTTGCTGCAACACTTACTGGAGGTAAAATACCAAGAAGACTTCCGTATCCGGCATCTGAGAAACTTAATAACCCAGACAATGTAGCTGCGGCTACAGCTCAACAAGGAGGAGATGGACTTCTAACCAGAATGTGGTGGGATGTTGAATAATTCATTAAATAAAAAAATATAGGCTTTATTTATTAGAAAAATTAAAGTCTTACAGTTATAGTTTTTATGTTTAGTTTATTTTGAGTTAGTAAATGAGGTGAGAGAAATCAGTTTTTATTCTCACCTCTTTTTTCAACGGATAATTTAATTAAAAACATACATTTTAAGTTAGTTTTTTGTTTAGTTTAGTTATTTAGGGTAACAATTTTGTTACCCTAAATAAAATTTAAAAACCTAAAAGCAGCTTAATAAAAATTTAAAAAGAACCATGAAGGTAAAAACAGGTTTAGATGTATTAATAAATGATAAAGAAATTCAAAAAAAGTTTAATGGAAATGTTGCTTTGCTTTGTCATAATGCATCCATTGATTCAACATATACGCATGCAGCATTAAAATTTAAAGAGCTATTTGGCGAAAGATTCGTGAAATTATTTGGGCCTCAACATGGGTTTTCTACAGATGCTCAAGATAATATGATAGAAACAGATCATTTTATCCATCCGTATTTTAAAATGCCTGTGTATTCTTTGTATTCTGAAACTCGTATTCCTACTGATAAAATGCTTGAAGGAATAGACCATTTGTTTGTTGATTTGCAAGATGTGGGTTGCAGAATGTACACATACATTTACACACTTACCCTTTTATTAGAAAAGTGTGGAAAAAATGCTATTGAAGTAGTTGTGTTAGATCGCCCAAACCCATTAAATGGAGTAGATCTTGAAGGCAATATGCTAGATATGGAATTTGAATCGTTTATAGGAAGACACCCAATTCCTGTTCGTCATGCTATGACTATTGGAGAAGTTGCTTTAATGCATCAAAAACTTTGGGCAAAAGATAAAGCAAATTTAAAAGTTATTAAAATGCTTCATTGGGATAGAAGCATGTATTATGAAGATACTAAACTGCCTTGGTTGTTGCCTTCACCAAACCTGGCAAGAATTGAAAGTTCATATACTTTTCCTGCAACTGTTTTATTTGAAGGAACTATTTTAAGTGAAGGAAGAGGTACAACGCAATCTTTAGAAATTGTTGGACATCCAAAAGTAGAACCATTTTTATTTTATGAAAAGCATTTGTTGGATGCAGTTAAGAAATCAAAATTAGAAGGCTTTAAATTTAGACCTATTACATTTCTTCCAACGTTTCAAAAGCAGGCAGATAAAGTATGCGGTGGCATCCAAATTCATGTTACAGATAAATCAACTTACAAGCCTTGGCGAGTGGGTCAATTATTAATGCGAGAACTATATCATTATTTAGGTGAAGATTTTCAATGGAAAAAACCACCTTATGAATATAATTATACACAGCAACCTATTGATATTATTAATGGAACTGATAAATTGAGACATTGGGTAGAAAACAATGATTCTGTAGAAAAACTAGATGCATTTGAAAATTTAAACGATTATAAATTACATCTTAATGAAATAAAAATATATTAGAAGCAAAATAAACTTAAAAACACTAACTATATTAGTGAAAACATAATAGTAAACACAGAAAATATAAATGGGCGCAACACTTATTTTAATAATTATAGCATCATATTTTGGGGTATTATTACTGATATCTCATTTCGTTTCAAAAAACACAAGTGATGAATCTTTTTACACTGGTGACCGAAAATCACCATGGCAAGTTGTTGCTTTTGGAATGATTGGTGCTGTATTATCTGGCGTTACATTTGTATCCATTCCAGGAATGGTTGGCACTAATTATTTTTACTATTTACAGTTTGTTTTTGGTAATGTAATTGGATATGTTTTTATAACTTATGTTCTTGTTCCCATTTATTACGATTTAAAATTAGTTTCAATATACACTTATTTAGAATCTCGATTTGGAATTAAATCATACAAAACCGGGTCGTTATTTTTTTTAATTTCCCAATCATTTGGAGCTGCACTTAGGTTGATGCTTGCCGCAAAAATTTTGCAATATGCAGTTTTTGATGCCTTTCATATTCCGTTTTTTGTAACAGTAATTGGTATCCTTGTTCTTATTTGGTTGTACACTCATAAGTCAGGGATTAAAACTATTGTTTGGACAGATACACTTCAAACATTTTTCTTGTTAATGGCTGTAGCTGTTACTATTTATATTGTTAAAGACTCCTTAGATTTAAGCCTTTCTGAAACTTTTTCATCGGTTGTTAAAAACGACTATTTTAAGGTTTTTGATTGGGATTTTAATTCTGGGAACAATTTTTTCAAACAATTTATTTCTGGGGTTTTAATTGCTGTCGCCATGATTGGTTTAGACCAGAATATGATGCAGAAAACGTTAACCTGTAAAAATAGAAAAGAAGCACAACGAAACATCTTAACATTTAGTTTGGTTTTAGCGGTTACTCAATTTCTGTTTTTAGGCTTAGGTGTTATGTTATATATGTATGCTGAAAAATTTGGTATTCAATTAGAAGTTGAAAACGGAAAACTTATTAACACAGACACGTTATTCCCAATGTTGTCTTTAAACCATTTTGGAACCCTAGCAAGCATCAGTTTTATTTTAGGAATTACAGCCGCTTCTTTTTCTAGTGCCGATTCGGCGTTAACAGCTTTAACCACATCGTTTACGCACGACTTTTTGGATATTCAACATAAAAATTCAAAAGAAAAGAAAAAATTAAAAAACAGGGTTTTGTTAGGTTTTTCTATAGTAATTTTTACAATTATTATGTTGTTTTCACACAGTAAAGGAAATGTAATATCCATGATTTTTAAAGTAGCTGGATATACTTATGGACCATTATTAGGGCTTTATTTATTTGGAATTTTTACTAAAATACAAATTAAAGATGCTGCAGTTCCTTTCATTTGTATAGTAATGCCGGTGGTAACCTATCTTTTAAATTATTACTTTATTATCTGGTTCAAATTTGATTTTGGTTTCATGAATATTTTCGTGAATGCGTTATTAACTGTTATATGTCTGATTCTTTTTAAAAACAGCAAAACAATAAGTTTAGATAAAACAATATAGCAATCTTAAAAACTTAAAAGATGAAAACTAAAAAAAACAGGGTTCGCTCATTACTGGTTTGCTGTATGGCTTTTTATTGTTTTTTAGGTTGTAAGCAAGATGTTTTAGAAAAAAATATAACCATTGAAAACGGGAAAATAGAATTAAGTTTTAACAAAGACACAGGAGCTTTTGTTGAGTTTAAAAATTTAGAAAATACTTTTGATTTTCTTGATTCAAACAGTCCTGATGGAGCACTTTGGGAAATTGATTTACTTCAACCATCTGGAATCAAAACAGTTGATATGACAACTGTTTCGAAGTTTCATTTTATAAAAAAGGATCTTCATACTTTAGTTTTAATTTGGGATAATTTTTCTGATGTTGATATGAAAGATTTTAAAGTTTCTGCCACTATCACACTTGAAAAAAACAAACCTTTATCATCATGGGAAATATTAGTTGAAGGCACCAAAGGACAACAAATAAGTAAGGTGGTATTTCCTAAAATTAATGGGATAAAAGACTTAGGCGATGAAAATTTAGCAGCACCATATTGGATGGGTGTAAAAATGCAAAACCCAAGAAACTACCTTTCAAAAATAGAAGACAATGAAAAAAAATACAAGTGGGAATATCCTGGAAGGATGTCTTTGCAATGTATCGCTTTATATAATAATACAAAGAAATTTGGATTGTACACAGCTTGCAATGATTCTTTAGCTTATAAAAAAGACTTCTCTTATACGCTTGATAGTTTAAATAACTTAACCTACCAAATGATTAACTATCCTTCGGTTGATGCAGAAGCAAATAGTTATGTTCCAACCTATAAAGCCATTATTGGTTCTTTTAAAGGAGATTGGATAAACGCAGCCGAACAATACAGAGAATGGGCTGCAAAACAGCAATGGGTTGCAGATAGCCGATTTAAAAAAGGGTTAACACCAAAAGCATTAGAGAATACCGCTTTGTGGGAATGGAACAGAGGAAAATCCAGTAATGTACTTGTTCCCGCAAAAGACCTTGAGAAAAAATTAAAGTTACCGGTAAGTGTATTTTGGCATTGGTGGCATGGGTGTTCATATGACGATGGATTTCCAGAATATTTTCCGCCAAGAGAAGGAAAAGAATCATTTATATCGGCAATGAAATCGGCTCAAGAAGACGATGTCAAAGCAATTGTTTATATGAACCAAATGCAATGGGGAACCAATACAGAAAGTTGGGAAAATGAGCATGCCGCTTCTTATGCTGTAAAAGATATTAATGGAGATTTAAACACACATACATATAACATTTTCACAAACAAATCTTTAACCACCATGTGCATGGGCACACAGTTTTGGAAAGATAAATATGCTTCACTGTGTGATACGGCTGTTAATACTTATCAAACAAATGGTGTTTATATGGACCAGGCTTGTTTTAGCTTTTTATGTTATGATAAAACCCATGGTCATAAAATTGGTGGTGGAAATTATTGGCTAGAAAATTTTGGGGAACTAACAGAACAGATTCGTTCAAAATTTCCTAAAAATAAAGAAGTGTTTTTGGCAGGAGAAGGCGTTAACGAAGCGTGGTTACCATATTTAGATGCATTTTTAACCTTACAGGTTAGTATGGAGCGGTATGCTGGAGATAGTGGCTGGGAACCTATTCCATTCTTTCAGGCTGTTTACCATCAATATGCCATTACCTATGGTAATTATTCGTCTTTAATCGTGCCCCCTTACGATGAACTTTGGCCTGAAGAATATGCGCCTAAAGATCCTTTAGCGTTGTTAGATAAAAGCTTTAGTAAGCAATTTATGATGGAACAAGCCAGATCGTTAGTTTGGGGTTTACAACCAACAATTTCTAATTATCAAAGCTTTTTGTCTTCAGAAAGGAAGGAAGAAATTGATTATTTATTTAATTTGGCTAGGGTAAGATATAATGGATTGAAGTATTTGTTACATGGAAAATTTTTAAGGTCGCCTGTAATGGAATTGCCTGATGAAGAATTGCAAATGTCTAGATTATCAATCTATGCTGGCAAAACAGGACAATCTATTAGAACGTTTCAAAAAAGAAATTCTTTAATTTATACTGGAGCATGGAAATCTGATGATAATCAAGTAGGGATTGCTTTGGCAAGTATTAGCGATAATCCATATCCAGTAAATTTTAGCATTAATTCTAATGATTATGAACTTCCTTCATCGGGAAAGATTAATATTATTGATGCTGATGGCGTAAAATTTATGACCACTTATGCAAACGGCAAAATCAACATTGATTTTATGCTTCAACCTAAACAGATTTGTATTATTGAAATAGAGAATGGTAAATGAATATTAAAAAGATGAAAAACAAACTAACAACTGAACAAGCATCAGACTACAATGATTTGGAAAAAATGAGCACAGTAGAGTTGCTCTCCAACATGAATGCTGAAGATAAAACGGTTCCTTATGCTATTGAGAAAGCAATACCTTCAATTGAAAAATTGGTAGATGTAATTTTTGAAAAAATGAGCAATGGAGGTAGATTATTCTACATTGGGGCAGGAACTAGTGGAAGATTAGGAGTGCTAGATGCTTCAGAGTGTCCACCAACATATGGAGTTGCAGATGATTGGGTAATTGGCTTAATAGCTGGTGGTGATTCTGCACTAAGAAAAGCGGTAGAAAATGCTGAAGACGATACCACATTGGCATGGAAAGATCTGCAAAAATTTAATATCAATGAAGACGATGTTCTTATAGGCATTGCGGCATCAGGTACAACACCTTATGTTATTGGAGGTGTTAAAAAAGCTAAGAAAAATAATATTGTTACGGGATGCATTACTTGTAATGGAGCATCTCCTTTATCATTAGAAGTTGATTATCCTATAGAATTAATAGTGGGTCCAGAATTTGTTACAGGAAGCACAAGAATGAAAGCAGGAACAGCTCAAAAATTAGCTTTGAATATGATTTCTACAACAGTTATGATAAAATTAGGCCGAGTAAGAGGAAACAAAATGATAGACATGCAGCTTTCAAATAAAAAACTTGTAAACAGAGGCGTAAGAATGATTATGCATGAAATTAATGTTGATGAAGAATTAGCAAGTAAATTATTACTGGAACATAAAAGTGTTAGAAATGCAATTGACGCATATAATTTAATAAAATAATGAAGAAAATTTTAGGCATACTTTTTTTATCAATCCTTTTTTTGGGGTTCTATCCTCATAATCAGAATATACGGTTTAATAATAAAGACAAAAAATCTAAATGGGTTGACAGTATTTATAATAACATGACCATTAAGGAAAAAGTTGGTCAGTTATTTATGGTGGCAGCTTATTCAAATAGAGATAAAAATCATGTTGACTCTATTCAAAAACTTATCAAAGATTATGATATAGGTGGTTTGATATTCTTTCAAGGTGGCCCTGTGCGTCAAGCTAAACTCACAAACACATATCAATCCATAGCAAAAGTGCCTTTATTAATTGGAATAGATGGTGAATGGGGTTTAAATATGAGGTTAGATAGTACAGCAAGATTTCCGTATAATATGACACTTGGAGCTGTTAAAAATGATGATTTAATAAAACGAATTGGTACCCAAATAGGAAAACATTGTAAACAATTAGGGATTCATTTAAATTTCGCACCAGTAGTTGATATCAATACAAACTCTAAAAATCCAATCATTGGAGTCCGCTCATTTGGTGAAGATAAATTTAATGTAACCAATAAGGCCATTGCCTTTACAGAAGGGTTGCAAGGTGAAGGTATTATGGCCTGTGCAAAGCATTTTCCTGGTCATGGAGATACCGATAAAGATTCTCATAAAACATTACCAACAGTTTCATTTTCAAAGGAAAGAATTGATAATGTAGAATTATATCCATATAAAGAGCTGTTTAAAAAAGGAATTGCTGGAGTTATGGTTGCTCATTTAAATGTTCCAAGTTTAGAATCTACTGAAGGCTTACCTTCTTCATTATCATATAATATTGTTTCAAATATTTTAAAAGAGCAACTTCAATTTAAAGGGTTGATTTTTACAGATGCTTTAAACATGAAAGGTGCAGCAAATTATAAAGAACCTGGAGATATAGATTTGGCGGCATTTTTAGCTGGAAATGATGTATTGCTGTTTACTGAAGATGCTCCAAAAGCCATTTCAAAAATCATAGAAGCGTATAATAATAAGGAAATATCAGAAGAACGATTATCGCATTCGGTAAAAAAGATACTTGCTGCAAAATTTGATGTTGACTTAAATCATTTTAAACCAATAGACACAAAACAACTTATAGCCAATTTGAATGACGAAACAAGTCATCTTTTAAAACAGGAAGTGTTTAGTAATGCTATTACAGTTGTAAAAAATCACCGCAATGCTTTATCCATAAAAAAGCTAAGAAAAGAAAAAATAGCATATGTAAAATTAGGTGATGGGCTTTCTGATACGTTTTTTAACACATTAAAATCTGAAATTAATATTGATAATCTTTCTGGCCTTCCTCATAAAGAATTATTACAAAAACTTAACGATTACGATAAAGTAATCATAGGCTATCATCGCTTAAACTATAGGCTTACTAAAGATATTTCTGATGAAGACAGAGCGATGATTGAAATTATTTCTAAAAAAAATAAAGTCATTTTAGGTGTGTTTGCTAGTCAGTATTGTTTAGAAAAGGTATCGTTCAAAAAAATTGAAAGTATTATAGTTTCTTATGAAAATTCAGAAGAAGCTCAAAAAATATCAGCACAAATTGTGTTGGGCAAAAAAGAAGCAATAGGCAAATTACCTGCTTCTATAAACAGTAAATATCCTGTTGGATATGGAATTAAAACAAGATAACTTAATTAACAATGAATAAAAAAATATCACATTTTAAAGTCTTCTTTGTGTTCATTTTTTTTGCGTCTCAAGTTATTTTGCCTCAGGAAGTAATTAGAAAAGGAGCACACGAATTACAAAAAGAAGAGTTCGGTAAACTAGAAAATGTTAAAAAAGGATATATTGCTAATAAGGATGAAATTATCTCTTTAAACCAGGACCAAACAAACACTTTAAATAAAATGGTGTTTGGATTTTTACCTTATTGGGAACAAAGCAGCAATGCACATAGTAATATACAGTATAACTTACTTTCGCATTTAGCCTGTTTCGATTTTTTAGTTCAACTCGACGCTTCCATAGATACGCCATCAGGATGGCCTTGGGTTACAGAAATAAATGCTGCACATGCAGCAGGAACGAAAGTAATAATGACTGTTGTTAATTTTGGAGGAACAGATGGAGCAGACGCTGTTGCTTGGGAATTATTTACTAACACAACTAAAAGAGATACTTTTTTTGCAAACGTAAAAAGCAGAATTCAAGCAGATAATTTAGATGGTGTTAATATAGATTTTGAAGCGCTTACAAGCGCACATAGAGGTGCTGAATTAAACACATTCATGGCGGCTTTAACTACATATATACATACAGAATTACCTGGTAAAGAAGTGTCTTTTTGTGGTCCAGCCGTTAATTGGGGCGGTTGGTTAATAGATGGTTTAGTAAATAGTGTAGATTATTTAATTGTTATGGCTTATGATTATGTAGGTGAAAACGATGGGTTTTCTGGTCCAGTTTCTCCTTTAACTCATCACACAACTACAAAACGATTCGTTACAAGAACTATAGAAACAGGTACCTATGCTATACCAACGGCAAATAACCCAGAGAAGTTAATTTTAGCTGTACCTTATTATGGACAACATTGGAAAACTACAACAAATGCTTCAGAGTCAGTAACAACTGCTTATGTTGGTTCAACCAGATTTAAAAATACGATAACAGAAGCTGAAACTTATGGCGGTTTTATCTGGAATTCAGATTTTCAATCACCATGGTACACTTGGTATGATGGAGCCAATTGGCATCAAGTTTGGGCTGATAATGAGTTAAGTATATCAAAAAAATTCGATTTGGCTATTGCCGATAATTTAGGAGGTGTTGGAATGTGGGCTTTAAATTACGATGGAAACCGTCCTGAACTTTGGGATTTAATAAATACAAAATTTGGAGCAACAGCAGCATTAAGTAATATTAACATAAAAGACAATATTAAGGTTTATCCAAACCCAACAAATGGCATTGTTATGTTATCGAATAATAATTTAAAATTGACTCAAGTAGAACTTTTAACTTTATTTGGGCAATCAATAATGAAAATTAATCCCGAAGATAAATATTTTGATATGAGTCATTTAGGTAACGGTATGTATTTTTTGAATATTGAAAGTGAAGAAGGAGATCAAGGTACTTTTAAAATTTTAAAATCGAACTGAGAATTTGTTTTAGCAAGAATAGTTGACACTGATTTACACCATTATGAAAGTTGAAATAACGCAAGCTTTAAAAAGCTTATCAACAAAGATAGAAGGAGAAGTCTTTTATGATTTACTTCATAAAAGCATTTATGCAACAGACGCATCGGTATATAGAAAAATACCTTTAGGAGTTGCATATCCTAAAAACAATGAAGATTTAAAAACACTCATCCGTTTTGCCCAAGAACATAAAATATCGCTCATTCCAAGAACTGCTGGAACCTCTTTAGCTGGTCAATGTGTTGGTGATGGTTTGGTGGTAGATGTTTCTAAACACTTCACTAAAATTTTAGATTTTAACGAACAAAAAAAAACTATTACGGTTCAACCGGGAATTATTAGAGACGAACTTAACAATTACTTAAAACCTTACGGTTTGTTTTTTGCTCCAAACACTTCTACAAGTAACAGATGCATGATTGGCGGCATGGTTGGTAACAATTCTTCAGGAACTACATCTATTAAATTTGGAGTTACACGTGACAAAGTGTTGCAGTTAAAAACAATTTTAAGTGATGGTTCTGAAGCTGTGTTTAATAAAATTTCAACTTCAGAATTCAATAAAAAAAGACAAGAAAATTCATTAGAAGGAAAAATTTATGATTCTATTTATAATGAATTATCTAATAAAGAAATTCAACAAGAAATAATAAAAGAATTCCCTAAGAAAAGCATTCACCGAAGAAATAATGGGTATCCCATAGATGAATTATTAAATTATGAGGAATTTGGTGGTTCAAACAAAACCATCAACCTAGCAACACTTTTAACCGGAAGCGAAGGCACTTTGGCTTTAACAACCGAAATAACCTTACAATTAGATACACTACCACCTCCAAAAAACATTATGGTTGCTGCACATTTTAGCAGCATCCAAGAAAGTATGGAAGCTGTTGTTGTTGCCATGCGCCATAATTTATTTACCTGTGAATTAATGGATAAAACCATTTTAGATTGCACTAAAAATAATAGGGAGCAATTAAAAAACAGGTTTTTTGTTGAAGGCGATCCAAAGTCTATTTTAATGCTTGAAATCTGTACAGAGGATGATAATGAATCTAATAGTTTAGCAGATGCATTGATTGCCGATTTACAGAAAAACGATCTAGGATACGCGTATCCTAAATTAACAGGGAGTGAAATAGATCAAGCCGTAGAGCTTCGTAAAGCAGGTTTAGGATTATTAGGGAATATTGTTGGCGATAATAAAGCGGTTGCTTGTATTGAAGATACAGCTGTAGAATTGAAAGACTTGCCTAATTACATTTCAGAGTTTTCAAAAATGATGGAAGATTTTGGTCAAGAAGCTGTGTATTATGCACATGCTGGAGCTGGGGAATTACATCTAAGACCAATTCTAAATTTAAAAAAACAGGCAGACGTTGTGTTGTTTAGAGAAATAACCACAAAGACAGCAGAATTAGTTAAAAAATATGGTGGTTCTTTTAGCGGTGAACATGGCGACGGAATTGTGAGAGCAGAATTTATTCCAAAAATGATTGGAGAAAAAAATTATGCACTTATAAAGCGAATAAAACACACGTTCGATCCTGATAATATTTTTAATAAAGGCAAAATTGTAGATGCCTTCCCAATGGATGAAAGCCTGAGATATGAAATTGACAGAGAAGAACCGGAAATTGAAACCATTCAGGATTTTTCAGATAGTTTAGGAATTCTAAGAGCAACCGAAAAATGTAACGGTTCTGGTGATTGTAGAAAACTTCCAGAGGCTGGAGGAACAATGTGCCCAAGCTATAGAGCAACAAGAAACGAAAAAGACACAACGCGAGCAAGAGCCAATACATTAAGAGAGTTTTTAATAAATTCTGAAAAGAAAAATAAATTTGATCACAAAGAACTGTATGATGTTTTCGAATTGTGTTTAAGTTGTAAAGCTTGTGCCAGTGAATGTCCTAGTAATGTAGACATAGCATCATTAAAAGCTGAATTTTTGCATCAATATTATAAAGCAAATGGCATTCCTTTTAGAACAAAAATTTTCGCAAATAATGTTAGGCTAAATAAACTAGGAAGTATTCTTCCGTTTGTAACTAATTCTATTTTAAGCACTAAAATATCTAAAAATATTTTGGGTGTTGCTATCGAAAGAAGTATCCCTAAACTAGCAAGTAAAACCTTTTATAAATGGTATAAACAAAACGAAACAAGATTAGTTAGTAAACCAATAAAAAATGGAGATATTTTTCTGTTTATGGATGAATTTACAAACTATTACGATGTTAATATTGGCATAGATTGTATAGAACTTCTAACAGATTTAGGATATAAAGTAAACATTACTAATCACAAAGAAAGTGGCAGAAGTTTTATCTCAAAAGGTGTTTTAGATGAAGCAAAAAAAATAACTGATTTTAATGTGAACTTTTTCAAGGATAAAATTTCAAACAAAACGCCTTTAGTAGGTATCGAGCCTTCTGCAATTTTAACTTTTAGAGATGAATATTTAAGATTAGCTGATGATAAAAAATCTGCCAATGACATAGCGAAAAACACGCTTACCATTGAAGAATTCATAAAGCAAGAGTTTGATAAAAAGAATATAGTTTCTGAAAATTTTACTAATGAAAACCAAGTATTAAAAATACATGGTCATTGTCAACAAAAATCATTAAGCAATATGGAGCCGACATTTAAAATGTTATCCATTCCAAAAAATTATAAAGTAACCATAATCAATTCAGGTTGTTGCGGAATGGCCGGGTCTTTCGGATATGAAAAAGAGCATTACCAAATAAGTATGCAAGTAGGTGAAGATACACTGTTTCCAAAAATAAGAAATGCAAATGAAGACGTTATAATAGTAGCCGCAGGAACTAGTTGCAGACACCAAATTAAAGATGGAACACATAAAAATTCAAAACACCCAATAAGTGTATTAAGACAAGCACTTTTATAAAAAATAAAAACAAGATAAAAATAGAATTATGTTAAAGAGTAGTATAGACAAAGCAACAGGTTTTGAAAAAAGGTTTGAAAATATAGGAACCGTGGTTTATGAAAACTCTGGAGAGGCATCAAAAGATGTTGCCAATGAAATAGCAAATCTAATCAGAGTAAAACAAGCACAAAAACAACCTTGTATATTAGGTTTGGCTACTGGTTCTTCCCCTAAAGGATTGTACGCCGAACTAGTACGTCTTCACAAAGAAGAAGGGCTGAGTTTTAAAAATGTGGTTTCATTTAACTTAGATGAATATTACCCAATGCAACCAGATTCTGTTAATAGCTATGTAAGATTTATGAAAGAACTATTGTTCAATCATATAGATATTTTACCAGAAAACTGTAATATTCCAGACGGAACTTTATCAAAGGAAGAAATAGCAGATTATTGTAATACTTACGAAGCTAAAATAGAGGCTTTAGGAGGCATTGATTTACAAGTATTAGGAATTGGTGGTAATGGGCATATAGGTTTTAATGAATCAGGTTCTTTACAAAACTCAAAAACACGTTTAGTTGCTTTAGATCATATTACAAGAGTTGCAGCAAGTAGAGATTTTTCAGGACTAAGTAATACACCTAGAACAGCAATCACTTTAGGAGTAAAAAAAATCATGGAAGCTAAACGGGTCATTTTATTGGCTTGGGGCGAAGGAAAATCTAATATCATAAAAGCATCAGTCGAAGGTCCTGTAACTAATCAAGTGCCTGCATCTTTTTTACAAGAACATAATAACGCCACCTTTGTATTAAATAAAGAAGCCGCTTCAAAACTAACTAGAATTAATACACCTTGGTTAGTTGAAAAAGTGACCTGGTCAGACAAACTAATTAGAAAAGCCGTATTAGGTCTGGCTCTTGATTTAAAGAAACCAATTTTAATGCTAACGGATGCAGACTATATTGAAAATGGAATGAGTGATTTACTAGCAGATTCTGGTCCGGCGTATGATATTAATATTAAAATATTCAATAAATTACAGAACACCATCACTGGTTGGCCAGGAGGGAAACCTAACGCCGATGACAGCAAACGTCCGGAACGCGCAGAACCTGCTAGAAAACGTGTGCTTATTTTTAGCCCGCATCCTGACGATGACATCATTAGTATGGGAGGTACATTTAAGCGCTTACAAGAACAAGGTCATGAAGTACACGTGGCTTATCAAACATCAGGAAATATTGCAGTAGCAGACGATGAGGCTTTAAGATTCTCAAGCTTTGTTTGCGATTACAATGAAAAGTTTGGTATAGAAAGTAAAGAGGCTTTAAACATTTATAAAAAAGCTGTAGAATTTCTTAAAAACAAAAAAGACAGTGAGATTGATATTCCAGAGGTTAGATATATTAAAGGCTTAATAAGAAAAGGAGAAGCAGAATCTACTTGTCATTTTGTCGGTGTTCCAGATGAGCAAATTCATTTTATGGAATTACCCTTTTATGAAACTGGGAGTATAGAAAAAAAGCCTTTAGAAGAAATAGATTATCAGATAACTATGGATCTAATTGAAAAAATTAAACCACATCAAATCTATGCAGCTGGCGATTTGGCAGATCCACACGGAACGCACAAGATTTGTTTAGATGCTATTTTGGAAGCAACCAAAAGATTAAAGCCTAAAAAGTTTATGAAAGACTGTTGGTTATGGTTATACAGAGGCGCTTGGCAAGAGTGGAGCATTGATGAAATTGAAATGGCCGTTCCAATGGGACCAGATCAAGTCTTAGATAAAAGAAAAGGAATTTTTAAACACCAATCGCAAAAAGATGGAGTTGTTTTTCAAGGAGCCGATAGTAGAGAGTTTTGGCAACGTGCTGAAGATAGAAATAAAGAAACAGCCGAGATATACCATCAATTAGGATTGGCGCATTATGCAGCTATGGAAGCTTTTGTAAAGTGGGAATATTAGTTTAAGCATATTTATAGTAGCTTTTAAATTTTTTAAAATCGTTAAATTTAACTTTATTAAAAGGCAAGTCATGTTAAAAAACAATTTATTATTTATTGGTTTACTGTTTTCATTGCTGACAAACTGTAAAAAGGAAACGGATAAAAGCCTAACAGTCAATGCTAATTTAGAAAAGAAAGATATCATTGAGACTATCATTAAAGATAGCAGTAGTTTTTATTTTATTGACTTTAAAAATTATCCAGTAAATGATAAAACACTACCTGTTGGAGTATTTGATTCAGGAACTGGTGGATTAACAGTTTTAAAAGCCATTGTAAATTTCGATGAAAATGAAAACACTACTTATGGTTCTGGGAGTGATGGCGTTTTAGATTTTGAGAGAGAATCATTTATTTATCTTGGAGACCAAGCCAATATGCCATATGGCAATTACTTTTCTGTTAACAAAGTAGACCTTTTAAAAGAGCATATTATTAAAGACACTCAGTTTTTATTGGGAAGCAAATATTATAGTGATGCTGATGACACGATACCAAATTTAGATAAAAAGCCTGTAAAAGTATTAGTAGTTGCGTGCAATACAGCTACAGCTTATGGGAAAGAACACATAGAAGATTTTATTAAAAAGTCTAAATTAAATATTAAAGTCATAGGCGTTATCGATGCAGGTGTTAGAGGTACATTAGAAACTTTAGAGAAAGATGAGAATGTTATTATTGGAGTTTTAGCAACAGAAGGAACAGTTTCATCTAAGGGTTATGAAAATACTCTGTTGAGGTATATAAAAGAATTAGGATATAAAGGCAATATTGAAGTGTTTTCACAAGGAGGTATTGGTATAGCAGAAGCTGTCGATGAAGACCCAGATTATTATAATAAAAATTTAAAAACACCTCGCAAAGCATATAAAGGACCAGATTTAGATGGCGACGTTAAGATTGATAAAACACTTTTTGATATTTATAATTTCAACTTTGATAATGGCAAAATGTTATGCGATTCAAAAAGTGTTGATGATTGCTCCATGATACAAATTAATGATGCAGAAAATTATGTTCGTTATCATTTAGTTACTTTAATGGAAAAAATAAGGCTTTCAAAATCAACAAATCAACTAAAGTCTATCATTTTAGGGTGTACTCATTATCCTTATTTATCAGATGAGATACATACTGTTTTAAAAGAACTTTATGATTATAAAACAAAAGATGGGTCGTTTTTATATCGCCCATTTATGAAAAAAGATATTCAATTAATTGATCCTGCTATAAAAACTGCTAAGGAATTATATGATTTTTTAAAAGCAGAATCCTTATTTAATAACCAAGGAAATATTAAAGAAAGTGAATTTTACATAAGTGTTGCAAATAAAGCTAACAAAAATAATGTTATTGATGAGCTTGGTCGTTTTACATATGATTATAAATATGGAAGAAATGTTGATGAAATTCAAGAATATGTAAAGAATGTTCCTTTTAGTAGAAAAAATATTTCCAACGATATTTTAACTCGGTTTCAAATGCAAATTCCACATGTATATCAGCTAATGCAGGAGTTTAGCCAAAACAATAAAAAAACTAAGACTATTCCAGAAGAAGATAAAATTTAGTTAAACATTACATGTATCTTTCAATTTAAACAGAAAAACACTCCTATATATTTAAAAGGGTTGATTATTTTTACACACTAAAATCGACTTTAAATTTAAAATAAAAATGACTTTAAATTATCCTATAACTTTTGAACCCATATTGAAAGAACGAATTTGGGGAGGAGAAAAATTAACTACAATTTTTAAAAAGGGTCCCAAAAAAACAGAAATAGGAGAAAGTTGGGAACTTTCTGATGTTGAAGGAGACGTTTCTGTTGTTGCTAATGGTTCATTAAAGGGCAAAAGTCTTAAAGAACTTATTCAAACTTATAAAGGAGATTTGGTAGGAAAAAAAGTTTATGAAACTTTTGGAGATAGTTTTCCTGTTTTAATAAAATTTATTGATGCTAAAACACCGCTTTCCATACAAGTACATCCTAATAATGAATTAGCTAAAGAACGCCATAATTCATTTGGTAAAAATGAAATGTGGTATATCATGGAAACTGATGATGATGCCGAATTAATTGTAGGTTTCAATCAGGAAATAAGTCCAAGCGAGTATTTAAAAAGACTTAAAGAAGGGAATATTTTAGAGGTTTTAAATTCTGAAAAAATTTCAAAAGGAGATACATTTTATATTCCAACAGGAAGAGTTCATGCCATAGGAGCAGGTGTTTTATTAGCCGAAATTCAGCAAACTTCTGATGTTACTTATAGAATTTACGATTATAATCGCGTAGATGCCAAAACAGGAAAAGAAAGAGAATTGCATACAGAATTGGCTCTAGATGCTATAGATTATCAATTACATGATACTTACAAAACAGCATACACTTTAAAAGAAAATGAATCCAGTAAATTGGTTTACTCGCCATATTTTAAAACCAATATTATTCAACTAAAAGGCAGCATGAGTATGGATTACTCTAATTTAGATTCTTTTGTTATTTATATGTGTGTTGAAGGTAATGCTGAAATTATTAGTGGTAATGAAACCTTTCCATTAAATCATGGACAAACCGTGTTACTTACAGCTACAATTAACTCAGTTAAACTAATTGCAGAAAGTGCTAAATTATTAGAAGTATATCTGTAAAAATTATTTAACCAATTGGCTTATTTTCAAAAACCTAACAAAAGTCATGTTTTATAAAATATAATTTTTGTTTTTTTGATATTGTAATCGGGTAAAACCCAAACTCAGATTATGTGAGAAAAAGGGAATATATAATTGTATTCCCTTTTTTTATTGCAAAAATTTCCATTCCCTTTAAGAATTGAGTTAAAGCCCAAAGAAAAAATTAAGTGTTTTTCTATCCTTAAGGTTTTAGTTACCTTTGTACAACTTTATTTATAAGCATATGATATATTCAATGACCGGTTATGGAAAATCTATATTGCAGTTACCTACAAAAAAAATAAGCATTGAGCTAAAATCACTAAACAGCAAAAGTCTAGATTTAAATACAAGAATGCCTTCTATTTATAGAGAAAAGGAGCTGGATATAAGAAAGCTTTTGGCAGATAAATTAGAACGTGGTAAAATAGATTTTTCTATTTTTTTAGAAATGACTGCAGAAGATACTTCCACACAAATAAATGCGCCAGTTGTTCAACAATATATCAATCAATTAAGAAAAGTTGTTGACGGAGATGAAATGGAGCTTCTTAAAATGGCTGTTAGGTTTCCAGATGCTTTAAATACCGTTCGAGAAGAAATTGATGAGACAGAATGGAAAGCTATTGAAAATGAAATTAAAATAGCCATTGAAAGCATAAATAATTACAGGCTAGATGAAGGGAAAGTTTTGGAAGTAGAATTTTTAAAGCGCATTAAAATTATTGAAGAGCTACTGGACAAAGTAATAGCCATGGATCCAGAGAGAATAGTAGGGGTTCGTGAGCGTTTAACAAAAGGCGTTGAAGAACTAAAAGAAAAATATGATGAAAACCGTTTTGAACAAGAGTTGGTTTACTACATTGAAAAGTTTGATATTACTGAGGAAAAAGTGCGTTTAAAAAATCATTTAGATTATTTTACAGAATCTATAAATTCTGCAGATTCCAACGGGAAAAAACTAGGGTTTATCAGTCAGGAAATAGGTAGGGAAATAAACACTATCGGTTCAAAAAGCAACTATGCACCCATGCAACAGTTGGTGGTTCAAATGAAAGATGAGCTTGAAAAAATTAAAGAGCAATTATTAAATGTTTTATAATGATTAAAGGAAAACTAATTGTGTTTTCAGCTCCATCGGGTTCTGGAAAAACAACTATTGTAAGACATTTATTAGGAATTGAAGATTTAAATTTAGAATTCTCAATTTCGGCAACATCACGAGAAAGACGCGGAGAAGAAGTTCATGGAAAAGACTACTATTATTTATCAGCCAAAGAATTTAAGTCGAAAATTAAAAACGATGAATTTCTTGAATGGGAAGAAGTATATCGCGATAATTTTTACGGCACCTTAAAATCTGAAGTTGAAAGAATTTGGGCAAAAGGCAAACACGTTATTTTTGATATTGATGTATCTGGCGGATTGCGCATTAAAAGAAAATTTCCTGAAGAAACACTAGCTATTTTTGTTAAACCACCAAGCATTGATGAACTTAAAATAAGGCTTAAAAAACGTAAAACAGAAACAGAAGACAAAATAAACATGCGTATTGCTAAGGCTTCTGCTGAACTTGCAACAGCTCCATTGTTTGATGTAATTATTGAAAACCACCATTTAGATAAAGCCCTTGTTGAAGCCGAAGAATTGGTGAGAAACTTTGTTAATTCTTAACAAGAAAAACATGAAGGTAGGATTATTTTTTGGGTCCTTTAATCCCATTCATATTGGTCATTTAGTTATTGCCAACCATATGGTTGAATATAGTGATTTAGACCAAGTTTGGTTTGTAGTAACGCCACATAATCCTTTTAAAAATAAAAGCACTTTATTAGATAATTATCAACGGTTAGAAATGGTTTACAGAGCCACTAAAGACTATTCCAAAATTAAACCAAGTGATATTGAGTTTAACTTACCTCAACCCAATTATACCATCAACACACTGGTTTATTTACAAGAAAAGTATCCAAAGAATGAGTTTGCTTTAATAATGGGCGAAGACAACTTAAAGAGTTTTCATAAATGGAAAAACTTTGAATTGATTCTTGAAAATCATCACATATATGTGTATCCAAGAGTTTCAGAAAACAAGGTAGAAACACAATTTAATGGGCATAAAAAAATTCATCTTATTAATGCACCTATTATGGAGCTTTCTTCTACCTTTATTCGTAATGCTATTAAGGAAGGTAAAAACGTGCAGCCTATGCTACCACAGCATGTTTGGGAATACCTTGATGAGATGAACTTTTATAAATAGATTTTATTTCATTTATGAAGTCTGTTTTACAAACTGAATATATGCAATAATTTTGGCTTCAAACACATTTTTTTACCAAAGAAATTAAAGTTTAATCGCAATATAAGACGCAACAAGTATCTTTGTTAAAAGGCATATAGTCCAATCTTTTTGTTATGTACGTATATAATTTTAAAGCAATAAAGCTTTTGTAATTAATAAATTAAAACTACAATCATGAAGAATTTTTTTTTAAGTACTATTTTACTAATAACATTAAGCTTAGCATTTACATCTTGTAGGGACACTAAAAAAATAGATTCAATAGAAGTAGAAGCTAAAAAAGCTGGTGAAGCAGCTGAAGGAGCTCTTGAACAAACAGGAAAAGCCATTGATGATGCTGTTAAAGAAACTAAAGAAGCAGGAGAAGCTACTAAAGAAGCTATTGAAAAAATAGGAGATAACTAATATTCTATAAATTATCAA
This sequence comes from Flavobacteriaceae bacterium UBA6231, assembly GCA_002441545.1. Lineage (GTDB taxonomy): Bacteria > Bacteroidota > Bacteroidia > Flavobacteriales > Flavobacteriaceae > Yeosuana. The sequence continues at coordinate 9,280 of DJWL01000012.1, read as the reverse complement.
AAAATTAATATAAAAAGCCTTATCATTTTTTGATAAGGCTTTTGTGTTTCAAAAAAAGTTTTTATTAAGTTTAAAATTAAAATATTTCTTGATTGAAATCAAGGTAATAATTGATAGTTTTATAAATATTTACGAAATTGATTTTTAAAAAAACTTATTAATGAATACGGATGAAGGGTTTATAATACAAGCTATTGAAATGGCAAAACAGGCTAAACAAAATGGGGATTTGCCATTTGGTTGTATTTTAGTAAATAAAGATAAGGAGGTTATATTAAAGGCTGAAAACACTATTAATTCAGACAGCGATTGTCTTGCCCATTCAGAAATTAATTTAATAAGAGAAGCTAGCAAAAAATACAGTTATTTATTTTTGAATGAATGTTCCATATATACAAGTGATGAACCTTGCCCAATGTGCACATCTGCAATTTACTGGAGTGGGATTGGAAAACTGGTATATGGATTAAGTAAAAAAGAGTATTATAAAATTGTAGGAAGAGAAAATCCAAATTGGGTATTTGAAATGCCAACAAGAGAACTTTTAGAAAGAGGAGGCAGAAAACTAGAAGTAATTGGACCTCTTTTAGAAGAGGAAGCTTCAATAATTCATAGAGACTAAAATTGAAAATAATACTTTAAGGAACATGAATCAACTTATTTTTAACATTGAAAAAACTTTTAAGCCATCTGAAGAAGAATTAGACGCTTTAAAAGGAATTATGATAGAGTCTTATCTCGATAGAAACGAATTTTTCCTTAAAGCGGGCAATGTTTGTGATACTTTGGCTTTCATTACAAATGGCTCTATGCGATTATTTTATGATTCACCAGATAAGGAAGTATGTAACGACTTCTTTTTTGAAAATTCTTTAGTTGGGTCAATAGCAAGTTTTATGTCTAATATGCCATCTATAATAAATATTGTTGCAATAGAAAAATGTTGCTTATTAACTTTGCAGAAGAATGATGTGATTGAATTAATACAATACCATGATACCTTTAAAAAAATGGCAAGCATTATTATTCAGGAGCAATTAATTAGGTCTGAAAAAAGAGAGGCCGCACTACTTAGAAACAGCCCTGAAGAACGTTTTAAAAATTTGATGGAGGAGCACCCAAAACTTTTTAAGAGAATTCCTTTGCATTATGTAGCTAGCTATTTAGGAATTACTCCCGAAACACTTAGTAGATACCGAACAAAGTTTTTGCTTTAATACTTTCTTGATTTAAATCAATTTTATAGTCACAAGTCTTTAGTTTCTTTGCTTAAATAAAAAATTAAATTAATCTTTATGATAATTGATCATGTTGCCATTTGGACAGCAAATATTGAAAGGCTTAAAGACTATTACTCTAAATATTTTTCAGGTGTGGCAAATGAAAAATATTCAAATAGCGAGAATCAATTTGAAAGTTATTTTTTGTCATTTCAATCTGGTTCAAGACAGGAAATTATGTCTATGAAAAGCATTCCCGAAAATTTAAATGATAGGGTTGGTAATCAACATTTAGGAATAATCCATTTGGCTTTTGGAGTAAGCTGTACTAAAAAATAGATGATATGCTCAAAGATTAAAAAATGATGCATATCAAATTTTAAGTGGGCCTAGAATAACTGGTGATGGTTATTATGAATTTGAAACATTAGATCCTGATAATAACAGAATAGAAGTAACAACAAAAGTTTAAAAAGCATCAATCATGAAATCACAATCAAAAAACGAACAGTTATTGGTTTTAACAGATATTATAAAGGTTTTAGCCATAAACAAAGAACCAAACAATCAATATGTAATTTTTGAAGAGAGTGTTCCACCTTTAGGTGGACCACCTCCTCATACGCATCCAGATGAAGAAGTTTTTTTTATTCTTGATGGAGATTTTGAATTTGTTTTAAACGATTTAGAAAGTCCATTTAAAGCGCTTCCTGGCAGTGTTGTTCATGTTCCATCGAATGCAGTACACACGTTTAAAAATGTTGGAACCTCTTCAGGAAAGATGCTTGTAATTTTAACTCCAGGTGAATTATTGGACTATTTTAGAGTAATTGGAAGCGAATTAAATAGCACTATTGATATGCCAAACTTGAATGAAGTTCCAGATTTTTCAAGGCTAGATTTAGCAAAAGTATTTAAACATGCTCCTGAACATAATGTTAATTTTATTTTGCCAGATGTGATTAAAAATTAATTATTTTAGAGATATTTTTTGTAAAATGATCGTCATTAATGTAATAAGAAATAGTAGTGGAGATATTTATGGCAGACTAAGCTATGAACCACAAAAGAATTACTTGTTAATGAAATGGATTGGTCCTTGTACAGAAAGTGAAGTAAAGGCGGCATCTATGAAAATGTATGATTGGCAGAAGAGAGAAGGAATAAAAGCCAAATGTAAGTTTCATGTTCATGACACAAAGGAAATTGAAGGTGCATGGGCTGGGTTAGTTGATTGGATTAGTAATTGTTTTTTTCCTTTAAATTATGAGTATGGACTTAGGTATAATATAAGTATTATTTCTCCAGATCTTTTTTCTAAGATGTCGTCAATAGAACTTCAAAAGAAAAGCAACAATAAAGTGACTACAATACTTTGTGAAACCATTTCGCAGGCAGAATCTTGGTTAACAAAAAAGTACGCTGAGCTTGCACAATAGAAAATTCCAATTTTTTTTGATCAATAAGATCATAATTCAATTTTAAAAATAGATTAGTTTGCTAATCTTTTTTTTTGCTTAAAAATGTCATTTTAGAAATCTTAGCATATATATTTTAAACGACTCTTGATTTAAATCAAATGTATAATTCGGTTTATAATTGAAATTTGCTTTATTAAATTAGCATTATGAATAGAAGAAAAATTTTAATTAAAGGGGGAACAATTATTTCCATTAATAACAATCAGTTAATAAAAGATCAATTAGATATATTAATTGAGAATGATAAGATATTTGAAATAAACAAAACTATAATAGCAGAGGAAGATTTTACGGTGATAGATGCAAGCGGGATGATTGTTTTACCAGGTTTTGTTGACACCCATAGACACCTTTGGGAATCGCCTTTTAAAGGAATGGCATCAAATTGGACCTTAATGGAATACCTGCAAAACATGTTGGGTAAAATTGCACCAGCCATGTCTGCCGAAGATGTATATACAGCCAATTTATTGGGGGCAATTGAGGCTATAAATTCAGGAATTACAACAATTTTTGATTGGTCTCATATTATTAATTCTCCTGAACATAGTAGAGCCGCTATAAAGGGTTTAAAAGATTCTGGTATAAGAGGAAAGTTTGGGTTTGGTACACCTGGCACATCAGTATGGGAATGGTTTTATGAGAGTAAATTAAAACATCCTATAGAGGCAAAGGAAATTAAAAAGGAACATTTTAACTCTGATGATGATTTAATCACTATGGCACTTGCAATTCGTGGTCCAGAATACTCCGATATAGAAGTTGCCAAGCATGATATTCTATTGGGAAGAGAACTAGGTTTACAAGTATCCATGCATATTGGAGGCGGAACCTTTGGCCCAAAATACAACGGAATTCAAAAATTATGCAACGAAAAATTATTAGATAGTGACCTTAATTTTGCTCATGCTAATACAATTAATAAAAATGATTTTAAGCTCTTGGCTGACTATGGGTGTAGTATTTCAGTCACTCCAGAAGTTGAGCTTCAAATGGGTTTAGGGCTTCCTATAACTGGAACTGCTTTAAAATTTGGAATTACAACTGGGTTAGGAATAGATGTGATTAGCGCGACCTCAGGGAGTATGTTTGATCAGATGAAAATAGCTCTTCAAACAGTAAGAGCCATTCAAAACGAAAAAAGCTACCAAAATTTAGAGATGGCAGAGAGACTTACCATTACTGATAGAGACGTGCTAAAATTAGCCACTATTGGAGGAGCTAAAGTTTTAGGTTTAGATAATAAAATAGGTTCTTTAGAAATTGGCAAACAAGCAGATGTTATATTGATTAGCATCAATAATATAGGTATGTCTCCTACATTAGACCAAATATCATCTGTAGTATTATATGCTAAAGACCAGGATGTGGATACCGTTATGATTGCTGGTGAAATAGTTAAGAGAAATGGCAAATTGTTAAATTTCGATCTGGAAAAACTTATGGAAAAGGCAAATAATTTAGTCAATAAGATTGTAAGTTAAGCTACTCATTTTTTAAAAATTGTCAATAATAAAGATGTTTAAATGAATAAATTAATTTTTTTTAATTTATTCATTTAAACATTCAAATATGAACCAAAGGACAACCCTTATGGAAGCACTTAGGTCAGAAACTATCCTAAATGCCAAGAAGAGTGAGTTATCAAGACATGAATATTTATTGACTCCCGGTGTAGTGGAAAATTATATCTATTATATTGAAGAAGGCGCTTTGCGCCTTTTTTATGTTTCAAAATATGAAGAACATGATATACGCTTCGGTTATTCGGGCAATATTATAACGTCTCTTGGTTCTTTTTTTACAGGTAGACCTTCTATATTATAAAGCAAACAGCTTTGTTATAAAATGGTTAGATAGAAGTCTTTACTCAGATACCTTTGTTAATTTTCTATTAGATGAGGAAGAAAAACCTTGTCAAAAAAAAATGAAAGGCGTTTCTCCTAATATAGATTTTAGTTATGACTTTCAAGATTTAAACCTAAAAAAAGTATCTGACAAATAATTTTTTTAATACTAAAATGAATTTTTTAATCGAGCCGTCTAAAGTGTGTTTTCTTAGGTGGCTTTTGTGTTAATAATTCTTAAAGATAAAATCATAACCAAACTACTTTCTTGATTCAAATCAAGTGTAACAATTTTATACTGCTCTTATTTTGCCATTGGATTTTAGGATTGTTTAATAGTGGTCTTTCTACTAGAATTCAAAAGTGATTTCCTTTATCAAACATTTATCAATCAAAGAAGAAACAGTTATGAGAAAAATTAAAAAAAAGAATTTGGTATTGATATCTCTTATCCTATTAGGAGTTTTGTCTTGCCAATATGATGACACATCCCAACCAGAAAACAACCAGCCAATCGGTTCTATCCCCGAAGAGTTAGTAGGTGTTTGGATTGATTCATGGAGTTTATACATGAATTATGATTTTGACCCATTACTCTACAATCCAGTCTCAAATAAGTGGTTTTCTGGAGCACTTGATCCATGGTCTATGGTTCCTGTTCCTGGTCTTGGTATAGAATTTAAAGAAAATGGTGGGTTTGTTCACACAATGGTTGTAAGTACCAGTACTGGAGGATGTCAAGTTTACACAGCACAATATATAAAAGGAATTGTAAATGGATCATCTTTAGACCAAATAACTTTTAAGCCGCAGGTTAGAAGAATGAAACACCATAGTGTTTGTAATCCAAGTATGGATTTTGACAGAAATGAATCTACAGGTAATTACACGATTACTATTGAGATTTCTGAGACATTAAATAATGCTGGTCAAGAAATCAATGAATTAAAAATGACTGATGAGCATGGAGCGTTCTTAAAATATTACAAATTAATTCAATAAAAAATAACATTATGAAAAATAAAATTTTAAAATTAAAAATATCAATTCTATCATGTATTGTTTTAATAGCATGTCAAGAAAACGATTCAATTGATGTTAACCCATTAAAAGCCAATGCAGGTTCAGATATACAAGCAATTGTTGGAAATACAGTTACATTAGATGGTAGCCAATCTATTGATTCTGATGGTGAAACATTTTCATTTGAATGGACCGTAAAAAGTCAGCCTATAAATAGTGAGGCTGAATTAACTAATGAAAGCCTACCTAAACCATCATTTAAAGCAGATAAAGCTGGAGACTATATCATTCAATTAAAAATTTCAAAAACCAAATGGGAATCAACTGATGAAATTAAAGTTACACTTTCTGAAATAGGCACACAAACCATTGTAATATCAGAAGACATTGTTCAAGACATGGTTTTGAACAATGTTTTTATTGATGATTATCAATTGATAGATTATTTAGTTACAGAACCAATTCAATTACAAGCCAAGTTAACTATTATGCCCGGTGTAAGGGTAGCATTTTCCGAAGGCACTTCTCTAAAAATCACTCAAGAAGGGACTTTTATTTCTGAAGGCGGATCAACTGAAGAGGCTAGAATTTATCTAACAGGTGAAGATGAAACCCCAGGTTTTTGGAATGGGATTTATATTGACTCTAATAATCAAAATAATAAATGGAACTACACAGAAATGTCATATGCTGGTGGTATAGCAGAGTGGAGTTCAGAAGCCATAGGGTTATATTTAGATGAAAATAGCTATTTACCAATAACAAACTCTTTCTTTAAAGAAAACAAAGGAATTCAAGTTTATTATTCTGAATTGTCCCAAATAGCAGAGTTCAATTACAATAACATTACTGGAATAGAAAATAATTTACATAACATTTTGGTGCCTATCACTCAAGTATTAAATATAGGTTCTAGCAATCAGATTTTAAGTGGAGATATCATCTTTGTAAATTCTATTTTGGACAATGGTGAGAATATAGATTGGCCATCTTATGTGTATACTTCCTTAGATGGTATCAAATTACTTAACGGAACTACCTTAAACATTCCGGCATATACGCAAATAAAAGTTGGTGAGAACAAAAGAATTGATATATTGAATGAGAGTAGAATACTAGCTCAAGGCTCCCAAACAGGAATTATTTATTTCATGGGCTTAGAAGACATTTCTGGTTACTGGAAAGGTATATATATAGAGCATTCTGGTAATAATCATTCTATATTTGATTTTATAATCGTTAAAAATGCAGGAAGCGAACCTTTAGCTGGCAATCAAGCTGCATCTTTCCATTTAGGAGCTTATGGAGTTGCCTCTATTGATCATTCTTCTTTTAATGACGGTGCTGGTGATGGCATTGAAGCAACTTCTGAAGGCGCAACCATTTTGTCCTTTACAAGTAATTATGTACGTGGGCATCTAGGATACCCTATTGCTGTATCTACCAAAAATGTTAGCATTTTAGATTATTATACTTACTTTGTTAATAATGGTAAAAATCAAGTTAGAGTAGACGGAAACTACCCAGTAGCATTTGATAATGAAGCTGTTTGGAATGGATTTCAACAAACTAATATGACTTATCATGTTAATGGACTAGGTAAAGATCTCACTGTATGGTCTGGATTACAGCTAATGCCTGGTGTAGTTTTAGAAATGGAAGAAAATTCTAGAATCGTGGTAGAAAATGCAAATGGAAAAGAAGGGTATTTAAAAGCTGCAGGTAATGCCACTAAGCCAATTGTTATAAAAAATATATTGGAAACAACAGGATCCTGGTATGGAATCACATTTTCGAGCACTAATGCAAACAATTCTTTAAACTATGTTCACGTTCTTCATGGAGGCAAACCAGTTGATAACAGTTTTTCCGCAAATATTATAGTTGACAATAGCCTACAAGGAAGTTTAAATATTTCAAATTCCACAATTGGATATAGTGGACAACATGGCATTTCAATTTTAAATGAGGCAAGGGGAAATTTAGTTGATAGTAATATAACTTATATAGAAATACCAGGAAGCAATGTCTATGAATGGTAAGAATAAACATTTATTTTTTCAGATTGTATAATAAATGATGATGGTGCCGCACAGTAAAATTTTACTGTGTGGTTTTAACCATTTTTATGAATAGAGAAAGCCTTTTAAAATTTATAAATTATCATTAAAAACTTAAATAAATGCTATGAGATACATCATTATCATAACTTTAGTTTTTTGTTCAACACTACAAGCAGTAGGACAAATATCAGACTCAATACAATTAAAAATAGACAACTTCCTTACAGAACAGATTAGTGAATATCATATTCCAGCATTGTCTGTTGCCATTATAGAGAATGGAAAAATTAAACATATGAAATCGTATGGGGAAGTAGATATTCAAAACTCCGTAACAAATACCCCTGAAAAAGCTTTTCAGTTGGCATCAGCAACCAAATTACTCAGTGCAACAGCAATTGCAATATTGATTGATCAAGGAAAGCTAAAATTGGAAGACCCTATTGGTTTTTACATTTCGAACATCCCTGAATCTTGGAAAGACATGAAAGTAAAGGATTTGGTAGCCCACCAAACAGGTATCATGGATGTTCTTGCAATGAAAAAAGAGTTTAACTCACTAGAAGAAGCTTGGGATTTTGTCATTATGCAACCACTAGATTTTAAGCCAGGAACAAAAACAGTATATGCAGGTGGAGACTACGCTGTGGTGATGAAATTAATAGAGACCGTAGCGGGGATGCCATTCCAGCAATATATGAAAACCTCTGTATTTGACAGATTAGGGATGAGCCATACTGGGTTCAATAATATGGAACAGGATTATATTTATCGTAAATACGACATGCTTCCATATGCCGCTATTACCTATGAATGGAACAATGAATTACAAAAACAGCGTATTTTTTCTATGTTATTCCCTAAATGGACGTATCCATCTGGTGGTTTATATGCTTCTTTAGAAGATTTATGCAAGTGGATAATTGCCCTTGATTCAAACACATTGATAAGTGAAAAAACACAGGATTTAATGTGGACACCTACTGAATTAAGAGATGGAACGAAGTCTCCCTTTGGAATCGGTTGGATCGTTGATAGGTTTTATGACGAAAAAATAACAGGACATAGTGGGGGACCAGCACTTGCAGACATTATGAGACTTCCAAATAGAAAAATATCAGTAGTTGTGTTAACAAATCAGGTTGCATTACGTCCATTTTTAACTTCAAACGTACTGAATTTTATATGGAATTGGATAATTAAAATAGTTTTTGTCCAAAACAAATGTAACTCATAGTGTAATTTAAATTAATATTTTAATGACAAGCAGGTTGAAATTATTTATCTATTTTTTTCAATCTCAATTTTGTCTAAAATTAAGAATTTGCAAAGCCATCTAAAGAAGAGTCTTGATGGTGTTTAAAAAAAGGAAGCACAACAAAATAAAGCAAAGGAATCTTTAATGTTTACAAAAAAGGCTTGAAAAACTTGATGGTATAGATTAACAGTTTTATTTAAACCATAAAAGAAGGTTGCTAGGTTCGATGTTCTCCCAAAAATTCCAATTTAAAAATAATGAAGTTCGAACCGCCGATATTACCCCTTTGCTTTTAAATTGCTAGTATTTACAGAGGTTATAAAGGAATAAAAAAGGGACAAATCAATATCATTTGATTTGTCCCAAGATGTACTCAAGGTGGGAATAT
>DJWL01000030.1 GCA_002441545.1 Flavobacteriaceae bacterium UBA6231 | reverse complement strand
TAAAAAAAGATTTATTATCTGATATACCAAAAACTCATAATAAATCTTTAATAGGGCAAATGATAGATTATTACGACCCTATGAAAGGAGAATATTTAAATGAATATGGAGAAAAGTTTACTTGGTCTAAAAGAACTAATCTTAGAGATGTATTATTCTTTGGTAAAAATTTAGGGGAGTTTGAAATGCAAATAACTATTTTTATAGCAATGCTTAAAGCTAAAAAAGTTAAACAAATATTACCAAATGGTCAAGAGAATATTATATCTTTATATGATGCTTATGAAAAAGGAGAAAATGGAATACCTAAGTTAAAAGAAGGAGTTCAGTTTACTAAAGAACAAGAAAGAGAGTACATGTTAAAAATCCATGCCATAAATAAAAAATTAAATGGTGCATATGCTAAGATGGATCAAACATTTGTAGAAAATTATTCTATTAATAGATTATTGTTCTTTATGAAAAAATTCTTCTTACCCCTTTGGGCTAATAGATATTTTAAGATAAGGGGAGATTGGGAAGTAGGCGATGTTGCAGAAGGACATTATTATGCTTTCTATGATACCATTATGAAAGATTTTTATCGCCTAAAAGGAAATCTTCCTGAAATAATAGCTAAATGGAAATTATCTCCTGAAGAAGGAGGATATACTGAACTTCAAAAACAAGCTATTAAAAAAACTATTACAGAAATAGCTTTTGTAGCAGCAATGTTTGCAGCATTATCTCTTTTAGGTTATGATGATGGAGAGGATGATACAGATGCTCAAAAATACTCTCAATATTTCTTCCTGAAATTAAGAAAAGAGATAGCCACATTCACTCCTGTGTTAGCTCCCCAGGAATTTATAGGTATATTCTCTCGTCCTATTGCAGCAGCTTCTTATATAGGCAATACTGCAAATTTAGTAGAAACCTCTATTAAAACTGCTATTTATTACCCAACAGGATGGTTTGAAGATGATGTTTTATATCAAAAGAAAACTGCTTTATTTGAAAAAGGAGATTCTAAAATGATAGGACTATTATATAAATTTGCAGGTTTAAAAGTAAATGTTTTAGAGCCACAGCAATTATTACAAGGATATAATTACTCTATCAGATACTAATAAAATAAAAAGAGGGAGGTCAATAATAACCTCCCTCTAAAAAACAAAAACAAACTTATTTAATTTTAAAAATCTCTTTCCAACGTTCAATAGCTTCTTCATCATCAATTACATGAGATGAATTTTCATCTCTTCTAACTATTTTAGTCTCTACTTTCGTAACTTTTTGATTTTTGTCAAGAATAGGAAATTGTTTAGGAATATCTTTATCTTCTTTGTTTTTCATCCTTACAATGAGTTGAATTTTATCATCATTTGGTAATTTTCCTAATGCAAAATCAACCATTTCCTCTAAAAAGAAACCTTCAATTGTTTCTACGTCTTGCTGTCCTGATTCTAAGTTGAATGTTCTTTTTCCTTTGTAATAAAATGGAATCATAATTAAATTTTTACTAATTTTCTTGATGTTACTGTGGCTACTTGTTCTGTATTATATTCTTCTTTGATTCTAACTCCAGGGACAAATGTAATTGCTTCTGCTATATTATTTCCTTGTTGAGTAGTTACTTGAACTACACAGCCTACAGCTTCTATTTCCATAGCTTTTGTACTTTTCATCCAACCTTCTGCTACTGAACTTGCTTTTGAGATTAATTTAAAAGTGTCTCCATTACCCCAAAAGACAATATCTTTTACATTTTTTGATGCTCCGTTTGCATCTGTGTTTACTAATGTTTTTTCCATAATTAGTTTTTATTTAGTTACTGCTTTTACAGCCCACATTGCTGCATCTTCTATTTTTGTTTGTGCTGTGGCAATTGCTCTAAATGTTTCAGCATATTTTTCATTAAATTCTTTAGGATTTAGTATTTGATTTTCAGGTAAAACCGAGATACTATTTTTATATCCTTGTAGATAGTCAATTAAGAAAGCACATGTTTCTTTTACTTTCACTACTTCTTCTTTTTGAGAAGGATTAAAATTAACTCCTACTCTTTGTTGACCTAATGTCAATTCTTGTTTTTCTTCCATTTTTTTAATAATTGTTTAAGTGTTCTTTTAATTTGTTATAAATATCTGAGTCAAATTTACAGTTGTATTCCCTATCATTTAATAAAATAATCATCATGGGATTTTCTTTATATTGTAAAGGAGATAAATATAATCCCTTTACACTCTCAATCCTAAAAAAGAATTCTGTCTCTTTATAAAGTTTAGTTGTGTCAATAAAAAGAGTTGTAGGTAAATCATTTTGTTCATCATCTCCTGAAATAATTCTTCTTAATTCTCTCTCCTCGTCCTCCTCTTTAGAGGGCAACATTCCTTTAATTTCTTGCTTTATATCTTCTTCGATATTATCAAGTGTCAATAAAATTACTTTCATCTATAGTCTAATTTTAATTCAGTAGAATATTCTCTACCTTGTTCATAATACAAAAATAAAGAACTTTGTCTTGCTAAATTTAAATACGGCATTAACTTACTGTTATCAATATTATATTTATACTTAGCCCAGTAAACAAATAGACTTTTAGCTAAAGTTATTTTATTTCTTCTATTTAGTTGTTCTTTATTTTTAGGTTTACGACCTGTTATTTTAGTCTCAAGAACCTCTTTACAATTAGTTCCTAATGCATTACATATTGAGTCTAATAAATCAACTAATTTGTATTCTATACTCATTTAATTCAAGAGTTTTTTGTTTTACTTTTAGAGTTTTGTTAATATCTGTGTGTACTTGATTATGTACTTCTGGACTTAGAAAAATAATATTCCATTCTTCAAATTCAAATTGAGGGTATTTACTCTTTTCCAAAACATGATGATAGATACTTGTATTAAATTTGTAGTATTGTTCATAAAGTTTTTTCCCTGTTTCAAAGCAAATTACATATTTTCCAAACCCATCTTGTAAACAATGTTTATCAAATAGTTCTAAAAACCACTCATGTAGTTTTTTAGTTCTTTCTTTTTTCTCAATGTCTTTAATTTTTTGTTTAGCTGATTTATAAGAAATCTTTTTAGGAGGATTTAAAATAGAAGAGCAGGACTTACACAGTCCTGCTTTCCATATAAATTGTTCAGTTTTACAATTCTTGCAAACTTTTTTCTTTTTAATCATTTTTCTTTTAGTAAATATTTATTATTAATTACCTTAAAACTAAAATTGTCTTCTATACAACGCCATACTAAACCTTCTACTGGTACTTTTGGATTTAAAATATCTGGTATGTCTGAAATTTTTAATATTTCTTCTAAAGAATGGTTTAAAATAATTTTTTTGTACAAAGGACATACTGGTATATTCCACTGTTTACAAACATCTAGAATTTCGTTTTGTTTTAATTTTATTCCATTTACATAAATATTAAAAACCCTGATATCATCTCTTTGTAGATTGTGGTAATTTCCATTAAATTTACCTATTGCCTCTCCTTGAATTATAATGTCATTTGTTTTATAATGATTTACAAGTTTTACAATATGGTTTTCAAAGTTAGTTTCTTTAAACACCCTATACCAATCATTTTTAGTATCATGCAGTTCAAATCTTCTACTGCATATTCGATATTTAGAACTTCCTAAAACTTTATTATGAATAATAGTAATTGAGCTTCCATCTAATTTATAACTAACTACAAATTCTTTTCCTTGATATTTTTTTAAAATTTCAGGAATATTTTGTATTCTTTCTTCATCTGTAATAGATACTAAGTTTGTGGGGAAAGGACTCCTTGTTTTAGGTCTTAGATATGGAAAAGCCTTGTAAAGAATATTATATCTAAGTAGATAAATCAATTTTTTATACCAAATTTTAGGCATTCTTGGTTTTTCATATTTAATAGGATTATTATCAGGTTTTTCATATTTTTTAATTTCTAAAATAGTTGTTACATCAACACCTAATTCCAATTTTATTCTTTGCATATTAAATCTTTTATAGTTTTTGAAATACTAAAATTAACATTAAACTGTTTTTCAAGTTCTAACAATTTAATTATATTTTTATATGAAATAGTTCCTGTATTCTTTGAGCTTATTATGCCTGTAATAAAAGAATTTTTTATACTGCAATTTGCACATACCCCTAAAATAGTACTAAAGTCTTGAAATGGTATATATACGTAAGGAATAACTCGTATAATACTACTATCTTTAAAAGTGTTTCTATTTTTTAAAATTTCAATTTTATCATACTTATCAAGTAGTGTGTGGAGATTATCTTTCTTTATTACAATACTCCTTAATTTTAAATATGCGTGGTTATTTTTCATCATATATTATTTAATTTAAATTGTGTTATTGTACAACCATATTTCTTTTTAAATTTATAAAGTAATGTAGCGTAAACTATATTATATTTTTCTTTACATAGAAGTCTAATATTAGAAGAGTTTAATATTTCTTCTAAATGTTCTTCTATATTAAATTCAATATAATTTACATTATTACTTCCAGAAAATCTCTTAGACATTTTTTCTTTACTTATTTTAGCAGATTCTTTACCATTAATCTCTTCCCATGTTGTACCTTTTCTATACTCAGCTAATTTTTGTTTAGTTTCTTCTGAATGAGTTTTGCCATACATAGGATGAGTCTCACCCGACCAATTTGGAATTGGAGGTTTATGTCCAGATTTTTTTAAAGAGTTACTTAATTTCATTTTACTTTCTTCTGACCATTCGTGTGGGTTTCTTCCTTTATTAGCTTTAGAAATTTTAAGTTTGTGTTCTTCAGATAATTTCATACCTGTTTTCTTCAAAATCATTTTCTTTAAGCTCTCTTCAGGCATTCTACCCCCATCTCCGCCAATAGTCATATTATATCCAAACTCTTTATTGTTAGATTTATAAAAATCAATATAATAAATTTCTCTTTCATTTGCCAAATCATATTCACATTCTTCTATTAATTCAATAATAAAATTTACTTTACCATATTTATTAATAGCATCGTATAAATATCTATTTACTTTTTTAGCTGCTAAATAAAAATGCCTTTTCAGTCTTTTTTCTATAGGAAGTATTGTTTTTCCAATATAAATTTTACCATTAATTTGATTTGTAATTTTGTATATTCTTTGCATAATTAAATATTTTATGCAAAGTTAGTACAATTAAATTAAAAAGCAAATTATTTTACAAAATAAAATTCATTATTTATTTTCTCTACTTTTCCTACAGTATTTAAAATAGATAGTGGGAGAATAAGACCCATTGATATATGACCTTTAAGTTTGATGGTTCTAATTCTAAAATTTCTTTCTTTTAAAAATTGAAATTCAGGTTTATCTGGAACTACAGTATCTATTTGAATGTAAACACACAAATCTCCAATTTGAAATTGATTTTTTTTAGTTACTACTTGCCAACCTAGAACTCCTACAAGTTCTATATTATCAGCACCTTTTATTTCTTTTTTCCATAATATTTTTTGTATGCTAGCTAAATTACTCATTTGATTCTTTTTAATTTATTAGTCATGAGATGATATTCATTCCAAAATAAAGTCCTCACTTCTTTAGATAACCCTAATTGATTTAATGCTCTTCTAAGTGCAATTTTTCTACCTCTATCTTTACAAAATTTATCTCCTTTAGCTAAAAAAGCAAAGGCAGATGTTTTAATACCAGGATTTAATTCGTTTACAATAATACAATTTGTATTAGAAGTTAGTTCTTTTTGAGTAGTTGTATCATACTCAGAATAATTGTTGTGGTAAAAACTTACCCAATATTCTACTCCACTATTTAATTTTACTTTCATAATTATTTTATTTTATTTTCTACATGCTTCATTAAAATATAATGCATTGATACTGAACCTAATACAGAAGCAATTAGGTAAGTCCACATTAATTCAGGTTTATCAAAATTTTGTACTACATTCTTAATCACTAAAAGCCAAACCCCATTTGAAATAACTGATGCTATACTGTGATAAAGTATAGAAGGAGAATTTCTTGCCCTACTGACTAAAGTAAAACTAGCATTCTGTAGAATAACTAATAAAAACATTTTAAGTATTTCCATATTGTTTATTTAATTGTATAAAAAGCATATCTGCGTTAGTAGCTACTTTAGCTAAATGATTACATCCATCATCATCTATAATAGATGTTCCATATTGCAAATGTTCTTTGACTGCTAATAAATGTCTTTCCATAGATTCAAATAATAAAG
>DJWL01000142.1 GCA_002441545.1 Flavobacteriaceae bacterium UBA6231 | reverse complement strand
GCTTTAGCAACAGTTGTATTAATACGCTTGTGTTCAATTAGTGAACAAGCCATATTAGCCAACATTGATTTTCTATGAGCTGTTTTTCTACTTAAATGGTTAACTTTTTTTCCGTGTCTCATGACATTTGTTTTTAAACTTCATCTTGCTTCAACCCACTATTGAGGAGCAAATTATGAAGTAATTAATCTTTATCTAATTTATATTTACTTAAATCCATTCCAAAGTTTAAACCTTTTACAATTACAAGCTCTTCAAGCTCTGTTAAAGATTTTTTACCAAAATTACGGAACTTCATTAAGTCATTTTTATTGAATGATACTAAGTCTCCTAATGTATCAACTTCTGCAGCTTTTAAACAGTTTAATGCACGAACTGATAAATCCATATCAATCAACTTAGTTTTAAGCAATTGTCTCATATGAAGAGATTCTTCATCATAAGTTTCAGTTTGTGCAATTTCATCAGCTTCTAAAGTTATTCTCTCATCAGAAAACAACATAAAGTGGTGAATTAAAGTTTTAGCTGCTTCTGTTAAAGCATCTTGTGGAGTGATTGAACCATCTGTAATGATTTCAAAAACTAATTTTTCATAATCAGTTTTTTGTTCAACACGATAGTTTTCAATACTATACTTAACATTTTTTATTGGAGTATAAATTGAATCTGTAAAAATAGTTCCTATTGGTGCAGAAGGTTTGTTGTTTTCTTCAGCAGGAACATATCCTCTACCTTTTTCAATAGTAATTTCCATATTTAAACTCACTTTTGGGTCTAAATTACAGATTACTAATTCTGAATTTAAAACTTGAAAACCAGAAATGAATTTTTGGAAATCACCAGCCGTAATCTGTTCTTGTCCAGAAATTGAAATTGAAATAGATTCGTTGTCTATATCTTCTATTTGTCTTTTAAAACGTGCTTGTTTTAAATTTAAAATAATTTCTGTAACATCTTCAACTACACCTGAAATTGCAGAAAACTCATGGTCTACACCTTCAATTCTAACCGATGTAATAGCAAATCCTTCTAAAGAAGAAAGTAATACTCTTCTTAATGCATTCCCTACTGTTAATCCATATCCAGGTTCTAAAGGACGAAATTCGAATTTCCCTTCAAAATCTGTAGAATCGATCATGATTACTTTGTCGGGCTTTTGAAAATTAAATACTGCCATACTTTTTTCTTCGTTTTAATTGTTATTTAGTTGCGCGGTTTATAAGTTTGAAGAAGTACGAATAAACCCTTTGGCTAAATACCAATGTTGTTAATTTATTATTTAGAATATAATTCGACTATGAATTGCTCATTTATGCTTTCTGGAATTTGAATTCTAGAAGGAATGCTTACATACGTTCCTTGTTTAGTTTCATTGTTCCAAGTAATCCATTCGTAAACGTGACTTGAATTTGATAACGATCTATCAATAGCTTCTAGTGATTTTGATTTTTCTCTTACAGCAACAACATCACCAGCATTTAATGAGTAAGATGGAATGTTTACCACTTCTCCGTTAACTGTAATGTGTCTGTGAGATACTAATTGTCTTGCACCACTACGAGAAGGAGCAATACCCATTCTAAACACTACGTTGTCTAATCTAGACTCACATAATTGTAAAAGTACTTCACCTGTGATGCCTTGTGCAGCTCTTGCACGTTTAAACATATTTCTGAATTGACGCTCTAATACACCATAAGTATATTTTGCTTTTTGCTTTTCCATTAATTGGATTGCATATTCAGATTTTTTTCCACGACGCTTGTTTGCACCGTGTTGACCTGGAGGATAATTTCTTTTTTCAAAAGATTTATCTTCTCCAAAGATAGCTTCGCCAAATTTACGAGCTATTTTAGTTTTAGGACCAGTATATCTTGCCATTTTTAAAATTTAGTTTTGAGAGTGTTTATGAATTAAGGTCTTAATCTTATCCTTCGATAAACGTTGATCTCCCGTTGATACTTGTTAAATAATTATTGTTAACTGAAAATTTCAGTTTAAACTTAAACTCTTCTACGTTTTGGAGGTCTACAACCATTATGTGGTAGTGGAGTAACATCAATTATTTCAGTTACTTCTATACCTGCATTGTGGATTGAACGAATAGCAGATTCTCTACCATTACCTGGACCTTTAACGTACACTTTTACCTTCTTTAAACCAGCTTCTTGAGCTACTTTTGAAGCATCTTCTGCAGCTAATTGAGCTGCATAAGGAGTGTTTTTCTTAGAACCTCTAAATCCCATTTTACCAGCTGAAGACCATGAAATAACGTCTCCTTTTTTGTTGGTAAGTGAAATAATAATGTTGTTGAAAGAAGCAGTAACATGTGCTTCACCAACAGAATCTACAATAACTTTACGTTTTTTAGTGCTTGTCTTTGCCATATTACTAATTATTATTTAGTTGCCTTTTTCTTGTTAGCAACTGTTTTTCTTCTACCTTTTCTTGTTCTAGAGTTGTTTTTTGTACGTTGTCCTCTTAAAGGAAGACCAGCCCTATGACGAATACCTCTGTAACAACCAATATCCATTAATCGCTTAATGTTCAATTGTGTTTCTGAACGTAATTCACCTTCAATTGTAAAGGAAGATACAGCTTCACGAATGTTTCCAATCTGATCGTCTGTCCAATCTTGCACTTTAATGCTTTCATCAACTTTAGCTGCTGCTAAAATTTCTTTTGCTCTACTTCTACCTATTCCATAGATATAAGTTAAAGAGATAACTCCTCTTTTGTTTTTTGGTATGTCTACACCTGCAATTCTTGCCATAACTACCCTTGTCTTTGTTTGAATCTAGGATTCTTTTTGTTAATTACGTAAAGTCTACCTTTTCTGCGCACGATTATACAATCTGCACTTCTCTTTTTAACTGATGCTCTTACTTTCATCTGTTTCTTATTAGTTGTTTTTTACTGTAAGATGTAATCTTACGATTTCATCGTATTAGTATCTATAAGTTATTCTAGCCTTAGATAAATCATAAGGACTCATTTCTAATTTTACTTTATCTCCTGGTAATAATTTAATGTAATGCATACGCATCTTACCAGAGATATGCGCAGTCACAATATGACCATTTTCTAATTCAACACGAAACATGGCATTTGATAATGCTTCTATAATTGTTCCGTCTTGCTCTATTGCTGCTTGTTTTGCCATGGTATTAAGCTATTGCTTTTCTATTCTTACCAGTTTTCATCAAGCCATCATAATGTCTATTTAACAAGTATGAATTTACTTGTTGCATAGTATCAATGGCAACACCTACTAAAATGATTAGTGAAGTGCCTCCAAAAAATAGCGCCCAACCTTGTTGTACACCCATAATTTTAACTATTAACGCTGGGAACACAGCAATAAGCGCTAAAAATATAGATCCTGGCAAAGTTATTTGCGACATTATTTTATCTAAATATTCAGAAGTTTCAGATCCTGGTCTAATCCCAGGAATAAAACCTCCGCTACGTTTTAAATCGTCAGCCATTTTGTTTGTTGGTACTGTAATCGCTGTATAAAAATATGTGAATACTATTATTAATAAAGCGAATGTAATATTATAAACCAACCCAAAAATATCTGAATAATTAGTTTGTAACCAAGCTCCAGCTGCTGTTTCCTTAAGAATAGACGAACTTCCAATTAATCCAGGCACAAACATGATTGCTTGAGCAAATATAATTGGCATAACTCCTGCAGCATTTAACTTTAAAGGAATGTACTGTCTTGATCCAGCCATCACATTTTTTTCATAGCTTCCAGATGCTGTTCTCCTTGCGTATTGAACAGCTATCTTTCTAACTGCCAATACTAATAATATTGCAGCTAAAATAATAACAAACCAAATAACTAATTCAAAAAGAATAAGCATTACATTATTTCCTTCTAATCTGTTTGCAGCATTTTGAATAAATGAAGCTGGCATTCTAGCAATAATACCCACCATAATTAATAATGAAATACCATTACCAATACCTTTATCTGTAATTTTCTCTCCTAACCACATAGCAAAAATACAACCAGTTACTAAAATGGTAACTGAAGAGAAATAGAACAATGGACCGTAACCTAAAAGGAATGCGCTTTGAGGAATTCCTAAAGCTGGTAAGCTAGCTAAATATCCTGGTGCTTGCAATAAACAGATTGCAATGGTTAACCATCTTGTGATTTGATTAATCTTCTTTTGACCACTAGCTCCTTCTTTTTGTAATTTTTGCAAATAAGGAATTGCTATTCCCATTAACTGAACCACAATAGAAGCAGAAATGTAGGGCATAATACCTAAAGCAAAAACTGATGCGTTAGCAAAAGCTCCTCCTGTAAAGGCATTTAAGAGTCCTAATAAACCAGAATCAGTGCTATCACTTAACCCTCCTAACTGAGAGGCATCAATACCTGGTAAAACCACTTGTGCACCAAACCGATACACTAAAAGCATTCCTAGTGTAAGAGCAATTCGGTTTCTAAGCTCCTCTATTTTCCAAACATTTTTTATTGATTCTATAAATTTCATATGCTTAATAAGATCTTATAAAGTTACAGCTTCTCCACCCGCAGCTTCTATTGCAGCTTTTGCTGTAGCAGTAAACTTATGAGCTGATACTTTTAATTTAGCTTTTAGTTCACCTCTTCCCATGATTTTAACCAAATCGTTTTTGGTAGTTAATCCGTTAGTGAATAATGTATCTAAATCTACTGTATCTTTAATTTTCTTATCATCAACCAAAAGTTGTAGAGTATCTAAATTAATTCCCTGATATTCTTTACGGTTTATGTTTGTGAAACCAAACTTAGGAACTCGTCTTTGAAGTGGCATTTGACCTCCTTCAAAACCTATTTTTTTAGAATATCCGGAACGAGATTTAGCTCCTTTGTGACCTCTAGCGGCAGTACCACCTTTACCAGATCCTTGACCACGACCTACTCTTTTTCCTTGATTTTTAACTGAACCTTCTGCAGGTTTTAAATTACTTAAATCCATTTTCAGTATTATTATTATTTAATTTCCTCTACAGAAACTAAGTGATTTACTTTACTAACCATACCAAGAATACTTGATGTAGCTTCGTGCTCTACTACTTGACCAATCTTTCTAAGACCTAAAGATTCTAAAATTCTTTTTTGTCTTAAAGTACGATTGATTGCGCTTTTAACTTTTGTTACTTTAATTTTTGCCATCTCTATCGTGATTATGCGTTAAAAACTTTTTCAAGTGAAATACCTCTATCTTTAGCTATTGTTTTAGCATCTCTTAATTGAAGTAAAGCATCAAAAGTAGCTTTTACAACATTATGAGGGTTTGAAGATCCTTGAGATTTTGATAATACATCATGAACTCCAACTGCTTCAAGAACTGTTCTAACAGCTCCACCAGCAATAACTCCAGTACCGGCAGCTGCAGGAATAATATTTACTCTTGCTCCACCATATTTACCTTTTTGCTCATGTGGTAAAGTTCCTTTTTTAATAGGAATTCTTACTAGGTTTTTCTTAGCATCTTCAATAGCTTTTGCAATGGCACTAGCCACATCTTTTGATTTTCCTAAACCTTGCCCTACAACACCAGCTTCGTCACCAACTACTACAATTGCTGAAAAACCAAATGCTCTACCACCTTTTGTTACCTTTGTAACTCTTTGTACACCAACTAAACGATCTTTAAGATCTAATCCACCTGGTTTTACTAACTCTGCGCTTTTGTATTTACGATACATAATTTCTTAGAATTTAAGTCCAGCTTCTCTAGCTCCTTCAGCTAATGATTTTACTCTACCATGATATAAATATCCACCTCTATCAAAAGCGATGGTTTCTACACCTGCTTTTAAAGCTTTTTCAGCAACAGCTTTACCAACTAGTGTAGCTACTTCTGATTTATTTGCTTTAACAGAACTAATATCTTTATCTCTTGAAGATGCTGCACTGATTGTTTTACCAGTAACATCATCAACTATTTGAGCATAAATTTCTTTATTACTTCTAAAAACAGTTAATCTTGGTCTAGCTTCTGTTCCAGAAACTATTTTACGAATCCTGCTTTTAATTCTTATTCTTCTTTCGTATTTTGTCAATGCCATAACTTACTTATTAAGCTGATTTACCTGCTTTTCTT
>DJWL01000042.1:535-2560 GCA_002441545.1 Flavobacteriaceae bacterium UBA6231 | reverse complement strand
GGAGCAAGTATGTATATGCCAAGTAAAACTATCAGGCCTAAAAAAATATGAATTGGGTTTAATTTAGTTTTTATAAAAAGAGGTTCTAGCAATGCCGTAATAATTGGAAACGTAAAGAGAGATAACATTCCTAACGCCACATTAGAAAATTTTAAAGCATAAAAATATGTTATCCAATGAACGCCTAAAAATAAGGAGCTTAAAAAAACAGTTGAAAAATCTTTTTTTGAATTTATTTTTATGTTGAATTTTTTTATTCTGCTAAAACCATATAAAAATAAAGCTCCTAAAGCACATCTGCACCAAATAATTACTGGTGTAGGTAAATCAATGAATTTTCCTAAAACCCCAGATGTACTAATAAAAAGTGTTCCAACTAAAAGTTCAATAAGGTGGTTGGTATGTTGGTTTTTCATTTATTTAGAAAGCTCGGCAAAATATTTATAGAAATAAGGAATAGTTTCAATTCCTTTATAAAAATTAAAAAGACCAAAATGCTCATTTGGAGAATGTATAGCATCACTATCTAGCCCAAATCCCATCAATATGGTTTTGCTTTTTAGCTCTTGCTCAAACAACGCCACAATAGGGATGCTGCCTCCACTGCGTTGTGGAATTGGGGTTTTTCCAAAGGTTTCTTGGTATGCTTTTGATGCAGCTTTATAGCCAACATTATCAATAGGTGTTACATAGCCTTGTCCGCCATGATGAGGTTTTACTTTAACTTTCACGCCTTTTGGAGCTATACTTTCAAAATGTTTTGTAAATAATTCAGTAATTTCTTCCCAATCTTGATGTGGTACCAAACGCATGGAAATTTTTGCAAAAGCTTTGCTAGCAATAACTGTTTTAGCACCTTCACCAATATATCCTCCCCATATACCATTCACATCTAAAGTTGGTCTTATGGAATTGCGCTCATTTGTAGAATAACCTTTTTCGCCGTAAACATCCTCAATTTGTAACGCTTTTTTATAATTATCTAAAGAAAATGGAGCTTTTGCCATTTCTGAACGTTCCTCTTTCGAAAGTTCTTCAACTTTATCATAAAATCCGGGAATGGTAATGTGATTGTTTTCATCATGAAGCGATGCAATCATTTTTGCTAAAATATTGATTGGGTTTGCAACGGCACCACCATACAAACCGGAATGTAAATCTCTATTTGAACCAATAACTTCAATCTCTACATAACTTAAACCTCTTAATCCAGTGGTTATTGATGGAACATCATTTGCAATCATGCCAGTATCAGAAATTAAAATGACATCATTTTTGAGCTTTTCCTGATTAGCTTTTACAAATTTCGACAGATTAACACTCCCAACTTCTTCCTCGCCTTCTATCATAAATTTCACATTACAAGGTAATTGATTGGTTTTCGTCATGAATTCCAGTGCTTTTACATGCATATACATTTGACCTTTATCATCACAAGCTCCACGAGCAAAAATGGCGCCTTCAGGATGTAAATCAGTTTTCTTAATCACAGGTTCAAAAGGAGGAGAAGTCCACAATTCTATGGGATCGGCTGGTTGTACATCATAATGCCCGTAAACAAGTACTGTTGGTAAATTAGGATTAATAATTTTTTCACCATAAACAATAGGATGGCCGTCGGTTTTACATATCTCTACTACATCACAACCAGCTTTTTCAAGACTTATTTTAACAGCTTCAGCGGTTTTTAAAACGTCATTTTTATAAGCTGAGTCTGCACTTATTGAAGGAATTTTAAGGAGTTCTAAGAGTTCATTTAAAAAGTGGTCTTTGTGTTCTTTAATATAGTCTTGAATAGTTTTCATCTGTTTATATTTATTGTNNTATTGTTTTAGAGGTCAGATGCAATACCCAAAAAATCATTCTTGTTTCGTTTGAAAATTTTTATTAATGGGTATTTCATGATAAAATTGTATATGCTTCAAAAGTAATAAAAATTGAAGGTTTTTAAAGGGATGTGTTTGCAATTTAAAAATCTTGATTATATTTGCAAACCTTTAGCGGGCGTGGTGGAATTGGTAGACA
>DJWL01000042.1:0-406 GCA_002441545.1 Flavobacteriaceae bacterium UBA6231 | reverse complement strand
TAGGTACAACATAGGTACAACATTTTGCTGTTTTTTGAGTGATAATTCAGATTGATAATAGTTGATATTATTTGAAATCAAATAATAATAATTGGGTTTTTCTTGAGAATTATTTCTGAAAAGTTTCTTCTGCAATGTAATTAATTATCGTAATCTATTCCTTGAATTGAGTGAAGCTTATTTACTAAACTTAAAAAATGAGGTCTATGTATTTCCAAGAAACTACTTAATGATTTCAATAATTTTACAGTATCGATATCAAAACTTTTGTTGCTATACTCTTTTAATATAAAATCATTAACATCAAGACTAAAAGCCAATTCAAAATGATTTGTTAGAGATTTCATTTCCTTATAGAATTCTTTACTTATATACTCATACTGCAAAAAACGGACATAGTATACCA
>DJWL01000061.1 GCA_002441545.1 Flavobacteriaceae bacterium UBA6231 | reverse complement strand
CTTTTACACCAAAAATAGAGATAAGTACGCCAAAAGTGTATGGAGTTTACAGAGAGAATTTTTACAACCCCATAGATGACTTCGAGGTTGAACGCCTCAAAAAAACCCCATCTAAAGAGATACTAAAAACAATGAGCGCAGAGGAAGCCAACGACCTCTTCAAACCCGCACTAGAACTCTATAAAGAGCTAAAAAATCACTATAAAGACGGATACTATTTTAGTGGAAGTGGTAGTAGTTTTTTTAGAGTTAAAGATGCGTAAATGGCACTAAGCTGGAATGAGATAGAAAATCGAATAAAGAGTGCATGAAATTTTTGTTTGAGTTATATTGGGAGTATTTTATTGAATGAAGTTAATATTGAAAGTGTTCTAGCAAGGGATATTAAAAGCAATAGAAGTGGTGCATGCTATGATTTAAACATAGAGTTTAAATTACTTATTATTGCAAATAAAATCACATTTAATTTTGGAGATGGGAGTGGTGGAGCATCTTTTAATTATGATTTAAATAATTATGTTATTAAAAATGGACAATATTTTGAAATACAAAATTGTATTTTTAAAGATAATGTAGAAGTCACTATAAATAATCCAATAAGTAATATTAAATGGGTTGATTGCATATTTGAAAAAAATTTAATTATAAAATCACCACAATCAGTTGAGAAATTACATAAAATATCTAGTTTTATACTAGAGGGCGGAAAGGTTAATAATTTAGTAATTGGTAATATTATTGCTAATTTCAAATTTTATATAAATCCTCAAGAGAAAAAATACAATAGTTCTATAGAGATAACAAACTTAAAAATCAATGATAGTAAATTTATAGAAAATTTTAAACTTCATCATGCGATTGTTAATAAACTTGAAATAGAAAATGTTGATTTTGAACAAAATGCTGATTTTTTTAAAAGTGTGTTTCATGAAGGTGTTGTGGAAGAAGACATAAAAGAAAAAACAAAGCAAAATGATATAGGATTTAAAGCAATAAATTTTAAAAAATTAGCACTTTTTGGAGATACGGAGTTTCATAAAAAACTTATTTTTAAATATGTTACATTTGAAGGACATAATCATTTTAAAAGCGCAAAATTACACAAAGGCTTAGACTTAGAATATACAAATGTACAAAAAGAGATAAATTTTTATGGAATTGAAATTTTAGATAAAGCTACAACATCCCAAGAAACATATAGAATCATAAAAAATCAATTTGAAAAACTGAATAACAAAATAGAAGCAAATAAATATCATGCTTTAGAGCTGGAACAACATAGAAAAGATATTAAAACAAAAATTTTTAAAGATTTTAAATCTTTCTTTAAATTTGCACCAGATGGATTGGTTTCATTATCCCATTGGGCTAGTTCAAATCACTCTAGTAATTACCTTTTGGCTTTGTTTTGGATATTTATAGTAAGTTTTTGTACGAATGGATTTTTGGGTAATACTACGATAGATTTTAGTTTTAATGGTTGGAATAATCTTTTTAAATATATAAATATCTTGTCAAAAATCGAAGATTTTAATGATTCTTATGTTGCTATGACTTTAAACAAAGTATCTTTAGGTTATTTGTATTATCAGTTTTTAACAGCAGTTAGAAAAGATACAAGAAAATAAAAGGCTAACCAATGAACTATAAAATATTCTGCGATGAGAGCAACCATTTACTTCATGACAGCTCAAATATCATAGTAATGGGTAAACAAAGAGAGTATATGAATGCATAACAATATACGAATAGTTCAAAACTTATTACAGCAACAAGGTAGATACGATATTTCAATAAAACTTGATAGCTCACATTATAATTTAAATTTTATAAGTGAATGGAATGATGTTCAAAGCTATACTTTAGAACTTTATGTGCATCCAAATTACTTTTTAGATTTACAAAATCTGTGTAAAAGTGATAAAGATATGTTGATAACATTATTTACGGGCTTAATTGACAGTTCAACTTTTATACAAAGTCTTGAGATAAAAATTGATAAAGATGTCAAAGTGCAAAGTATGAACGACACTACATATATTTTTGTTGATGAATCAGGAGAAATGGATTTTTCAGAAAAAGGCTCAAAGCATTATATGTTTCACTTTTTAGTTAAAAATAGACCTTTTAATCTTCATGAGTATATTTCAAATTACAGATACCAGCTTTTGGAAAGAAACTTAGATCCACTCAATGGGAAAAGATTTGATATAGAGTATTTTCATGCCCATAAAGACAATAAATATATCAAAAATGAGTTGTTTAATATTATCGCAACATTTGACAAAGATAAAGTAAAAGTGTATTCATATATTTTGGAAAAATCAAAAGTTCATCCTGAAAAAAGACAAGAGAGGGATGCTTTTTATATTGATAATTTGACATACTCGATTGGAAAATTACTTGATAAATTGGCTATAGATAAAAACTTTGTAATCATTACGGATAATTTACCAATAATGCAAAATAAGCAAAAGCAAATAAAAGCCCTTAGAATAGGCATAAAAGAATATTTAAAACAGAAAAAATTAACATTAAGATACGATATTTTTCATCACTGCAGTGCATCTAGTGTAAATCTTCAAGTTGTTGATTATATTGGGTGGGCTGTTCACAGAAAATATGAAATGGATGATACAAGCTACTATGACAAAATAAAAGAGTATATAATCAATGAGGACATTGTTACAAAGGATAGGGAAAATAAATATTACGAAAAATGACCTAGCTGCCTATCCGAAGAAGCCTCCCTTGGAGTCTTGTCAGTAGCTAGGAACCTTTAAAGAAATTATACCATAAACAAAATAAGATATAATAAAAAAAATAAAACGGAGAAACAGTAGGCGATGGGTGAAACAATAGCAAAAAACA
>DJWL01000011.1 GCA_002441545.1 Flavobacteriaceae bacterium UBA6231 | reverse complement strand
AAAATCCCGCAATTGCGGGATTTTTTTTGTAAGTAATGGTTATTATTTGGACAGTTTGTTAAGTAAATTAGTATTTTCGTAAAATAATATACAGCAATGAACATCAACCAATATTTAGATTCAACCTATTTAAAAACAGCCGAACAAGCCGGTATTTCTGAAACTGAAACAGAAAATAAAGTAAAAGAACTGGTGAATGAGGCCATCGAAAACAATTTTAAGCTGGCAATGATTCGTCCGAAATTCGTTGCCATGGCGCGTCAAATGGTAAATGAAGCAAAATCGGAAACATTAATAGGAACCGTTATTGGGTTTCATGAAGGAACAAATGACATAGCGAAAAAGTTAGCGGAAGCGAAACAAGCAATTGATGATGGTGCTGATGAATTGGACTATGTGGTAAATTATGGGGCTTTTAAGGAAGGGAAAATTAATTTGGTGAAGTCCGAAGTTTTTAAAGGAACAAAATTGGGCTTGGACAATGACAAGGTGGTAAAGTGGATTATAGAAATTGCGGCACTTGACAATGATGAAATTATCGGTTTGTCGCAATTGATTCGCGATGTGGTGCTTGATAATTTTGGCAAAGAAAATGCACAAAACGTTTTTGTGAAATCATCCACAGGATTTTTTAAAACCGAAGAAGGCAAACCCAACGGCGCCACTTTTGAAGCGATGGAACTGATTGTTGAAAATTCAAAACCCCTGCAGGCAAAGGCTGCCGGAGGTGTAAGAAATTATGATGATGCCGTAAAAATGGTAAAAATGGGCGTTACAAGAATAGGAACATCAGCAGCAAAATTAATTGCTGATGGCGGAAAAACAAATGAAGCATATTAACATGGCAGATTATTTCGCACATGAAACCGCCGTTATAGATGAGGGCTGTGAAATTGGAAAAGGCACTAAAATATGGCATTTCAGCCATATTATGCCCAATTCGAAAATTGGCGAAAACTGTAATATTGGCCAAAATGTAGTTGTTTCACCACGCGTGGTTTTAGGCAAAAACGTAAAAGTCCAAAACAATGTTTCCATTTATTCGGGCGTTATTTGTGAAGATGATGTTTTTTTGGGTCCGAGTATGGTATTTACCAATGTCATAAATCCGAGAAGCGCCATTATCAGAAAAGATGAATATCAGGAAACTTTGGTAAAAAAAGGCGCTAGCATTGGCGCAAATGCCACCATTATTTGCGGCAATGAAATTGGCGAATATGCCTTAGTTGGCGCGGGTGCCGTTGTTACAAAACGGGTGTTGCCGTATGCTTTGGTTGTTGGGAATCCTTCAAAACAAATTGGCTGGATCAGTGAATACGGGCATCGTTTAAATTTTGATGAAAACGGATTCGCAACTTGTGTTGAAAGTGGCGAGAAGTACCAATTAAAAAATACTGAAGTTCAAAAAATCTCGAAATAATTTATAATGAACAAACTATTTTTAAGTTTTCTGCTGTTGCTTACTTCCATTTCCGGATTTTCCCAAATAGAAAAATACCCTGTTTTTGAAGCATGCGACACCGCTGTTATTGCTGAATTGCAGACTTGTTTCAGAAATCAGCTCAAAAATGCAGTGATTGCAGAATTCAAGATTCCTGAAACTTTAAATAAAGACCAATATAAAGCAACCACCAATATTATTTTTTTAGTGGATGCAACAGGAAATTTTAAAGTGATTTATGCAAATTCTCCCTACAAAGAATTAAAGGCCGAAATTGAACGCGTTTTTGCAACACTGCCAACAATTACGCCGGCAAAATATAACAACCACGCAATAGAAATGCAGTTTGTTTTTCCTTTAAAAATTCCTTTGGAAGACAATGCGGAAGATGAAATTACCCAAAAAGAAGTTCTTGTGGCAGAAGCACTTCCTAAGAAACAGGAAGATTTAACGCTTGATGAACCAAAAATCACGTTGTTTCCAGAGCACAAGAGCGAATTACAAATTCCTTTTACGCATACAACTTACAATGCTTATGATGCCTATTTAAACGATGCCGGCAATTCTCATACGGCCGTAAAGCCGTATTTGTACAATGAAGTTCGCGAATATGTGGATTTGGATGCATTGAAAAACAAGTTAATCACGCCAAAATCGACTTGGTTTGGCCGCAAATTGTTCAATGAACATATGGTGTATATTCAGGGAAAAGATTTTTGGTTTACCATCAACCCAATGGTCGATTTGCAATTGGGGAAAGACAGTGAAGGCGTTAAAACGTACAACAACACACGTGCCATTCAGGTAAACGGCGCAATTGGCAAAACGCTAAGTTTTTCAACGAGTTTTTATGAAAGTCAGGGCCGGTTTGCCAATTATGTAAACGAATATGCCGAATCCATAAAACCATCCGGCGGAAATCCGGCAATCATTCCCGGACGCGGTATTGCCAAACCATTTCAGGAAGATGCTTATGATTATCCGGTCGCGGAAGCTTATATTTCCTATACGCCGAGCAATCATTTAAACTTTCAGTTTGGTCGCGGCAAAAATTTTATAGGCGATGGATATCGTTCTTTATTTCTGTCGGATGTGGCATCACCTTATCCGTATTTTAAAATTTCCGCCAATTTTTGGAAGATAAAATACACCAATTTTTTTATGTGGATGCAGGACGTAAGACCTGAATTGACGGTTGACGGCGCTTACAAACAAAAATATATGGCGATGCATTATTTGGATTGGAACGTCACAAAAAAATTCAATATCGGATTGTTTGAAGCGGTTATTTGGGATGATGCAAACGACAGAGGTTTCGACATCACTTATGTAAATCCGCTCATCTTTTATTCCGCAGTGGAGTTTGCCACTGGTTCAAGAGCGGGAAATACAACGCTCGGACTTAGTTTAAAATACAAAATGAAAGCGATTACATTTTATTCCCAATTTTTGCTAGACGATTTTAGGGTAAGCGAAATGACCAAAAGCAATGGCTGGTGGGCCAATAAATTTGGCGCGCAGTTTGGCGTAAAATATTACAATGCATTTCATGTGGAAAATTTGTTCTTGCAGGCCGAATTCAATGCGGTGCGCCCTTATACCTATTCCCATGATGAATTGAATTATAATTTTGGACATAACAACCAACCGTTGGCGCATTTATGGGGTGCTAATTTTAGGGAAGCGGTCGGAATTATGAATTACACCAAAAACCGCTGGTTTGCAAACGCAAAAATAGTGGTTGGCAAAAAAGGATTTGATTTTGTTGACGGAACAGATACCAAAAGTTATGGAGGCGATATTTTTGCTGATAATGATGATCGGGTTTCAGATTATGGCAATAAGATTGGTCAGGGAAATGTAGCCAATGTTTTTATAGGCGATTTGCAGTTGGGTTATTTGGTGAATCCTGCCACCAATTTAAAATTATTTGGCGGTTTAAACTATAGAAAATTTGATCCAACAGCGCCGGCCAAAGGTTTTTCCGCATCAAATTCCACCTGGATTTCCTTCGGATTGAAAACCGATGTATTCAATTGGTATTTTGATTTTTAAGACGATCATACAAAATCAAATCAAAAAAAAACCGGAATTTCTATAATTGAAATCCCGACTTTTTTCGTCTTTGGGTTATTTTTTACATTCCGGTAGTTTCAAAAAATTCTTTTTCAATGGCTTCCCTATGATCGGGATGCGCAATTTTTACCAGTTCTTTTACCCGTTGTTTAATGGTTTTTCCATATAAATTGGCAACGCCATATTCGCTAACAATATATTGAACGTGTGCTCTGGTGGTTACAACTCCCGCACCTTTATTTAAAAATGGGACAATGCGGCTAATTCCTTTTTCTGTCATTGACGGTATGGCGATAATGGCTTTTCCGCCTTCGCTTAAACTGGCGCCTCTTATAAAATCCATTTGTCCGCCAACGCCTGAATACAATCTTGTTCCAATAGAATCGGCACAAACTTGTCCGGTTAAATCAACTTGAATCGCCGAATTTATCGAAATCATTTTAGGGTTTTGCTTGATTACGGAAACATCATTCACGTAATTGCATGATCGCAATTCAACAAACGGATTGTCATCCACATAATCGTATAAGCGTTTGGATCCCATTAAAAATGTGGCCAAAGCCCTTCCTGCATTTACGCCTTTATAATTTCCGTTAATGACATCTTTTAAAATCAAATCAATAACGCCATCGGAAAACATTTCGGTATGCAAACCTAAATCTTTGTGATTTCCCAATTTATGCAAAACCGCATTTGGAATGCTTCCAATACCCATTTGCAAGGTACTTCTGTCTTCAATCAATTCAGCAATAAAACCGCCAATTTTATCTTCTGTGGGTGTTGGTTCTGCCAAAGTATGCTGGTGAATGGGCAGATTTACTTCAACAAAAGTATCCAGTTCAGAAATATGAATGATGCCTTCGCCGTGAACCCGTGGCATTTGCTCGTTTATTTGGGCAATTACGTGCTTTGCATTGTCTATAACCGCCAAAGTGGCTTCCAGCGAAACCCCAAGAGAACAATAACCGTGCTTGTCGGGTGTAGAAACCTGGATCAGGGCTACATCAACAGGAAGGATATTTCGTTTAAATAAATTGGGAACTTCACTTAAAAATACCGGTGTGTAAGAACCATTGCCCGCTTTTAGGGTATGGCGCACGTTTGCGCCTATAAAAAGCGAATTAACGTGAAAACTGTCTTTGTATTTTGGGTCGGCGTAAGGCGCTTCACCTTCGGTGTGCAAGTGACAAACTTCTACGCCACGAAGTTCTTCGTGTCGCGCCGCCATGGCATTAATCAATTCTTGTGGTGCTGCGGCCGCCGCTTGAATATATATTCTGTCGTGTGATTTTATTATTTTTACAGCTTCTGCTGCGCTAACGGCTTTATACATAATCATCAATCAAATAATTTTGGTCAAATGTACAATTGATTTTAGCTAAAAAAACTGTTTTAAATCATTTTTTGGACTATTTTTTGATGAAGGGTTTTTTCAGAAAAATCAAGTATAAAAATTATTTTTTTGAAGTACCTTTGCAGCATAAATTTTATGATAAAATGATAAAACTTAAAACGAGAGCCGAAATTGAACTGATGCGTGAAAGCGCCCTGATCGTGTCAAAAACTTTAGGGATTTTGGCGAAAGAAGTAAAACCAGGCGTTACCACGTTATATTTAGATAAATTGGCCGACGAGTTTATAAGAGACCAAGGTGCTTTTCCAGGTTTTTTAGGAATGTACGGTTTTCCAAATGCTTTATGCATGAGTCCCAATGCCCAAATTGTTCACGGAATTCCAAACGATAAACCATTGCAGGAAGGCGATATTATTTCTATAGATTGCGGTGCTTTAAAAAACGGATTTTACGGTGATCACGCCTATACTTTTGAAGTTGGGGAAGTTGCCGAGGAAACCAAAAAATTGTTGAAAATAACCAAAGAAAGCTTGTATATGGGAATCCGTGAGTTTAAAGCCGGTAACAGGGTTGGTGATGTGGGTTATGCCATTCAACATTATTGTGAAAAGCACGGTTACGGAATTGTTAGGGAATTGGTTGGGCACGGATTGGGAAAGGAAATGCATGAAGATCCCGAAATGCCAAATTATGGATTCAGGGGAAGAGGTAAAAAATTTACGGAAGGAATGGTGGTTGCCATAGAACCTATGGTGAACTTGGGAACGCACCAAATTAATCAATTAAAAGATGGCTGGACCATTTTAACTAAAGACGGCAAACCAAGTGCGCATTTTGAGCACGATGTTGCCATTATAAACGGAAAACCTGAGATACTTTCTACTTTTAGCTATATTTATGAGGCTTTGGGAATTGAAAGTGATGAAGAAAATGAGTTTAAACAGAAAATTTAGGTCAAATCAAATGATTCAGGATATTTCCAAAATTGAACAGAAAGAAATCATCAAAGGTTTTAACGGACGTTTTTTTCATACAAATAATTTCACCATTGCTTTTTGGGAGATTCAAGAAGGTTCTTTGTTGCCTGAACATGCCCATATTCACGAACAGACAACCCAAGTAATTGAGGGAAAACTGGAAATGCTTATTGATGGTGTCACTACAGTTTTGGAAGCGGGAATGATTGCCAACATTCCTTCAAATATAGTTCATAGCGGCAAGGCATTAACAAATTGCAAAGTGACTGACGTTTTTTCTCCAACTAGGGAAGACTATAAATAAGTGGAAGGATTATTCAAATTCATACTCAATGAAATACCGCGACCAATACTTATAAAAGCGAGTTATTGGGTAAGTCCGTTCTTGGCAATTTATTTAAAAGGTTCTCGCTTTACCGATCCAATTGACGGCAAAAGTTTCAGAAAGTTTTTGCCTTACGGCTACGGAAAGCAGCGTAAAAACGCGTTGGCGCCAGGCACACTTTCGCTGGAGCGGCACAGATTGCTTTGGCTGTATTTGAAAAATGAAACCAATTTTTTTGCGGCACCAAAAAAGGTTTTGCACATTGCGCCTGAGCAATGTTTTTTAAAACGGTTTAAAAACCTTGAGAATTTAGATTATTTAACAGCCGATTTATATTCTCCCATTGTTGATGTAAAAGCGGATATCTGTGATTTACCTTTTGATGAAAATACCTTTGATGTCATTTTTTGCAACCATGTTTTGGAGCATATTGAGGATGATAAAAAAGCAATGAGCGAATTGTACCGAGTTTTAAAACCCGGCGGAATGGGGATTTTTCAAATTCCGCAAGATTTAGGCCGAGAAAAAACCTATGAAGATTTTTCTATTACCAATGCTGAAGAGCGCACCAAACATTTTGGGCAATATGACCACGTTCGTGTTTATGGCAAAGATTATTTTGACCGTTTGCGTGCCGTTGGTTTTAAGGTGGAAGAAGTTAATTATTCAGAAAAAATTTCTTCGGAACTCATTGAAAAATACTGTTTAACGAAAAACGAAATTTTGCCTGTTTGTTATAAATAAATTAATTGTTATAATTAATCAAGCCTCGAATTTGGAATGTTTAGAGTTGTTTTAATTTAACTCACTTTAAAAACTTTAGTGCACTTTAGGCACTCCAAGTACTTTAGGCACTTCTTAATTGTCGAAATTGTCGGATTTATAAGTCTGCATTTCACCTTTTTCATCTACATAAATCAGAAAGGCTTTTAATTCGGGATGTCTTTTTAAAAATATTTTGGATTTCTCAAATCCCATTTCCATAAAAGCTGTGGCATAAGCGTCAACATCGGCACAATCCGATTTTGAAATCACCGATGCGCTCAGCAAATTGCTTTCTTTGGCAAATCCTGTTTTCGGATTTATGGTGTGCACATATTTTGTGCCGTCTTCTTTAACTTTGAATTTCCGGTAATTTCCGGAAGTGGCAATGGATTCATCTTTAAGTTCAATTATGGTGGCAAAAGATCGACTTCCGTCGGTATTCGGATTTTCAATGGCTATTTTCCAAGGCGTGCCTTTTTCATTTTTGCCTCTTGCCCTAATTTCGCCGCCAATTTCAACCATATAATTTGCGACGCCGTTTTTTTCGAACATGCGGCTCACCATATCAACCAGATAGCCTTTTGCGATGGCATTAAAATCCAAATAAATTTCCGGATATAATTTTTTTATTTTTCCGTTTTCTAGCTGTACTTTATCAAAACCCACAAATTTTAATAATTCTTGCACTTTTAAGGAATCTAGATTTTCAATAGGTTTTTCGGGACCAAATCCCCAGGCGTTTACCAAAATTCCTACTGTTGGGTCAAAAGCACCCTCAGTTTCTTTAAATATCTTTGCTGATTTTGTAAAAACCTGCTGTAAATTTGCATCAGCCAAAACAGTGGTATCGCCTATATTTATTTTTGAAAGATCTGAAGTTGGGATATAAGTGGAAGCCGATTTGTTTATGGCAGCAATTAAACTGTCTATTTTGGTTTCATAATTGTTGCTTCCTGCATCCAGATATCGAATTGTAAAGGTGGTTCCTATAGCGTTTCCCTCTAGTATTTTTAGCTCACTTTCCTGATTTCCGCAGGAAATAAATCCCAATAAAAAGAGCAGAAGTAGACAATTTTTCATAACTTTAACTGTTATTGAATTATTAATGAAATTAGACGGTAAATATAAAGTTTTATTTATTCTTAAAAATATCATAAATTAATTATAATTTAAGAATCGATACCTAGTTTTATTTACTTTTGTTTCACACTAAAAACAATTAAATTAATTTAAAATTATGAAGAAAATCGGAATTTTGATGCTTTTGGCATCTATTTTTTTAACTTCATGTGTTTCTCAAAAGAAGTACACGGAAATGGAAAATAATTACAACATGAAGAGTTCGGAACTGGTTGATACCAAAGCTGAATTAATGAAATGTAGAATTGAAAGTGAAAGCAGATTGAATGCTTTGAATCAACAAGTGGCTGATTTGAAAAAAGACAAGGAGAAAACATTGGAATATGTTGAAAACTTGACTGTTTTATCTAAATCTGCTTCAGAAAGTATCAAAGAAACATTGACTCAAATGGGTAAAAAAGATGAATATATCCAATATATTCAAAAAGCAATCACCCAAAGAGATTCTATGAATTTGGCTTTAGGGTTTAAATTAAAAAGTGTGTTGAAAGATGGCTTTAGTGATGAAGACATTCAGGTAAACGTTGAAAAAACGGTGGTTTACATTTCAATTGCCGACAAATTATTGTTCAAAAGCGGAAGTCACGTAATTTCAAGCGATGCAAAACGCGTATTGAAAAAAGTGGCCGATGTTATTGGGGCACAACCTGAATTGGAGGTTATGGTTGAAGGTTATACGGATAATATGCCGATCAGCACTTCAGACATGAAAGACAACTGGGATTTAAGTGTTAAACGTTCAACCTCTGTAATCAGGGTTTTACAAAACGACTTTAATATTGAGCCACAACGTTTGGTTGCCGCAGGAAGAAGCGAATATATGCCGTTGGATACCAATGCAACTGTTGAAGGAAGAGCTAAAAACAGAAGAACACGTATTGTTTTAATGCCAAAATTAGATCAATTTTTCAAATTACTTGAAAGTAAAGTTGAGTAATTGATAGCTTGTTTTATAATAAAAAGCACGCCCAACGGCGTGCTTTTTTTGTTAGGTTATTATGGGTATGGGGGGTGATTTAATTTTGATCCACATCCAAAAGTTCCAAACCTTCATATTGGAGCAAATATGGTTCATTCAAGCAAGGCATTAAATCCTTATTGTCGGCGTGGCCCAATCCCACATTTGCAAACAGGACTTTGGCCTTGTTTTTTTGGGCGTGCAGTTTGATGGTTTCCATCCAAATAACATCATAAGGAATGTGATATTGAGAAATGCCAACCACTTTTACGACCACAAAAAAGCGAACATTGTTTTTGTCAACACATACAAACTGCGGGTTCTTTTTTAACTGGCTGTTAATGGCAATAAATTGATAGCCTTTGGCTTCCAAATCTTTTCCTACAATGTTCATGGCCAAATAATGCATTTCTTGCTTTGTAAGTGGTCTGCTCATTTTTAAACGTTATTACATAAAAAAATCCGACACAAAGGTATCGGATTCACTATTCTTATTTTTTTTGATTTCTTCGATTATCCTCCAAAGTCATCAAATCTAATATTTTCGTCAGCCAAACCAAAATCTTCGCCCATTTTTTGCACGGCCTGATTCATTAACGGCGGCCCGCAAAAATACAGCTCAAGATCTTCAGGCGATTCGTGCTTAGAAAGATATTCGTTAATTACGGCATTGTGCACAAAACCTGTAAATCCGTCTCCTTCAGGATCGTTTATGTCTTTTTTGTTTACCCAATTGTCAACCGGCAAAGGTTCAGACAAAACCAGGTAAAACTTAAAGTTAGGGAATTCTTTCTCCAGTTCACGGAAGTGATCAGTATAAAACAATTCGCGTTTTGATCTTCCTCCATACCAAAAAGTTACTTTTCTTTTTGTTTTTAAGGTTTTGAACAAGTGGTATAAATGAGAACGCATTGGCGCCATACCGGCTCCACCGCCCACATATAACATTTCTGCATCGGATTCGTTGATGAAGAATTCGCCATAAGGTCCGGAAATTACCACTTTATCTCCTGCTTTACGTGAGAAAATATAGGATGATGCAATACCCGGGTTTACATTCATCCATCCGTTTTTAGCCCTGTCAAAAGGAGGTGTTGCGATTCGCACATTCAGCATAATTTCTTTTCCTTCAGCTGGATAAGAAGCCATGGAATAGGCACGTTCAACAGTTTCTTTATTCACCATTTTTAAAGGCCATAAAGCAAATTTATCCCATTCTTCCTTAAACTTATCCGGTGTTTCATGTTCTTCGGGATGCGCTGTAATATCCATGTCTGAAAAATTTACTTCGCAGGGCGGAATTTCAATTTGAATATATCCACCGGCTTTGTAACCCATATCTTCAGGGATTTCAACAACAAATTCCTTGATGAAGGATGCCACGTTATAATTTCTTACGACTGTTCCGTTGAATTTTTTAATACCGAATACTTCTTCAGGAATGCTGATTTCCATATTCTGTTTCACCTTTACCTGACAAGCCAAACGCACGCCTTCTTTTAATTCTTTACGACTAAAGTGGGGCGTTTCTGTTGGTAAAGCTTCTCCGCCGCCAGAAAGCACGTGACATTCGCATTGCAGACAAGTTCCGCCGCCGCCGCAGGCAGACGGCAAAAATATTTTCGCATTCCCCAAAGTGGTCAGTAATGATGCTCCGGAAGATACTTCAATTTCCTTTTCGCCATTGATTCTGATTTTCACAGGGCCTGAAGGTGATAATTTTTGTTTTACAAACAATAATACTGCAACCAATAATAGTGTTATTACTAAAAAAGCCACTACTGTTGCTAAAATTGTGCCGACTGTATTTGCTGCTAATATGATCATTATTTAGTGATTTCTGTTTCGTTCTTAGCTATGTCTATAGCGTCTTTTTTTACTACAATTTGCTTAACAACAGTAGTTTGTTCTTTGGACGCTTCTTCTTCATCGCCTCCTGTCAGCATTCCTCCAAAACTCATAAAACCGATGGCCATTAAACCTGTGATAATAAAAGTGATTCCCAATCCCCTTAGCGGTGGCGGAACATGTGAATACCTAATTTTTTCTCTAATTGCCGCAATGGCCAAAATAGCCAGAAACCAGCCAATTCCGGAACTTATCCCATAGTTAAATGCCAATCCCAATGTTTGGATTTCGCGAGATTGCATGAATAATGAGCCTCCTAAAATAGCGCAGTTTACCGCTATTAAAGGCAAAAAGATTCCCAAAGAGTTGTACAATGCCGGAGCAAATTTTTCCACAATGATTTCAACCAATTGCACCATTGTTGCTATGGTGGCAATAAACATGATGAATGAAAGGAAACTTAAATCATATTCGGCATATTCCGGGCCTAACCACACCAAAGCGCCGTCCTTTAATAAATAAACATCCAACAACCAGTTTAAGGGAACTGTAATTGCAAGCACAAATATAACTGCAGCTCCAAGTCCGACTGCTGTCGCCACTTTTTTGGACACTGCCAGATAGGAGCACATCCCCAAGAATGTGGCAAATATCATATTATCTATAAATATCGACTTAAAAAATAATTCTATGTGTTCCATATATTTCAGTTTTCAGTTTTCAGTTTTCAGTTTTCAGTAATTTTTGTTTACTGAAATTGATGGCCTCCAACTAATTTTAATTGTGTTCGATTAATGATGTATTTCTTGAGCGTTGTACCCAAATGATGATTCCTATGGTGATTAACGCCATGGGTGCCAGCAACATAAATCCGTTGTTTTCATATCCATAAGCATAAACGCCGGTTTTTTCAATAGCATCTCCTAAAACTTTATACCCCAATAATGAACCGGAGCCCAATAACTCTCTGAAGAAACCAACAATTATTAAAATAATTCCATAGCCGGCAGAGTTTCCGATGCCGTCCAAAAATGATTTCCAGGGTCCGTTTGCCAAAGCAAAAGCTTCAAATCGACCCATAATGATACAATTTGTAATAATCAAACCAACGAAAACCGACAATTGTTTTGAAAGCTCATAAGCAAAAGCCTTTAAGATTTGATCCACAATAATTACCAATGTTGCTACAACAACAAGTTGTACAATAATTCTGATTTTTGACGGAATAATATTTCTTATTAATGAAATTACCGTACTTCCCATGGCCAAAACAAACATTACCGATACTGCCATTACAATAGAGGGTTTTAACTCTGCCGTAACCGCCAAAGCAGAACAAATACCTAATACCTGAATGGTGATAGGATTGTTATCCGCCAAAGGATCTGTAATTAATTTTGCATCTTTTTTTGATAAAAGTCCCATAAATTATTGCTTTAATGTTATTAAATAAGGTATGTACATTGCCAAATCTTTCTTAAGCATTGCAGATAAACCGTTACCTGTAATTGTTGCTCCGGCAATGGCGTCTACCTCAAAATCGGTTTTATCCATATTTTTAGGGTCTGCATTTCCTTTCGCCACAGTGATTCCTTTAAAAGTGCCATCATCCAAAATATGTTCTCCTTTAAAATCATCCATAAAAAAACGCTCTTTAATATTGGCTCCTAAACCAGGTGTTTCACCTTGATGGTCAAAATATACGCCTTGCACAACTAATTGGTCATCTAACGCGATATATCCCCAAATGGCATCCCACAAACCTTTCCCTCTCACGGGAATGATGTACAATGTTTTGCCATCTTTTTCTCCAATAAATAAAGGAAGTCTTCTTTGATAGTTAGGATTCTTAGCTTCGGTCGCTTCTTTTTTAATGTCAATTAGGTAAGCATTTGGGTCTTCAACTACTTTATTTCCTGTAATGACTAATTGTTTGGTGATGTATTTTGAAAAAACATCCCCTACTGCATCTTTAGAAACAAAATCAACGCTGGTTTCATCATTTTCATTAACGCCCATAGCGTATAAAATATTCTGTTGCTTTTCAATACGTTTATTTTCAGTAATTTTTTCACTTAAGGAAGAAGACACAAAAGCCAGCAATGCACCAACAATTATTACCATTCCCGATGCGAAGAGCATCGTATATACATTACTTTCAAGATTCTTTGCCATTGTTACGCTGTTTTTGCTTTTAAACGTTTTAATCTTTCTTTAACATTGCCTTGCACTACATAATGGTCAATGGTTGGCGCAAATACGTTCATTAACAAAATTGCCAACATAACGCCTTCCGGATATGCAGGATTGAATACCCTGATCAAAATTGAAATAAAACCAATTAAAAATCCGTAGATCCATTTTCCTTTATTGGTTTGCGAACCGGTTACCGGATCAGTTGCCATAAACACCACCCCAAATGCAAAACCGCCAATGATTAAATGATGCCAAAATACGGTATTCATTAAACTATAAAACTTGCTTCCTTCCTCAATCCATCCAGCATTCACAACACCATTAAAAATAAGTCCCATCACCAAAGCGCCAAGTACCGCCGAAACCATGATTCGCCAGCTTGCTATTTTTGTAAAAATTAAGAAAATGCCCGCCAATAAAATTAAGAAGGTGGATGTTTCTCCCACCGAACCAGGAATAAACCCGAAAAACATATCATAAACAGAATAAGCGACTTCTCTGCCTTGCGCCAAACTGCCCAGAATGGTTTCTCCTGATACGGCGGAAACATCTGCACCGGCAGCCATTTCATTGGCTCTTTCAACAGCGCCGCCCACCCAAACTTTATCACCGCTCATCCAGGTTGGATAGGCGAAGAATAAAAATGCGCGGATGGTTAAGGCCGGATTTAAAATATTCATTCCGGTTCCCCCAAATATTTCCTTTCCAATAACAACGCCAAAAATTACAGCTACAGAAAGCATCCAAAGCGGGATGTCCACAGGCACAATTAATGGCACCAACATTCCCGTCACAAAATAACCTTCTTCAACTTCGTGTCCTTTAATGATTGCAAAAAGCACCTCAATTCCCAGTCCGACCACATAAGAAACTACCACAAGAGGGAGTATTTTTAAGAAGCCATACCAAAATGCATCCATAGAGAAAAAATCTACTGGTTCGCCAAATGCCCGAAAGTGTTGAAAACCTGTGTTGAACATCCCGAATATCAAACAAGGTATAAGTGCCAACACCACCATCATCATCGTTCTTTTCAAATCATCGGCTCCTTTTATGTGGCCGCCGGAATGTGTAGTTTCGTCAGGCGTATATAAAAAAGTATGAAAAGCTTCAAAAGCAGGCAGCCACTTTTTTCCCTCTCCTTTTTCTTTGATAGAATCTAATTTTTCTTTTAATCCCATAACCTTATCCTATTTCTTTTAACATTAAGTCTAAACCTTTTCTAATAATTTCTTGATGTGGTTGTTTAGAAACACATACAAATTCTGTTAATGCAAAATCTTCAGGTGCTACTTCATACATTCCTAAAGCTTCCATTTCGTCAAGATCTTTATACATACAAGCTTTTAATATTTGCATTGGAAATATATCTAATGGAAATACTCCTTCATAATTACCTGTAGTTACAAAAGCACGATGCTCACCATTTGTATTGGTGTTTAAATCGTATTTTTTGTTTGGAAATAACCAAGAGAAGGTTAATGCTCTAGTTGTAGATATTTTATTAAATACTGGTGTAGTCCATCCAAAAAACTCATAATCGTCACCTTCAGGAATTACAGTAATGGTATTACTATAGTAATCAAGATAACCATCAGGATTCACTTTTTTACCAGATAAAATATCGCCAGATATGATACGAACATGAGCATTTTTTTCAATACCCTTATCGTATATCATTGTTGCAACTTCACATCCTAATTTTGTTATAAAATATCTTGGTTTTTCTATTGAAGAACCTACCAAAGCCACAATGCGCTCTGCATTAAATTTACCTGTTAATAATAGTTCACCTATAATAACCATGTCTTGTGGAGTTACTGTCCAAACCACTTCTCCTTTATTTACAGGGTCTATTTTATTGATTTGTGTTCCAACATTTCCAGACGGATGTGGACCCGATACATTATGCAAAGTAATACCCGACAAACTTGCCATTGGAGATTTACCAAATTTCCCTACAGAAACATGAACTTTTCCTTTAGTTAATTTTCCTAATGCAGTTACAGCTGCCTGCAACTCCTTTTCTTTACCTTGTAGTGTGTAGTTATAATTCGCTACTAAAGGAGCAGATGCATGAGCAGAAATAAAAATTGCTTTAGGCTCTTTATTTGGATTTGCAATCACATCATAAGGTCGTTGTTTTATAAAAGGCCAACAACCTGATGAAAGAAGAAGTGATTTTACATCTTCTGGTTTTGCAGTTTCCAAATTTAAAATAGGATTCTCAAAATAAGAATCCTGTTTATCTGCTTGAATTTTAATAGATAATATTTTGCGCTTTTCACCACGAGCAATTTCTATAATTTCGCCAGAAACTGGAGAAACAAATTTTATATTTTCATTGGATTTATCATAAAAAACAGGTTCTCCTGCTTTTACTTTTGTTCCAACTTTAGAAATTAATTTTGGTGTTACGCCGTGAAAGTCTTGAGGTCTTAAAGTATAAAAGTTGCTTATTACTGCCTGTTCAGAGGTTTTTTCAGCTTCACCTTTTAGTTTAATGTCTAGACCTTTTTTGATACGAATGTCGTTTGACATATTTTAATTTATTGAGATTAGTTGTCTAAAAACGCAGCAAATTTACAAATTAATAATGCAGATTACATAATAATTAACATAGAAATTTATGCTGTTTTCGGTAAGTTCATTTTTAGGTATAAAATTTGATTATATTTACAAAAAAACAGTTTATTAATGCAAAATAAATCATATTTCTTTTTATTATTTGGCTTTATCGCAACAGCTATTTTTGCCCAAGTTGAAGAAGTAAACCCACCTAATTACATTAAAACAATAAATTTTAAAGGAAACACCAACGAAAGTCAATTACCTGTCCTAAAACTTGGCTCGTATTTAGATTTAGAGTTTGATGCCTTAAATGGTAATGAAGATGACTATTATTACACAATTGAGCATTATAATTTTGATTGGACACCTTCAGTTTTAGTAAAATCTGAATATTTAGACGGTATTGATAATCAACGAATTCGTAGCTATGAAAATTCTTTTAATACCTATCAAATTTATTCACAT
Source organism: Flavobacteriaceae bacterium UBA6231 (assembly GCA_002441545.1). Taxonomy (GTDB): domain Bacteria; phylum Bacteroidota; class Bacteroidia; order Flavobacteriales; family Flavobacteriaceae; genus Yeosuana. The sequence goes on along the minus strand of DJWL01000011.1, from coordinate 26,742 downwards.
TACAAACTTACCATTCCAAACGAGCAAACAAAAAGACTCAAAATTTCTGGAAACTATTTGATGAACATTTTTAATAGTGATAATGAACTGGTTTTTACAAGAAAGTTTATGGTTTATGAAGATTTTGCAAGTGTTGGGGTAAACATAAAACGCTCAAGAGACATTGCTTACATAGAATCTAAACAACGTGTTGAAATAACTATTGTACCAAACAGCATTCAACTAAATAACCCAAAACAAAATGTAAAAGTCGCTGTCATTCAAAACAACAATTTAAATACAGCTATTACCAATCTTGTTCCACAATATACCATAGGAAGTCAACTTATTTATAAATATGATTCCGAATCTAGTTTTTGGGCAGGAAACGAATATCTGTTTTTCGAAAATAAAGATGTCCGCGCCGCAAACACTGGCATTCAGTCCATTGATTTAGAAAATTTATATCACAATTATTTGTTTACAAACTATTCAAGAGTCAATAGACCTTATACATATAATCCGGACATTAATGGAAATTACCTCATCACAAATATTGATGCCGATAATTCTGATATTGAAGCAGATTATGTTTGGATGCTTTTTTCTTTATTACCAAACCAAGATTTAGAAAGAAAAACCATTCATGTATATGGTAATTTCAATAATTATACAATTGAAGATAATACCAAAATGATTTATGATAATTATGATAAGGTTTTTAAATGTTCTATGCTTTTAAAACAAGGGTTTTATAACTATAAATATGTTGTTGTTAATGATAATGGATCGATTAACGAAGGTGCCGTAAGCGGAAATTTTTATCAAACCGAGAACAATTATAAAGTAATTGTTTATTACAGAGATTTAGGCAAACGTTATGACAGAATTATAGGATTTGGTGAAGGTTCCTCGATAAACATCTCGAATTAATCGGAATAATTTCATTTAATTCCATATGAGCCAAAAAAAATCTTATTTTTGCATCACTAAACATATTGTATATCAGTAGATAATATGGTTCAACAAGTAACAAGAGGCATAAAAATTTCAGTAGAAACCACTTTTGAAGGCTCATTTTATAAAAATTATAAAATACAGTTTGCCTTTGGATATCATATAACTATTGAAAATCAAAGTAAAGACTCTGTTCAGCTTAATGCACGTCACTGGAAAATTTATGATGCATTAAATAATATTGAAATCGTTTCAGGTGAAGGTGTTATTGGCAAAAAACCTGTTTTAAGACCAGGCGAATCTCACACTTACACTTCTGGGTGCTTACTAACATCGCCATTTGGCGCTATGCGCGGATATTTTAGCATGGTAAACTTTACAACCACAAAAAAGTTTAAAGTAACGATTCCAACTTTTAAGTTAAGTGCTCCTTTCGCCATTAATTAATCCTTTTATTTTCTGTTGAATTTGTAAATTTTTCCATTTTGTTCAATATGGAAAAAACTACAATTTGAATAATGGACAAACTCAAAAGCTTGGTTATAATTAAAGGTTGAATCTTCTACAGAAAACGTATCATGAACATCAATATTCCCATAAGGTGAAATTCTCCTAAATTGATATTCAATTTCATGCCCTATGTGATGCAGTTCAAACCAAGCACCGGCAGCAATACCAGATAACCATTGTGCTTTATGATGCAAATCATCAACCGGTTTTGGTTTTAATGTTCCTATAAAACTTGGTTCATGATGCTTTAATTTATCTAAAAAACATTTTAAATTTTCACTGGTTTGAGAGCCTTTGTATTCAAAAATAATTCCAGTTTCAGAAACTTCAAAAGCATGTTTTTCTGTGTTGCTAATCAACACATTTCCAACTGTACTTGGCGTAAACCATTTAGATCTTACAAGTCTTTTTTTAATTTTAGAATCGGTTACTGAAGCTATTAAAGTATCAGTTACAAATCTAGCACAATTACAAGCATCTTTTAAGAATGCAGCATAACGTATAAAATGCTTCTGTTGCATTGCAGTAATATGTACTCTCGCCTTTTTATAATCAATAGCATTACAAACCGAAGCTACCATTTTTCCATCACCATGCGTTAATTTTGGGTGGGTTGCTAAAAAGTTTAAAATATCATTTAGATTGGTTAAAGAGTTATTTGCAATTTCAGCTTTTATATGAAAATGTAATTCATTATCTGTTTCGCTTCCACGAACTCTTCCATAAGGTTCAGGTGTAATATAACGACCAAAATCATGATATTCTAAAACACCCGTTTGCTTATCAATAAGCACTAATGCAGCATGACCAGCGCGTAAATAATTTTTTTTTCCAACACCAAAAAATCTTAAAAAAGGTGAAAACCATTCTTTAGAAACCATCACTATAGTTTCTGGATATGCGAGTGTTATAATGATTCCTGTATTAGCCATTTACAACGGAAGGTAAATTAAATTGACTTTTTGTTATCGTTTTATTTAGTAAATTTTCATGAATCATTTCAATAAAATCAATTGTTTTTTCAACTTGGGTTATACTGGTTGTTTTCACAAAACCTCTATCCATAACAACTCCATAATCATTATTATTTTTACCAGCTTTTTTATGAAATTGCAAAACAGATTCTGCATTTAATTCCTGTTTTAATTTAAAAGCATCAAACCAATTATATCTTTCTTGTTTCATAACTGAATTATACAAAGTTGAAGACGACCAGATTTTAGGTTCTAAAGGTAATTCAGAAACATACTTTTCATTTCCATCCCAAACTAACTCATAAAACTTTAAATCAATATTCCAATCTGCAATTACCATTGTAAACGGTTCAACATTATCTAAATTATATGAATCAATAGTTGCAACAATATCTTCAGAAACGAGAAAATCGCTTACTACTACGCCTCTACTTAATCTGTAATTTGATTGCCTTTTATGCAACTCAAAACCACCATTAAGTACACAAACCAATCTGTTTTTTTCGCTTACTCCAATCCAAGTACCACCAGAAAGTTCGTCTTTTGGAAACAACAATTTAGTACCATTTATAGTATAAATCTTGGGTGTCAATGAAACTCTATTTGGAGCTTCATCACGATTTGAAGTTAATACGAAATCGTTTTTACCTTTAGGAATAATAGTAACTGTACACATAAAACTGTAGTCTTTAAACTGCTTGCCAACTTACAAAAAATAAACAAATTTTAACTCGGTTTTAATAGCTCATCATTTTAGACATCATTAAAAAATTCGTAAATTTGCACCATTATTTCTGAATTTTTTAAAATAAAAACAATAAATCAAACCAAAACCCATGGGAAACGGATTTTTCAATGTACCTGTAGCTGTTAACGAACCTGTTAAAAGTTATGCACCAGGTTCACCAGAACGAGAAGCTGTATTAACTACTTACAAAAAAATGTATAAAGAGCAAGTTGATATACCTTTTTATATAGGCGGAAAAGAATACAAAACCGGTAATACAGCTGATATTTTTCCACCACATGACAATAAACATTGTGTTGGTAAATACCATATTGCAGAAAAAGAGCATATTGAATTAGCTATTGTAAAAGCTGCTGAAGCTCGTGTAAAATGGGCTGCCACAAATTGGGAAGACAGAGCTGCTATTTTCTTAAAAGCTGCCGAATTATTAGCGGGTCCATTTAGATATAGAATGAATGCTGCTACAATGATTGCTCAATCTAAGAATGTATTTCAGGCAGAAATTGATTCAGCTTGTGAATTGATTGATTTCTTGCGTTTCAACGTTCAGTTTATGACCGAAATTTACAGCAATCAGCCTATTTCTTCACCTGGTATTTGGAACCGTACAGAATATAGACCCCTTGAAGGTTTTGTATATGCCATAACGCCTTTTAATTTTACCGCTATAGCTGGCAACCTTCCTGCTGCTCCTGCAATGATGGGTAATGTAGTAATTTGGAAGCCTGCTGCAACTCAAATATATTCTGCATATGTAATTATGGAGTTGTTTAAAGCTGCTGGTTTACCTGATGGTGTCATAAATTTAGTGACTGGCAATTCTGGTATGATAACAGATACATTATTAGCAAGTAAAGATTTCTCTGGTGTTCATTTTACAGGTTCAACATCTGTATTTAACAGTTTCTGGGAAACCATTGGAAAAAATGTTAACCACTATAAAACCTATCCAAGAATTGTTGGAGAAACAGGTGGAAAAGATTTTATATGGGCACATCCAACAGCAAATGCTCAAGAAGTAGCAACAGCAATCTCAAGAGGTGCTTTTGAATATCAAGGACAAAAATGTAGTGCCGCATCTAGAGCATACCTACCAAAAAGTTTATGGGGAGCTGTTAAGGCTGCCATTACAAAAGACATTAGCTCTTTTAAGATGGGAAGTCCTGAAGACCCTTCAAACTTTATCAATGCCGTTATCGACCAAAAGGCCTTTACCAAATTAGCAGGCTATTTAGACCGTGCCAAAACCGATGCTGATGCCGAAATCATTATTGGTGGTGGGTACAATGACTCTAAAGGCTATTTTATTGAGCCAACCGTTATCGTTACAACCAATCCTAAATATGTCACCATGTGCACCGAATTATTTGGGCCCATCATCACTATTTATGTTTATGAGGACAATGAATGGGAATCTATTTTGGATGTTTTGGATAACACCAGTGAATATGCCCTAACAGGTGCTATTTTTAGCAGTGACCGTTATGTGATAGAAACAGCCACAAACAAACTTGAAAACGCTGCCGGTAATTTTTATATCAACGACAAACCTACCGGAGCTGTTGTTGGCCAACAGCCTTTTGGTGGTGCCAGGGCTTCAGGAACCAATGACAAGGCAGGCTCTGTTTGGAACTTGTTACGTTGGGTAAACAACCGTACTGTTAAGGAAACCTTTGTGCCTCCAACAGATTACAGATATCCGTTTTTGGGGTAATAGTTATAGTTTTAAACACATTAAATAAAAAGCCGTTTTAATTAAACGGCTTTTTTAATCTATTACTTACAGAATTTATTAAATTTGTTAGTTTACTTGTTATAAAAAAATTACTGCTAGTAACTATATCCATTTGCTATGTGCAATATTGAAATGACAAATCCGTACAAAATACATCTGACCAATTTTTTTGAAACAATTACGGATTTCAAGCATACTTATAATCGATTAAATAAAATTTTACTGAAAGATATTGAAAAATATTCCGCAGAAGGAGCTGCTTATATGTCTGCAACTTCATTGGTGATTGGTGATTGGACTGGACCAACTGATAATGGGTGGAAATTGAACTATCACACAGGTGTTAATAAGATTACTTTCAAAGAAAATTATTCTAACGAAATTGACAAAGTACTTTCAAGAGAATTTGGTTTAGCTTATGCCCAATGTTATGAAGCACTTGAAACCCTTTTAAAAGATTTGGCTTATATTAAAATAAATACCGATGTAACCTTTAAAAACTCTTTACCTGAAAGCAAAGATTATTCAAGACATCGCTTAAATGGTGGTGATGACATTTTTGAATTAATTAAAAAAGCTGGAAAAACAAGATTTCAAAAATACTCAAAGAAAAATAATGCTAATTTTAAATTTAAAGAGACATTTAAAATATTCTCGGAACTTCGTCACGCAATAACCCATTCTCAAGGAGTAATGAAAACCTCTAAAATACCAAATAATGACTATTATAAAAGACTTTTCGAACATTTGTTACCACTAAATCAACTAAAAGGAGAAACAATACTTTTAAAATTTAACTATAAAACACTTGACCGACTTTTAATATATTTAACTGAATTTGGATATCAGATATTCAAAATATTGAGTGAGGAAGATAATTATGAATGGAAAATATAAAAATACAGCACGCAACACTTGCTCAAAATAATTGCTGTTACATGAATTTAGGATTATGAAGAAAGACACTCCTTTGGTAAATTCAGAATACCTTTTAAAAAAGTTCCCCGGTAAAGGTGGGTGGACCTTTGCTGAAATTCCCGAGGTATTACAAAATAAATCCAACCCCTTTGGATGGGTGAAAGTTAGGGGAAGCATTGACGGGTTTGAATTAAAGCAGTATAAACTTATGCCCATGGGCAATGGCAAACTGTTTTTTCCTGTCAAGGCTGAAATACGGAAAAAAATCAAAAAACAAAAGGGCGATTACGTTAACATAATCCTATATTCAGACGATTCACCATTTGAAATCCCTTCAGAAATCATGGCCTGTTTTGAAATTGAACCAAAAGAGATATTGCAAAACTTCTTATCCTTCCCTGAAGGACAACAAAAAGCCTACATAGATTGGATTTATGAGGCCAAGACCGATGAAACCAAAGCTCGAAGGATTATTCAAATGATGGATAGAACTAAAAAGAAGATGAAATTTTACGATAAAACCAACGAGGAGTAAACACCCAAAATCATGAAAAAGAAACAGATTATGGCCATTAACGGCAGTGCCAGTCCAAATTCATCAAACTTGGCTATTCTTAATAAAATAGCTGTGTTAAGCCACCAAACATTAGACATAAAAGTTATTGACGATCTAGCAGAATTACCTCATTTCAAAACTGAACTTACAGATATAAACGTTCCCGAAAAAATTGTTCAATTCAGGAATGCCATCGCCAGTGCAGATGGTATCCTCATTTGTACCCCAGAATATGTGTTCAGTATTCCAAGTGGATTAAAAAATGCTATTGAGTGGTGTGTTTCCACAACCGTTCTTTCCAACAAACCAACTGGATTAATAACGGCTTCTGCCAGTGGCGAAAAAGGACATGAAGAGTTACAGCTGATAATGAAAACCGTAATGGCTAGATTTACCCCAGAAACATTATTATTGATACAAGGCGTAAAAAGTAAAGTAAACAACGATGGCGATATTATAGATGAAAACACTAAAAAAGCTATAGAAAATTTTGTAAAATATTTTATTGAATTAATACAAAAATCAGCTGTTTTATTGCCATAACCGGAAACACCTATTCAATTGTTTTTTTCATGTTCTCACCAAGTGAAATTTTTATGCTTGTGGTAACATAGAAGCTGAATCCATTGTTTAATTGATAAAGACACAAAAAAAAATTACATTTACTACTTAAAACATTTAAAACAGTAGATATGAGACCCAAATCATTCCTAAACATTTTAGCCATAGTGCTAACCTTGACTTTTACAATGCCGCTTGACACATTAGGGCAAAACAAAGAAAAACAAAACGGCCCTCCTGCTTGGGCCCCTGCCCATGGATATAGGGCAAAAACCCGCCATATTTATTTTCCAGATCATAACTTTTATTTTGACCTTCAAAAGAATGTTTATATCTACTTGGGCAATGACACTTGGCGAGTAGGTGTAAAACTTCCTTCGCTGTATGCCAGTATTGACTTGGGAAAAGCCGTTAAAGTTGAATTGGAGTTAAATACCGATTCACCTCAAAAATACAATTCAGAGCACATTGTAAAATATAAAACAAAAACTAAAGCAGGTTCTATCAAACCTAAATAGAAAAAAGCCAACAAAGGTAAGCCGAAGGATTGATTTTATTATGTGCAGCCTAGTTTGCATCAACTAATCACTCCTTCAAATAACACCTTGTTCTCGGACAAATATATAATTGGCAGCCTTTTTGTGCGTATCTTTATGAAAACCTTTTTGTGCCATGAAAAAATATGTCATCCTTTTTTGCATTGCATTCCCTTTAATCACTTTGGGGCAAGCCAATAAATTGATAAGAAAAGGGCTTAAATCAACAGACCCAAATGAACAAGTTCAGATTTTTACAGAAGCCATTGCCCTTGAGCCCAAAAATCTTGACGCCTATTTTTACAGGGGGCTTGCCAAACACGACTTGGGCGATTTTAATGGTGCCATTATGGATTATACAAAAGTGATTTTTTATGAACCGGGGGCCGATGTGTATTTCAATAGGGGCAATTCAAAATACAGCTTAATGGATTATAGCGGTGCAAAGGAAGATTTTGGAAATGCTTTAAAATTAGCTCCCAATTTCATAGAGGCCAGGTATAGTTTAGCGGTTACTAAGAATGATTTAGAAGACTATAAAGGAGCCATTGCAGATTTGGATGTGCCCAATGTTTATAAATCTCCAGCCATTCTGTTACAATTAGCCAGGGCCTATACAGGGCTTGAAGATTACAAACAAGCTATACAAAACTACAATGCGGCCGTTTTACTTAACCCGGACACATACACATTTTACGCACGCGGTGTTTTTTATATGGATGTTAATTATTTTAAAAACGCAAACAGTGATTTTAATGCCTCAATAATCTTAAACAAAGACAATGTATCCGCTTATTTTTTCAGGGGCATTTCTTCGTATTTTTTGGGTGAGTTTGAAAAGGCTTTAGCCGATTTTTACGTTTCAATTCGGTTTGACGCCACAGATTTTGACGCTATTATTGGCCTTGCGTTATCCCATTACAAATTGAATGATTTACCCAACGCCAAACTTAATTTTGATAAAGCCAAAAGTATTTTAATGGGACAAGACATGAGCCAAAAAGACAACCTAGAACTTTTTAAAAACACTTATTGGTACCAAAAACAATATTATGCCTTTAAAGAGGGTTACAACCAGTTAAGCAAGCTATAACGGTCAAGTATAAGTGTAGTGTGGGATTTCGGAGTGATTCATTGACTGCCTACCCCAAAAGTTTCTTATTAGCAAAAATGCTCAATTTCAGTAGTTCAGCCCGCATTACGCCCATACAATGTTGTGAGTAGTTTTTATTCTGAAATTACTGTAAATGAAGCAGTTAATCCAACGCTAAAGTTTCGTGGTAATTTTTCAACTCCAAAAATCGAACGTGAGTGCTTACCTTTTTCTTCAAGCACTTTCACAAATAAATCAGATGCACCATTTACTACTTTTGGTGATTCGTCCCAATCTTCGCCAGACTGAAAATATGCGTCAATGTGGTTGAGTCCGATTATCTTTTCAAATCCAACTTTTTTATCCATTTGCGCAAGTACATTCAATGCACACAATTCCATTGCCTTATAACCCTGTTCAGTCGAGATTTCGTTTCCTAATCTACCTTGATGCAAATATTCTTCGTTGAGTATCGGAAATTGGATAGCTACATAAGCTATATTTTCTCGAATATTCACAGATACGTAATTTCCGCCTGGTGTTGAAATATTCGGTAGTTCCAATCCTAGTTCAGCAAGTTTTTCTTTTGGGTTTATGTTCATTTTTTCAATTCGATTTTGTTCATTTTCAAGATTGTCGGGTTTGTTCGATTTTGATCTTTCACAACTGTTTATAACAAACGTTGTCAAAATTATTAATCCAATTTTTGGTATATTTTTTATTACTCAAATAGTTATATTAAATTACTTACAACAGCTTTTATCCCTTATATTTTATGGGCAAATGAACCACTTTTTTTGTCTCAAAAAATTCTTCAGAAAAATGGTCCTTCAAATCATAAACCGTAGCGGTTTTATAATCTTGAAGCTCTTCGGTTAAATCGCCTCCTTTCAGGTATAGGATTCCGTTTTTTAATTGGTTATTTTGGGTTTTGGCAATCTTTCCTTTGGTCCAATATACAAAGGTTGGCATTGCTGCAACGGCCCTACTTACAATAAAATCATAGGTATCTTTAATATCTTCTACCCTGCTATGGATTGTTTTCACGTTGGTCAATCCCAAACCTTCAACAACCTCATCAACCACTTTTAGTTTTTTGGCAATGCTGTCCACCAAATGAAAAGAACACTTAGGAAACATAATGGCCAATGGGATTCCCGGAAAACCTCCCCCCGTGCCTACGTCCAGTATTTTGGCGCCATCTTTAAACGGCATGACTTTTGCAATACCTAGAGAATGGAGCACATGGCGTAAATATAATTCGTCAATATCTTTGCGAGATACTACGTTGATTTTCAAATTCCAATCTTGATAAAGAGATTCTAATTTTTTGAATTTAGAAATCTGGTCCTCGGTAAGATTTGGGAAATATTTTAAAATAAGTTCCATAACTCATAATTTTATGCAAAAATATGCTATTTACATACATATTTTTGCGAAAAATCGTTATAAGTTGATTCGGTTTATGTCTATCTTTGCAAAGTGTATATAAATTGAATAAATTTTGTAACACAATTTAAATTAATAGCATGATAAAACAAACACTTTCATTCTCAAGAACAGATTCTGCAAAGTTTTTTAAAACATTAAATAAGCGTGTAAACGACTATTTTAAAGACAACAATATTAAAAGAACAGGAAACTGGCAACTTTGGCTAAAAACCATTGTGATGTTTTCTATATTTTTAACTCCATATTTTTTAATCTTAACATTAAACATTCCTGGTTGGACCCAATTACTTTTAAGTATTATAATGGGTATTGGAATGGCTGGTGTTGGAATGAATGTAATGCATGATGGTAATCATGGCTCTTTTTCAAACAAAGAATGGATTAACCGATTAATGGGAAGCAGCATTTATATTCTTGCAGGAAATGTTTATAACTGGCAAGTACAGCATAATGTTTTACATCATACCTATACAAACATTCACGGTCATGATGAAGATTTAGATGCTGGACGAATTTTACGATTTACAGAACATTCTGAATGGAAATGGTATCATAAATTTCAACACTATTATTCTGTTTTGCTTTATGGCTTGTTAACAATAAATTGGGCTATAACTACCGATTGGCAACAGATGAAACGTTACATGAAACGTAAATTATCGTATGGAAAATTACCAAATCCTGTTTGGAATTGGAGTAAACTAGTTATCTCAAAAATAATTTATATAGGCATTTGGATAGTAATTCCAATGGTGTTTTTAGAAATTGCTTGGTGGAAAATACTTATAGGGTTTTTCATAATGCATTATACAGCAGGTTTAATTTTAAGTGTTGTATTTCAATTAGCACATGTTATGGAAGAAGCACAAATGCCACAACCAGAAGAAGATGGAACCATGAAAAATACTTGGGCCATTCATCAGCTAAATACAACTATTAATTTCAGTACAAAAAATAAAATAGTAAATTGGTTTACTGGTGGTTTAAACCATCAAGTTGAACACCATATTTTCCCAAATATTAGTCATATACATTACACTAAAATCTCTAAAATAGTTAAAGAAACTGCTAAAGAATTTAATTTACCTTACCACGAATATAAAACGACGCGAAAAGCAATTATTGCGCATTTTAAATACTTACGTGATATGGGTATGAACCCTGCATTACAAGTCTAACATTATTTATCCATTATTTTTTAAATGCAATTACTATCCGATAGAATTTTAAACATGGCTACGTCTGCTACGTTAGCTATGGCTGCTAAGGCACGAGAATTGAGAACTGAAGGAAAAGATATTATCGGGTTAAGCCTTGGCGAACCTGATTTTAATACCCCCGATTTTATTAAAGAAGCAGCAATTCAAGCCATTCATGACAACTACAATTCTTACTCACCAGTTGATGGTTATGTAGATTTAAAGCAAGCTATTATTACTAAATTTAAACGTGACAATGGGTTAACTTACACTCCTAACCAAATAGTGGTATCTACTGGCGCAAAACAGTCTTTAGCAAATATTGCTGCAGTAATGACCAATAAAGGAGATGAAGTTATACTACCTTGTCCATATTGGGTTAGTTATGCAGATCTTATTAAATTAAATGATGGGATTCCTGTTGAAGTTAAAACTACGATTGCAACAGATTTCAAAATGACACCAGAACAACTGGAAGCTGCTATTACTCCAAAAACTAAAATGATTTGGTTTAGCTCGCCTTGCAACCCTAGCGGATCTATTTACAGTAAAGCCGAATTAAGAGCTTTAGCCGATGCTATAGTGAAACACCCAAACATTTATGTGGTATCTGATGAGATTTATGAACACATTAATTATGTTGGTGGTCATGCAAGTATGGCACAATTTGAAGATATGTACGACCGTACAATTACCGTAAATGGTGTATCGAAAGCATTTGCTATGACAGGCTGGAGAATTGGTTATATTGGTGCTCCTGAAAAAATTGCAAGAGCTTGTAATAAAATGCAAGGTCAAATTACCAGTGGTGCCAATTGTATTGCACAACGTGCAACAATTACAGCATTAAATGAATCACCTACTCGAGTTCAATATATGGTTGATGAATTTAAAGTACGCCGTGATTTAATTTTAGGTTTATTAAGCAATATTGAAGGTTTTAAAACCAATATCCCTGAAGGTGCTTTTTATGTATTCCCAAATATTTCCTACTACTTTGGAAAAACTTTACGTGGTAAAACCATCAATAATGCTTCTGATTTTTCTATGTACTTATTGGAAGAAGCTTTAGTTGCAACTGTAGATGGAGAATCTTTTGGCAATCCAGATTGTATTAGAATATCATATGCAGCTTCTCAAGAACAAATAATTGAAGCACTGAAACGTATAAAAGAAGCTGTGAGCTAGACTTCAACCTCTTTTTTAAAAACAAAAAAGCCAGAACGTTTAGCGTTCTGGCTTTTTTCAATTTACAATATTATCTTTTTTAAAACTAAAACTGATATCTTAAACTCAATGCAATATCAGAACCATAATTGTTTTTGTAATAACCATTCCCACCAAATTCAGGTCTAAAATCTAAAGAGATTAATAATGGAATATCAAAATTATATTCTATACCTATATCACCTGCGGCAAATGCAAATGTATCGTTATAATGATCATTGTTATAATCATAACCATAAGTACCTAATCCACCACCAACACCAACATACCAGTTGAAATCACCGTCGATGTTCATTACCCATTGGTATAAAGCAGCTAACTTGATAGCATCATCATCATAACCATTATGATTGAAGTCTTTTCTGTTTCTCCAACCTAAATCTAGTTCAAGTCTAGTGCTGTTTCCCAAAGCTCTTTGGTAAGTGATTTCAGTTCCGAACCCACCACTGTCTCCTAAACGTAATCCTAAAGCATTTTTTGAAACATCCTGTGCGTTCATTGATACAATAGAAATTAAAGCTATTATACCTGTTATTAAAAATTTATTCATTTTTATATTTTTTAGTTATTATTTACTTTTATAATTACTCTTTGGCTTCAGCATTTTCATCAGATTTTGCACCCATTCTATTAAATGTATACATTGGGGCAAATTTTAATTTTAAGCTCGATATTTTTCTATTATCAGAGCTTGTTAAACCTTCTTTTTCTACAGTATTTTTTCTGGTATCAATGGCTTCGTACAATAATTTAATTTCATCCCAATCTTCTCTTGAATATGAATCTTTATTTTTCTCAGCCGTGTCTACAAAATTTTGATAAACACTTAAAATATTATCTTTATTAATCCAGGTAAATTTCATATCGCCTCCATTAAAGCCATTTCCTAATAACGATTGTCTCATCATCAGCTTTAAGTTTGCAGCTTCCATTGCTTCTGTTTCAGCTTTAACCTCTGCTTTAAAAACCATGTACTGATCTGTTGAGGCATCAATAGACACTTGCATTTCAGAATTATCTTTAACGGTTACTATAGCGTTATCTGCATCTGCTTTGTTTTTTTGAAAGCCACTTTCGATTGCATTCCAGTTTTTTGAGGCTTCAACAGTAGTTACATTGCTAACAGAATCAATATATGCGCTATACACATCAACTTGTTTTTGTGCTATTTCCTTTTTATCATCTTTACAAGACGAAAATATTGCTGCAATGGCAACAATTGTTAATGTTAATTTTAATGTTTTCATTTTTTTGGTTTTAAATTATTGTTGTTCTTTAAATATTATTGTTTTAATTTTTTAATCACTTTCATTAGAGCTGACTTTTTTTGAAATGAAATTTGTTACGCTATACTGCAAAACATATCCCATCAATGTTTTTATAATAGAATTTGATTTGCCTATAATCATTTTCTTTGAAAAATAACCTCCTGTTACACTTATTAGCGTTTCAAAAAGATTGGTTTTAAGTATTGGTGATTCACCTAAATCTTTTATAGTTTGATTTAATATATTAATAGGTCTTAAATGTTCGCCTGTTTTGAAAAATTGACTCTTTAACTCAACAAACTCTTCTTTTCTTTGATTTTCCAATAAACTAATGGCTTTATTTAAAGATTGTATTTGATTTTTAGATGGTTTCATCTTCTTTCTCTTTAAACTGGTCTAGAATGGTTATTCCAGATCTTTTAGATTTTAATAATTTATCTATTATCATATTGGTAATAGGAGTCTCAATAAGTTTATCTTTAAAGAAATACAATACGCTTGCAATTATGAAATAAAAGGCAGAAACTATAAGAAACCCTAAATAGTATTCATTTAGTAGTTTACCAATAAAAAGACTAATTCCAACATTAATGAACAATGTAAACATGGCAACAGCCATAGCAATAAAAATCCTTGATGTTAAGGATGAAAGTACATCAGCCGATTTATCTATTGTGTTTAACACAAGTAAATCTAAACTGGTTTGGGTGTACTTCTTCGCTTTTTCATAAAGCATTTCTAAGCTTTCAGCTGTATGTTCCATTAAATTGTTTTTTTAGTTTTTGGAGTTAACAGCGTCCTTAATTATATCCTTTTCCTTCTCAAGTAAGTCTTCCCCTTTATCTACAATTGAATCGTATTTTTTTGATACTGCATCTAAAAAATTATCAAATTCTTCTTTTAAATTATCTTTAACCTTTTTAGATTTATTTTTGATTTTTTTTCTTGTTTTCGACCCTCTATCTGGTGCAAAAAGTACTCCTAATAAAGCTCCGGCAGCTAATCCAGCTACAACTCCTAATACATTTGATTTCATAATTTTTATTTTAAATTTATTTTTATGCCACTATATTACATGACATCTTTTTCTAATTAAGTTTAAATGAAGATTAAACTCCTCTACCGCCTATAAGTCTAAATAATATTGCAATGACCGCAATAACTAATAATATGTGGATTAAACCTCCTGCGCTGTAAACGAAGAACCCTAAAGCCCACCCTATTACAAGTATAACCGCGACTAAATACAATAAACTTCTCATGATATTTTATTTTTTAAATTGTTATAAATAATTTCTATTACAAAGGTGCATCCCTATTAGTCCTTTTATGTTACAGCATTTTGAATGTTTGTTATAGAATTTCAATGCTTATCTATAAAAAGGTTCATAACATAAAAAAGCTCTAAGGTGAAATACCTTGGAGCTTTTTTAAAAGATTTTTGAATTGATATAAACCTATTCTGGAAGGTAAATTGTAAAAATGGCACCAACATGTAGTTCGCTTTCAGCAAAAATAAATCCCTGGTGGTTATCAACAATCTTTTTGCAAATTGAAAGCCCAACACCAGTACCTGAATATTCTTCTTTATCATGAAGTCTGCTAAATAATTCAAATATTTGATCGACATATTTCTGCTCAAAACCAATACCATTATCTAAAAAAGTAATTTTATGGTAACTGCTTTTTACAGCATTATTTAGGTGTATATCCTCTTTTGCTTTAATTTTTGTATACTCAATATTAATAATTGGAGCCGTATCATTTTTACTATATTTTAATGAATTGCTTAAGAGGTTTAAAAACATTTGCTGTATCTGAAAAGGAATTACTGATACTTTTGGCAAAATTGCACTAGTAATTATTGCTTTTTTTTCTGAAATAATTTCAGCTAAATCCTGCGTCGCAAATTCAAGAAGATCATTTAAATCTGTTACAACAAATTCTTTATCTGGCTTGTTGGTTCTTGAAAACTGGAGTAAATCATCTATCAATAAACGCATTCTTGTTACAGCTACATTAATGCGTTCTAAATATTGGAGCCCTGTACTTGAAATGTTTTTAGATTCTTTTTCTTCCAATCTGGATATAAATGTTTGAATTTTTCGCAATGGTTCCTGCAAATCGTGACTGGCCACATAAGTAAATTCTGAAAGTTCTTCGTTATTATGTTCCAGTTCCAAATTCCGTTGTTCAAGCACTAAAAAACTTTCAATTTCATCTGTAATATCACTGGTAATACCCAATAATCTTTTTTGACCATCTGCACTATAAAAAGCTTTTGCATAAGCCTTTAAATATTTGGTTGTTCCATTTTTTTGAACAATTCTATAACTTACAAAGGGCAACTCTTCATTCTTTATCATTTTATCTAATTCCTTCGCCAGTCTATCAACGTCTTCTGGATGAACAAATTTTAAAAAATTATCAAAATTAGCTTCAAATGATTGAGGTTCCTCTCCTAATAGCCGAAAAAAATTATCTGAATAAGTAAATATATTAGAATCGATATGCCAAACCCAATTACCATGTTTGCCAATAATTTCTGACTGATTTGTAGATTCTTTAAAAATTAATAACTGATCGTTTTTTGCTTTTATTTTTAATAAATCTGTATTGATTTTACTAAAAGCTATAATGATTATAAGAAGGGTTACCAATAAAACCAAATAAAAAAATAATGGGGTAAACTTTAAATCACTTTGATATTCTTTTTGCCGCTCATTAAGTAGTTTATTTTCGAGATCGATTATCTCGCTAACCTGCTTTCTAATACTGTCCAGTATTATTTTTTCTTCAAATAACTGTGTTTTAAACGATTCTGTGCTAATCTCATCATTTTTAACAAGAGCATCCGTTTTAGAAAAGTTAGTAAAAAGTTTGTCTATTAAATTATTTAATACTGCTAAATTTTCCTGTTGTTTAGCATTTACTATTGTTAATTTTTTTAGTTGAAGAAATGAACTATTAATATTTTTTCTAGCATCAAAATAAGGTTCTAAATACGATGTGTCTTTTGTTAGTATATATTTTCTGTGTCCACTTTCGGCGTTGCTTAAATAAGAATTTATATGTTCCAATTCAACATTAACTTCGTAGGTACTAATAACGATTTTTGTTGATTTGGTCAAATCGGAAATGTGTTTGTAGGTAAAACCTCCTATAACAAGAATGATAAACAAACCCATTAAAAGAACGATTCTTAAAAATAACACCGATTTAAATACATTTTTACTGTCCATTATAGTCGCAATAAAAAATTGTCTTTATTTAAACTGTTGGTGTGATACTGCCAATTAATGGAAACGACTTCTGAAAGTACTTTTTTAAGCTTTTTAAAGCTGTCCGGTTTTTTTATATAGATATTGGCTCCCAGCACAAATGTTTTTTCTATATCTTCTTCCGATGCTGATGTGGAATAGATAACAATGGCTATTCCAGACATTTTAGTATTGGCCTTAATTTCAATCAAACATTCTATCCCTGTTTTTTTTGGCATGTTTAAATCTAGAAAAAGAACATTGGGCATAAGTGAATCTTCTTTGTTTAAATAATTCATGAGCTCTACACCATCATTAAAAGTGTTAACTTTTGTATTGATTTTTAATTCGCTAAAAGCATCTGTAAAAAAAAGACGGTCATCTTTATCATCATCTGCCAGAATTAAATAGATGTATTCGTTTTGCATGATTTATTATTTAACTATTTCGTTTTTTGTTGCGCAATATCTCTTCTTTTAAAAATAATGCGCTGAAATGCAGACGGCGTAATGCCTGTTGTATTTTTAAACTGTGTGCTTAAATGAGCAACACTGGAATAATTTAGTTTAAATGCAATTTCTGTTAATGTTAAATCTGTATTTAAAAGGAGTTGTTTTGAATATTCAATTTTTTGAATAATCATAAAGTTTTCTATAGACGAATATGTAACTTCAGAAAATAAATTAGAAAGATAGCCATAACTATGACCTAATTTTTCAGATAAATAAACTGAGCTTTTTACATTCACATTCGTGTCTTCATTAAAAACCATGTCAATCAAAGCATCTTTAATTTTTTGTACCAAAATACTTTTCTCATTTTCCACTATTTTAATACCATAGTCATTGAAGGAATCCTTTAACGCATCGTATTCCTCTGAAGTTAAATTTTTTAATAGTTCAACTTCTCCAAAGCCTACAATTTTGTATTCCAAGTTTAGCTCATTAAACTTAGACTCC
The DNA here is from genome assembly GCA_002441545.1 of Flavobacteriaceae bacterium UBA6231. Lineage (GTDB taxonomy): Bacteria > Bacteroidota > Bacteroidia > Flavobacteriales > Flavobacteriaceae > Yeosuana. The sequence goes on along the minus strand of DJWL01000011.1, from coordinate 8,810 downwards.
AATATTTTTTTACTGATTGTGTTAAAATCAAATTTTAGGAATAGTTTCATGTAAAAATGGGTTAGCTTTTGTTAATAGGCTAACAAGTAAAGGTAGTGAAGCATTTTGTATAAATGCTTGTTTATTTTTTATTTATCTTCTTGAAAATAAACACATAAGAAACCACATATAAATCATGGCAGTTTCATTTTTCTTATTTTTTTCCATGCTTTCAATCTATTTCTAACAGAACTATGCAAGTGTTTATCTATGGGTTCTCCAATTAAAAATCCATAAGCATGGTATTCTGGTGTATTGTCAAAAATAATTTTTAATGTAGCTGTAATAGGCAATGCCACTATCATACCAGCAATACCCCAAAGCATGGAAAAAATTATAAGCGATAATATTGCTATAAAAGCATTAATGCTCACTTGAGAACCGGTTATTTTTGGCGTAATAAAATTACCTTCTAAAAACTGTATAAAGCTAAATATGGCAATAACACCAAAAGCATACCAAGCAGAATCTTTGGTTGCTAGTGCAACAATTGCAGGCAATAGTGATCCAATAAAAATCCCTATATAAGGTATTAGTAATAAAAATGCCGCCAAAAAACCAAAAAAGAAAGGGTTGCCAATTCCTAACAACAGCAATCCAATACTATTTAAACATCCAACTATTATAATAACCTTAATTAATCCCAATAAATAATTTTGTTGAATTTTATATACTTTCCTAATCATTCTATTTAAAAACACTTTTGGCTTATTTATAAATAATTTATAATAAAAGACTCTAAAAAATCGTCTGTAGTACAAAAAGAAAAACAGATAAATAGGTATTAAAACTAAGTAACTGAATAGAGATCCTGACTGGTAGATAAATTCACCAATTTTATCAAAGCGCCCTTTTAATAAACTTTCAAGTCTTAAATCTTTTGTGAACAATGAACTTCTTCTACTTATTCCAAAAGTGTCATATGTAAATTCTATAAAGTTATAGTAAAGCGTTGTTAATTTTGCAATATAGATTTCACTGTTATTAATTAGGGCATTAAGCCGAAAATAGATTATTGTACCTAATAAGGCCGTTATAAAGAATATTATTGTTATTGAGCACAAAGACGCAAATAAGCGGTTGCATCTCCATTTTTTTTCTAGAAAATTTTGAATAGGAAATATCATAATTGCCAGTATTGACGCATATAATATGGGTATGATTAATGGTTTTAAAATATATAATATAAAAACCACAGCAATGAGTGAAAGCAGACTAAAAGCACTGTGAGTGATTTGTTTTTTTGAATTCATTTTTATATTTAATCATAAAAAAACTACCTAAAGATTATTTAATACATTGTTCACTAACCAACCAATAATTTAAGAACTGTATTCACTTTAGGTAGTTTAAATTTTCTTTTCAACTTATTTTATAGATTTTCCTCCAATAAGACTTATTAGAATAGAAGCTAATCCTAATCCAATTGTTATATATGAATTGGTATTGTCTTGAGTTGTTATATCTAATGAGCCAATACTTAATGAAGATTCAGGAGCAAACATTGTATAAACGCCATAACCCAACAAGCCAAAACCAATTACCAATAGGATAGATTTTACAGTTTTATTCATAATCTTTCTAGTAAACTATTAATTATATAAGAGTACTATACTCCTTTTTAGGCAAAGGTAAGTTTGTCTGTATAGTTTATTATTACATAATTTTTTAAGATTGTTACAAAACTTTAATGAAATTTTTATGTTGTCAAGAGACTTAATCTAGAAGAGTTTATTTGTTATAAAAAAAAAGCCACTACATAAGCAGTGGCAATTTAATTTAAATTTAAAATATTTTATCACCAAATGAAACTAAGACATCTTTAATTGTACTTTTGATTTAAGAAAGTTTGCAAATCTTTATTAGAACCATAAAGCACCAAAATATCAGAGTCTTGAAGTACATAATCAGGAGTTACAACACCTTGAACTTTTGATTGTGTTGTAGTTTTCCCTACTTTACTCTTAACTTCAGATTTCTTAATTGTTGTTAATACCAGTAGGTTAAAATTATTTCTAAACCCAACTTCTTTAATCGTTTTTCCAACGTATTTTGCTGTTACATTGGCTTCAATAATGCTAAAATCATCACTCAATTCAAAAGAGTCCACCACATTTTTTAAACATAGTTTTTTAGCCCATCGCTCTGCAGTTTCCTCTTCTGGATGTACAATTTCATCAACTCCAATAGCTTGCAATACTTTTTCATGCAACGGATTAATAGCTCTACTAATCAATCTCTTTACTTCAAAGTTTTTAAAAAGAGCTGTTGACATAACATTTGAACCTTGATCTTCACCAATAGCAATAATAACAATATCTGTGTCTTTTAATGGAAGCCCTGAAACAGTAAATTCATCTGTAGTATCCATACAAATAGTATGGGATATTTTTTCTTTATATAAATCTACTTTGGTCATACTGGTGTCAATTCCAATAACTTCATTTCCTTGTGAAGTTAATTTTTCAGCTAATGATGCTCCAAAATTTCCTAGACCAACTATTATATATTTCATTTTGTATTAATTTTAATTTATAGTAATTTCTTCAGTTGGATAACGATAGTTTTTATGTTTAACCTTATTAAATATAGCAATAACAATTGATAACATTCCTACTCTACCAACAATCATAATACCTATAAGAATAAATTTGCTAACCATCGATAAACTTCCTGTTATACCTAAACTTAAACCAACCGTACTATATGCCGAAAAGCACTCAAACGCAATATTCATTAATCCTTTTTCATTATCAAAAAAAGAAATCAACATAACTCCCATGCCTATAACAATTAAAGAGAGTGATATAATTGCAAATGCCCTTCTTACCGAAATATCTGCAATTTCTCTTCTATAAACTTCAATCCTGGATTTCCCTTTTGCTAAACTTAAAATATTTAATGTTGCAATAGCAAAAGTACTTGTTTTAATACCACCACCTGTTGATGATGGTGAAGCTCCTACCCACATTAGTAAAAGAATCATCATCAATGTCGGAAATGCCAAAGTGGTCATATCGACAGTATTAAAACCGGCTGTTCTTGGTGTTGTAGCACCAAACAATGCCGTTACAATTTTACCAAAACCATTATGTTCTGCAAGTGTATTATTATATTCGAGAACATAAAAAATTATAAAACCCACTAAAGATAGGGTAAGCGTTGTGATAAGTGTTATTCTACTATTAAGATTTAATACCCAAGGCTTGTATGTTTGTTTTAATCTTGAAAAATTAATTAATAACGAAACCTTATATTTTAAATAGTTTAAAATATTCACAACAATAGGGAACCCTAAACCACCTACAACAAAGGTTATAATTATTACTAATTGCAAATAATAATTATGCTTAAAACCTGTTTCAAACAAACTATTGGTTAGTGTAGAAAATCCTGCATTGCAAAAAGCAGATATGGAGTGAAATACTGAAAAATAAATTTGTTCTCCATGTGATTTAAACAATAAATCATTTAAACTCAAATAAATAGATATGGCTGAAAATGTTTCTATATAAAATGTAATAAGTAAAATATGTTTTAAAGTAGAAAACACTTCACCTAGCTTTTGCGAGCTATTCATATCACTCAACGTAAGTTGATTTTCATAAGTTGAACCACCTTTGAAAAAATAACTAAAATAACTTGTGAAGGTTAAAATCCCTAAGCCACCTAATTGAATAAGAACCAAAATGATAGATTGCCCAAATAAAGTAAAATAGGTGCCAGTATCCTCAACAATAAGTCCTGTAACACAAACAGCGCTTGTTGAAGTAAACAAAGCATTTATAAATGAAATTCCATTATAGGTTGCTTTTGGCAACATTAATAGTAATGTTCCCAAGAAAATTATAAACAAAAAACTTAGTATAAAAAGCTGAGCAGGATTTAATATATTTCGTTTAAAACTTAATTTTAACTCTGCAAACTCCCTTATAAAAGTTAAAATGATAGCAAACTTAATCCAAAGGTCATTATAGAAAAGGGATGCGTTTTTTTCACTATCAACTTCTAAAAAATGGATAAGTATTATTACAAAACTAAAAACAACAGTAACAATATCAAAAAACAGAACCTTTCCTTTGTTTTCATACTGGTTTTTATTCTCTAAATATCTTGAAACTGTAGAAACAATACCAACAATTAATACAATAAAATAAAATCCATTTAATAAATATTGAGATCGCTCAGTTTGTACAAATCCAAAATCGGCAAGAAAAACTAAAACACCAAACAGACTTATTAAAAAAGCCACAGCGTAAAATAGTTTTAAATTAAATTTCATTTATTAATTTATTAATCTTAAAAGGTAGCAAATATAAAACAAAATAAATATTGGCTGATTAATTACTAGCCATTTAATTATTTGTTTTTAAGTTGCTTAATGTTTTTTAATATCTTTAAAATATAACAACAACTAGAATTTTGAATTTAAGTTAATATTTTAAATTCAAAATAAATATGTAGGTTTGCCAAAAAAATTAGATTTGTCAAAAATAAAGCCTTATAAAAATAGTGATTTAGGAAAAAAAGAGCAGGTCACCAAAATGTTTGACACCATTTCTGAAGATTATGACGGTTTAAACAGAGTTATTTCTTTTGGAATTGATATAAAATGGCGTAAAAAAGTTGTTGAACTTGTTGAAAAAACAAACCCAAAAATCATTCTTGATATTGCAACTGGAACAGGTGATTTAGCCATTGCCTTGACCAAAACAAACGCCGATAAAATTATTGGTTTAGATCTAAGCAGTGGTATGCTTGAGATTGGAAAACAAAAAATTTCTAAAAAAGGGTTAGAAAAAACCATAGACATGGTTTTAGGAGATTCTGAGAACATCCCATTTGAAGATAATACATTTGACGCCATAACGGTTGCTTTTGGAGTAAGGAATTTTGAAACCTTAGAAAAAGGTCTTTCAGAAATTTTAAGGGTTTTAAAACCAAATGGCACGTTTGTTATTTTAGAAACATCTGTTCCAACAAAAACTCCATATAAGCAAGGTTATAAATTTTACACAAAATATATTTTACCTTTTATAGGGAAAATTTTCTCAAAGGATCAAAGTGCTTATGGCTATTTAAGTAAATCTGCATCTGCATTTCCGTATGGAGAAACCTTAAACAATATTTTAAGAAAAATTGGGTTTATTAATGTTAAAGATTTTCCGCAAACTTTTGGAGTTGCCACAATCTATACATCTACAAAGCAATAATATGAAAAACGCCTTTTTTCTAATATCTTTTTTACTACTATTTCAAACCAGTAATGCTCAACTTTTTACTAAAGAAAAAATAACTTATGATGCCAATCAAGGTAGAGGTTCAACAGATAATAATTTATTGCGTTGGGGTTATTTTTTAGGTTTTAGCAGTTATGATTTTAATTTTGATTATAACCAAGATTTGAGAGATATTTATGTGAAAAAAAGTGTTGGTTTTAATGTTGGTTTAATAGGGAATTTACGCATAAACAATTTTATAGATTTACGTTTAGAACCAGGACTATTAATTACAACCCGAGAATTGTATTATAGTACAGAATATTTCCAAGGGCTTGAATACAACAACAATGATTTGATAAGAGAGATTAAATCCACATACATTCATGTTCCTTTACTGATTAAATTCTCTACCAAAAGAATTAATAATTTCAAACCTTTTGTTGTTGGCGGATTTTCTACATCTTTAAATCTTTCAAGTAATGAAAACAATCCTGACGACAACAGTAATGGACAATTCAGAACCACTAAAAACTCCTTATTTTACGAACTAGGTTTTGGTATTGATTTATATTTGCATAACTTTAAATTTACGCCTTCGGTTAGAGGAGTGTTTGGCATTAATGACGAACTTGTAAGAGATAAAGACCCAAACAGCCCTTGGACAAGTAATATAAATAGTATGAAAACAAGAGGTATGTTTATAAACTTTACGTTTCAATAAACCTATCTTCGTTTAAATTCGCTTAAAAAAATTGCGGTAGCAGTTGCTACATTAAGGCTTTCTGTTGCTTGCAGGTTTCCATATCTTGGAATGCTTATTTTTTCAGAAATTAAAGATTCTATTTCTTCTGAAATGCCGTTAGCTTCATTTCCCAGCACTAAAATTCCTTTATTTGACAGTTTAGCTGAATACACAGATTCTCCTTCCATGAAAGTACCATAGCTTGTTACTTCTGCTTGTTTTAAAAATTCTGTCAAATCTAAATAAGAAACATTAACTCTTGTTATTGAACCCATAGTTGCTTGAATAACTTTTGGATTAAAGCAATCTACAGTTTCTTGGCTGCAAACTAAATTTCTAATCCCAAACCAATCACATAATCTAATAATAGTTCCTAAATTTCCTGGATCTCGAACATCATCAAGTGCTACAACCAATTCACTAAAATCTATTGGTTTTGATTGTGGAATTTTAAAAATTGCTAAAGCTTTATTTGGTGTTGTTAAAAAACTAATGCGATTTAAATCTGCTTTAGAAATTAATTCTTCTTTTTTGGCATCAATATTGAATGGTTCAGTCGTATATAACATGTCAAGTTCAAAATCTGATTGCAAAAGCTCATTTATTGTTTTAACACCTTCAACAACAAAAAGCCCATGTTGTAATCTGTATTTTTTTTGCTTTAAACTCGTTATTAATTTTATTTGATTTTTTGAAAGCATTTTTAAATTGCTGATTCTAATTTTTATTATATAAAGAAAATGAAAAAATATTGTTTTAATAAACTCTTCCTTATTTATTTAAATATTTTTTCTGCGAAAACATCAATGAATAAAATAATAATCAATAGTAGAATAATAAACATATGATGTTGCATGTAACCTTTAAAAAAAATTAAAATAAACACATGAAATAATGTATTTTTGAATACCAATTAAAAGGTAATTATGATTTTTTTTAAAATTCGGAATTAACTAAAATCACTTTAATTATAAATTATAGCGTTACTTGAAACTTAAACTTAAAAATATCCACATTTTAATTATAACCTCAGGTTTAATTATTTCTTGTGATGCAGTAAAAAGAGTTCCTGAAAACAACTACTTACTAACAAAAAATACAGTGTATGTTAATGAGAAAAAAGATAAATCAGAAACTTTAAATAACTTATTATACCAAAAGCCCAATAATAAAATTTTAAAAACACCTTTACGCTTACATATTTATAATTTGGCAAGACCAAATATTGATTCTATTATAAATGCTAATCTTGATAGAAGACCTAAAAAAAGAAGTAATCTAGAATCATTCCTTTCTAAAAAACAATTAAACAAATACATAAGTTCAAGAAAAAATTTTAATAATTGGCTGAAAAATACAGGAGAAACTCCAGTTATTGTAAATGAGGATAGAACAAAAAAATCAATTAAAAAACTTAACGATTATTATATAAACAATGGCTGGTTTAATGTTGAATCTAAGTATTCAATCAACAAGAAAGACAATCAATTAGCCGAAATTGATTACCATATAGAAACAGGCGAGCCTTATATTATAGATTCCATCACAAAAAAGAAACAATCTACAATGGTTGATTCTTTGTATGAATTGATTAAAAAAAATTCGTTTATAAAACAAAATGAGCAATATAAAACAACAAATTTTCAACTTGAACGTGAACGTATATCATCAGAATTAAGAAATAAGGGTGTATATCATTTTAATCAAGATTATGTAACTTTTGAACTAGATACGGTTAACACCAACAAGAAAGTAAATGTTGAAGTTCAAATTCAGGATAGAGCCATAAGAAACCAAGACACTATTTTAAGAGAGCCATTTAAAATATATTATGTAAAAGATATCAATATTTTTACAGATGGCACCTATGAAAACAGATATGAAACAAGAACAGATTCTATAACTTATAATAACTACAAACTATATAGTGTTGGCAAAATGAGATTTAGGCCAAAAGCTTTAACGGATGCTATTTTTATCACTCCAAATACACTTTTTAAAGACATTGACAGAACACGAACCTATAGATATTTAAGTGAATTGAGAACCTTTAAATACCCAGACATTAAATACACTGAAAATGACGATTCCACATTATCTGCAGATATTTTCTTAACACCTCTTAAGAAGTTTAATTTAGGATTTAGTACCGAAGTCTCTCAAAGCAACATACAATCTGTAGGATTGTCTGTAAACCCTAGTTTGTCTATTAGAAATATTTTTAGAGGCGCTGAAACCTTGGAGATTTCTGCAATCGGATCTATTGGTGCTTCAAAAGATGCTTCCAATAAATCAAGAAACCAATTTTTTGATATCAATGAAATTGGTGCCGATTTAAAACTCACAATTCCAAGGCTATTCTCTCCTTTTAATACAGATAGAATTGTTCCAAAATATATGTCTCCAAGCACTAGAATAAGTTTATCAACAACCAGTCAAACCAATATTGGTTTAGATAAACAAACCTTTAGCGGCACATTTAATTACAAATGGAGTCCATCAAAATATATCACCAATAGATTAGATGTATTTAATGTACAATATGTTAGAAATTTAAATATTGGAAATTATTTTGGAGTCTATCAAAATTCATATAATACACTTAATGACATAGCTATATCATTAAATTATAACAATGGAGACGATTTAACGTATCCTGAGCAAACTGATGCCTTTATAAGTGATGTTTTAAGTAATAATACATCATTAAATCCAAATGATTCAGATTACAAAACTGTAAACAGTATTGATGAACGCAAACAACGTTTAACAGAAAACAATTTAATATTTTCATCAAGTTTTAGTTT
>DJWL01000185.1 GCA_002441545.1 Flavobacteriaceae bacterium UBA6231 | reverse complement strand
AGGAATAAAGGTGTTTTGTTTCTTGGAGACCACATGGTTCTTTCATCAAAAGTCGATTCATCAACTATTGGTACACCAATTGGAGCATTAACCAAGGCTTTTACTGTTCCAAAGTCATCACTGTCTTTAAGAACAACTTCAAATGTTAACTTTCCATCTACACCAGGTATTCCTTCTTCAATAGGTACAATAATGGTGCCAGTTTCATCAGTGCTATTAAATTCTTCACCAATTCTTAAGGGTCTGAATAATCGTTGCACTTGCACTCTTAGTAGTGCATCACTAACCACACTGTCTGTCGATTTATCTATTAAGGTAGCTGTTATATAATTAATACTGTCTTTTGTTATTAGTTTTGCTTCAATATTGGCATTTTTAAAGCTAATACTTTTTGAAGCTCCAGAAAAAGAATCGTTTCCATCAAACGAAATTTCTATATTGTAAATATTTGTTGAATCAGGTTTTATAGCATTTATATCTTTTAAGATAAATCTGCTTTCACCATTCATATTGGTTTTGGTTTTTCCTAATTCAATTTGATCGTCTCCAATATTATTATAAATGGTTAAATCTATATTAGAAACATCGATATTTTGATTATCTACTTTAGCGGTAGCTTTTATGTCAAAATAAATTTCTGCATTCATTATTTTAACATATTCTGCTTTTAATCTAATCTTGTCTTTTTTTGCTTTTTGAGCAAAACTAGAAGTGCATAAAAAAACACTTAATACAACAAGAAAAATTTGGTGTGCTATAAATTTATTTTTCATGACTTAGTGTTTTTTGTTTAATTCTAATGCTTCTTGCTCATCAGATGTTCTTTGAATTGGTATAACAGGTAAGTACCTAACTAATATTGTTATAATCAATAAACACATAGCTAATGTAGCAAAGGTGATTAACCATTCATGCAAACTAGGAAAGTAATGATGCCAAGCTTCTGGAACTCCTTGAATTGGTAAAAATGGATGCAAAAGCGTTGGAGTTACAATTAAGTAACGTTTCCACCAAGAACCTAAAACAACTAGTAAACCAATTAAAAACATTGAAAGAGGTTTTCTTCCTTTTTTGAAAAACAAAACGATTATTGGAATTATTAAACCACCAACAATAACAAACCAAAACAATGGAGCATACTCACCTGTAACTAATACATTTAAATGTGTTATTTCTTCTTTTTTAGAAGTAAACTCTGGTATTAAATATTCATTAATATTAAAATACAGGTAAAGCAAACATGCCAATGCTAAAAATTTACCTAATTTGTCAAAATGAAATTCTGTTATGTAGTTTTCTAAATGGTAAGCTCTTCTAATAACATAAACAACAGCAACCAAAGCACCTATGCCAGCAACAGCAGCTCCCGAAATAAAGTAGGCTCCCATGTTGGTGCTATCCCAACCAACCCTGAATAATGTTGAAAATAACCATGCATCAACAGTTTGTAACATAAAACCTGCTGGAATAATTAAAATGCAAATTAGTTGAATTGATTTTAAAAGAATTGATTTTTGAGCCTCACTTCCTGTCCAATTAAATGATAGTATTCCATACCATTTGCTGAGTTTAGAGTTTTTATCTTTAAAATATTTTTTAAGTATTGCAAAGTCAGGAATTAATGGAAAGAGTAATAGTAAAATACTTATCGCCATAAATGTTGGAATTATTATAACATCCCAAATAATTGGCGACTGCATTCTACCATAAATAAATAAATTCATCAAACGGTCTGGTCTTCCCATGTCAATCATAATTGTTAAACCAGCCATAATGATAGCTGCAACAGATATAATTTCTGCAATTCTAACAATAGGAGTTCTCCAAGCATTGTTTGTAAGCCTTAAAACGGCTACGGTAATTGTACTAACAAAACTAGTTGCAACAAAAAACACAAAGTTTGAAATATAAACGCCCCATAAGGCATAATCACTCATATTGGTAACAACTTGACCTTTTATAACTTGATCTATGTAGGCAATAATACCAGCAATAATTACGACTATTAATGCAGTAGTCCAAATAACACCTTTTTTTCCAAATTTTTGTGGTGCTAAATCATTAAGTAATGTATCGTAATTTTTCATGATTCTTCTTCGCTTTCAACAGATCTAAATTCTGTGTAATTCTCTAAACCTTCTTCAAAATCAACTAATCTGTTTACAGGAGGTAAATAGTAAACGCTTGGTTTTGTGCCTAAACCTTCCATTAGTCTATAACCATCTTTATCTTTCAATAATTTACTTAATCGAAGTGTTTCGTCACCATTTGTAACAGTATCTTCATATTTGTCGCCAAAATAAAATACGCCATTTGGGCATGCAGTAACACAGTGAGGAAGTTCTCCTTTGTCTATAGCATGGGGGCAGAAATCACATTTATCTACAGTACCTTTAACACTAGGTAAACCTGCAAATTCTGGTGAATAATGAGTTTCTCCTTCCATATGCATATCCATACTCATGTCGCCTTGGTCTGGATCATCCCAATTGAATACCCGAGTTGAATATGGGCAAGCCGCCATACAAAAACGACATCCTATACAACGCTCATTATCAATTAAAACAAGCCCATCTCTACGTTTAAATGTAGCGTCAACAGGACATACAGTAACACAGGCGGGGTGGTCACAATGCATACAGGTAGTTGGCATCCAATAAGGAGCTGTATCTTCATCTTCTTGCATTTTATAAACCTTAAGCCATGCATGATCACCTGTTATGTAATGGTGTTTGTTACAAGCACTCTGACATTTTAAAGCATTTTTACATTTAGCCAAGTCAATAACCATAACAAATTTTCTGTTAGGCATGCCTTCTCTAACGTTATACTTTGGATCTGTGTCGTGTGTGTGTTCAACTTCCACAATTTCAGATGAATCTACCTGAATTAAAGTACCATCTGTAGTCATTAACTCTACAAATTCACCAGTATTCTTACTGGATTTTGCACTTAACTTGGAAATTTTTGAAATGGCTAATCCACCAACAGCGGCAGCTAGCCCCAATTTGATACCCTTATCAAGAAAATTACGTCTTGATTCATTATTTTTTTCTTCCATATTTATTGTTGGTTAATAAGGATTATAATTTTTTGTCAAGCCAATTAAGAAATGAAGAGTTTGATACGTTTTTCTTAACTACTTTCGACTTTTTTAATGCACTTACTTTAACCTTTACGGTAGTTCCGTCTGGTTTCAATAATGTTTGGTATTCTTCATCTTTAGGTGATGAAGTTTCTGATGCTTCAGTTTTTCCAAAACCTAGGAAGGGAATTAATAATCCACTTCCTAGTAATGGTAAAATACCTCTCCTTGATATTTTTTTTTCGTTTCCAGATGGTTGGTCTTTCATGAATTTTGTTATTTAGGTTAGAAATTATATCTTCTTGTTATGTTGAATCCAATTAACATTCCTTTATGAAAGAAATCATTGGTATTTTTCATGGCATTCATTTGCGGAACAATTCCGCTATAGTTTGTAATAAAGATTTGGAATGCATGGGCAGATGTTGAAAACTCTGCTCCTAAACTAATTCCAGGATTGTCATAACTAAGTCCTGTATCAGGATCATCTTCAAAACTAGTTAATGGTTGACTATAATCTAATATAATTGAAGTTTGTGGACTTATTTTGTAACGTCCTCCAAATGCAATTGAAAAGCGATCATTTTTATCTCCGTAATCTACAGCATTGTAGTGAGCTAAACTTGGTGCTATTTGAAAAGAAAAGTTCGGACTAAATCTTTTTGCAATAATTAATTGATGGAAATAAGAATACCTGTCTTGTTTTGTTAAAAACACACCATCATTGGCTTCTCCTGAACGACCATCTATTCCTACGTTTCCAAAATAAGTAACACTTAAAGGAGTGCGTCCTGAACGTGTTTGATTTAAAAGACCAACTTTTAAGCTAAAATCGCTAATTCTATTTCTTTTAGTAATTCCATAACCTACAGTTACCCAATCTAAAATTGAGTATGATAATGCAATTCTAATGTTTGAATTTGCTCCATAAATGCCTGCTAATGAGTTTTCTTCATCAATCAAGCCAAATCTATGTTGCATCATAACTTCTAAGGTGTTTTTATTAAATAACACGTTAGTTTGATTGTCAATAATGCTTGAACTTTCAAACGCCGGACGTTCTGGTTTATCTACAATTGAATCCTTTGCTGTTTCTTGTGAAAAGCTAAATATTGGAACAATTAAGAAAGTAAACAGTAATATTTTATAATTTTTCATTTGTAACGTCTTTAAATTAGTTGTTTTCTGCACCGTCATCAATCCACTTTTTAATTAATGCTAGTGATTCAGCATTAACATTTCTGTGGCCATTAACTGCTAATTGAGTGTATAATCTGCTACCACTAGAATTACCAGCCGAAACATAAGCTGGAACCAGTGCGGCATATTCACTACCTGCAGTTAAATTTGGACTTTGTCCACCAGCGTTGTGGCATTGAGCACAATTGTAAGTAACAAATATTGGTGCTATGTCATCTGCAAACGAAATAACGGTATCTGGAGGAATCACTACTTCAACTTCTTCAGGAAATTCATCGTAATAACATGAAAAAAACAACAAAGTTATACTGCTAACGAGAACTATTTTTAATAGTTTTTTCATTTTGTTTAATTTTAATTTTGAACTTTTAACTTTAAATTTCTAATAGAAATTTTGTTAGCTATTTAATATACTAGAATATGATTTTAAATAGC
>DJWL01000111.1:303-15449 GCA_002441545.1 Flavobacteriaceae bacterium UBA6231 | reverse complement strand
AAATATAGCATGAAAATATTAAAAAAAAATTTTAAATTTTTGGGACTGTTTAAAAATGGCTTTTTATTTATCTCAAATGATGTTAAATATTCAGAGAGCTATTCTTTATTTTTCTATAAAAAACAGGATAACTCCTATAATAATTACGATAAGTATCAAAAGTAATCCTGCTATTGTTTTTTTATGACTTTCTTCAGGAGAGTTATTTGCATTCATTTTTTTTAAATCAAACTTATACACAAAAGCAAGTCTGATAAATAATCCGAAAAAACCAAAAATAAAGTCTATCATTTTTATCTTCGTATTTGTTATTTAATTAGAATATGATATTTGGTCTAAGATGTCAGATGTCGAGGATTTGCAATCTTTGACATTTCATTTTATTAAAACGAAAACAAGCAAATTTTCAAATCATCACTTCATAACTATATAACCTATTTCATATTTTGCAGATTTGAAAAAACAATATTTGTTTTATTTTCAATGCTATTTACGAGGTTATAAAACTCCATACTTGACCAACGGACACATTAGAGTGATTATCTTTTGCTATAATTTTCCAATAATATTTTGTGTTGGCTACTAATTCTTTAAACTTATAATTAGTTGATGTAAGATTTGATTCTGTTAACCTTAAATTGTTAATATCTGTACCTAAATAGAGATCATAAGTAAGAGGATCATTGTCTAAATCTTCACACTTCCAACTCACAGAATTATCAACTATAGTACTTCCAAGTGTAGGACTTATAAGTTCTGGAGCAAATGGGGTATGATTTGTTATGGCTAAAGATTCTGTTTGAAACTGAAAAGTACTGCTCATCATAGAATTTTGAGGGCCTATAGTTTCCACTTTCCATTTATACAATATTCCTTTTTCAAGATTATTAAATGAATAGTTTGTATTTGACGTAGATTCTGTAAAAACAGTAGTTTCTTTACCGTTCTCTACTTTATTTACGGTTAAGTTGTAACTGGTTGCATTTGTTACGCTTTTCCAAGAGAATGTAATAGGCATTTCCATACAGATTTGTTTATCAGATGGTAGCAGTAAAGTGGTAGCTGTTACTAATTTTTTGGGAGTATTTTCTTCTCTATTATCGCTACAAGCTACTAAGAAAAAAAGACAAAAAAATATAATAATTATAGAAGTATTGTTTTTCATTGCTTAATAATTTTTTTAGTCATTTTTCTATTTTCGGATTCCAACACTAGAAGGTATGTCCCTGAAGGTTGTTTTTTGATAGAAATAGTTTTGGAGTGATTTTCTTTGATATCATCTTCCATAATCAGTTGACCATTTTGTGAGTATAGAGCTAGGTGTACCTTTTCATTTAAATGGTTAACAATATTTATCAAATCACTCGTAGGATTTGGAAATATTACGATATCATTTTGGGTAGTAATTAATTCTTTAATAATTTTCCCTTCACATGATTTGGACGATTCTAATACAATATTATCTGCAAAATTATCTAGAATTAAATCATAGCTTCCTTTACTGTAAACCGTAATATTTTTTTTTCCATAAGTAATGGTAAAAGGTGCTGTACCTGACTGTATCTGAACTTTAGCAAGCCTTCCAGATAGTTCAATTTTTCCCTTTAAATTTTCAGGTTTTCCGATATTTACTACATAACAATACTGCGTATCATTTGATAATTTAATGCATAAATTATATGTGCCGCCATTCAGGTTATTGAGTGTGACAGATGAATTAAAAGACACCCAATTACTTCCATTTAATGAATAGCTGTAAGTATAATTTTCTTTAGAAGTAATTAATATTGCTCCATTATTTTTGGTATCACAAGTTTCATCTTGTGCAGTAACAGTAAATAAATTAGGTGCGTAATTATTAAAATTTATTCGCCAAACATCATTATATAAATCACCTCCGAAGAAATATAAGTTTCCTAACTGATCATTCCAAGTTGCAGAATTATACCTATGAGGAGGAAGATTTGTGGGCGAAGAAACATTTATTTGACCATAATTTTTTGGTAATGAAGATTTAGGACCATACATCCAAGTCCAATTATTTGTATTAATATTATATCTCCATAAATCTAGTTTAGAATAGCTGTCCTTTCCTCCCAAAAACCATAAGTCACCATTTTTTCCAGTCCATGTAAATGCATTGGCTCTGTTTCCCGGAAAATTAGTGTCGTTTTCTACTCCAATATTTCCATAATTAAGAGCCGTAAAAGGTATTAAACTCCTTACTTTCGTCCATGTATTATTATTGGTTTGATATTTCCACATAATACCAGAAAAATAATACCAAAAATTTTTATTTTCATCTTGCCATCCTATGCCGCTTTCTTCCTTGGCAATAGGATAATCTTTACTGTTGGTGCTGTTGATTATTTTATCTCCACTTAACCAAACCCATTGATTAAGTGTTATATCATATTTCCATACATCATTTAGATAACCTCTTTGAGAAGACTTCTCATCAAATCCATAGCCGCCATAGAGATAAAAATTTCCTTCTTGGTCTACCCAACTCTTGCCATCTCTTCTCGCTCCAGGAATATTAGTAATAGAAGAAACGCCTAACGTTCCATAATTAGCAAATGGTTCATCATTTTTTTGTTTGCCCCCTTTCCATACCCAATTATTAGTTTTTCTGTTATACATCCATAAGTCCTGATGCAATTGATTATCAAAGCTGCCATAATTACCGCCAAAAAGCCATAGATTTCCATTTTTATCTATCCATGAAAACGCTTCATTACGAGATCCCGGAGAATTTCTCTTGTCTTCAACATTTAACACCCCATAATCTAAAGAATTATAATTAGAAAAATTGTAGAAAGAAAAATAGTTTCCTTTAATCCATTGCCATTTTTTTTGAGAAATATCAAACTTCCATAAATCATCTGATCGATACACATATAGGGAAAATCCTTTATGGAATGAACCTAGAACCCCATAAAGCCAAAGATTTCCATCTTCATCAGTCCATTTAGCGCCAAAATCTAAGGTTCCGCCTGGTGTATTTTCACTTTCTAATAGTCCTGCAAGCTTTTGATACGTATTTTTATTAACAGAATTAATGTTACTATCTACACCTTTAATCCAAACCCAATTGTTGGTTTGGATATTGTACTTCCATATAGCATCAATGTTTTTACTACCTTTAAACTGATACAAGTTCCCGTCATTTCCAATCCAACAAGCTGATCCATTAATAGTTCCTGGAAAGTTTTTTGGATCTTCTACATTTATTGTTCCATAAATTGGTTTTTTATCATCATCGGTAATAATTTTTTTTTGTTTCATTACAGCCCATGAATTTGTAGATATTCTGTATCTCCACATGTATTGATTTACAAATATCCAAAAATCACCGCTATTATCTACCCAATGATTAGGTTTTGGATTGTCCAAACTCCAGTCTAATGTATTGGGTAAATTATTTGGATCTTCTACTCCAATGTCACTTACAATACTTTCTTTACTAGTTAGACTACCTTTTAACCAAGTCCATTGTCCAGTATTCATATTAAGCTTCCAAAGATCATTTAATAAATAATATTGAGATTTACCATTAAAAAAACCTCCATAAATATATATGTCACCTTGAGAATCTTTAAATGAACATGAACCATACCTTGCACCTGGTGAGTTTAATGAATGCTCCTGACCTAATGTATTATAATTACCAGTAGCATTAGGTTGATCACTTCCTCCAATCCAACTCCACATCTTCGTAGAAATATTATATTTCCATAATGTATCATATTCTACAGTATTATATCTATTACTAAGGCCTGTTCTTCCTCCAAAAAGATATAGGTTCCCTTGTTCATCGGTCCAAGTTGTTGTATTAATTAAAGCAGGAGGTATATTTGCAATGTCTTCTACGCCTTTCGTTCCAAAATGCCCAGCTCCATCATTAGTAGGTTCAGATATTTTAATCCAATTATTGGTTGCAATATTAAATTTCCAGAAATCATTGCTCGCTGTTAAAGAGCTAGTAATCCCTCCAAATTTATATAAATTATTATTTGAAGTCCAAAATGAAGATAGTGAAACTCCAGAAGGCATATTGCGATAACTCTCTACGTTGATTCCTTTATCAAAACCGTCAGAATCATTATAAGGTCTGCCTTTTTTAAACGTAAAATTATTGTTTTGCTTATTGTAGCTCCATAATATACTGCTATAGCTACCCTCACTGTATCCGCCAAACATCCAAAATAATCCCTCTTTGTCTACTACATAAGACATATCTCTTTGAATACCTGGCCAGTTTTCATCAGAGTCTAGTCCATATAAACCAATTTCTGCAGTTTGTTCAGTTTGATTTGTACCTTGAATCCAAGTAAAATTTATGTTTTGAGAATAAAGTAATGTACTTAATAAGAGAAAAAATAAACTTTTTTTCATTCAGATAAGGTTATTAGTTAAAGTCATGCTAAAATAAAAAAATAATTTTTATTCTATTGATGATTTTTATTATGCTACTGATGAGTAATTTTATTACTTTCCGATACAGAATCTTAACTTTCTTTTATTGATGGTGCTTTAAAGTGTATTGAGGTGTACAAAAGTAGTACATTTTTAAACTTCAATTGTCCAATTTAAATTATTGATTTCTGATTTTAATTTTTGTAATATCTCGATAATTTCAGAAAAAGTAGGACGATTTTCGCTGTAAAGCATTTCCAATCTCATGGTTTCATAATCTTGTTCCCACTTTTTAATTATTGTGTCTGGTGGAATTGGATTTATGGTTTGAGAACTGTGTAATGAATAATCAACATCTGCAACTCTATTAAATTCTAACCTATGTTGTACTATTTCACGGTACAAGGCTTCATCATTTAGGGCTTTATCTTTAAATTCAGAATTGTAAAGCATATACAAGTCATATAAATGTCTGCTCAAACGATCTACTCTAATTTTCTCCTGAGATTTTTGAAATTCTTCATGCAAAAGAAATATTTTTTCTAAAAATGTTCGTTCTGGATTTACTGAAGGAACAAAAAATGGTTTTTCAATAAAATCAACTTCTCTAAATTGAGTATCTACCAATGAGGAAATTAATCTATCAGAATACGGTTCAATCAAAGATCTACAACCAATTTCGATCTGAACTCTAGGATTCATATATCCTGTAAGCTCAATAATATTGGGATAAAATATATTGATAATCCTTGGATCCTGATCGGATGATTGAGCTGGTTCTAATGTAAAATTCACATTTTCTCCTATCCCCTTTGATAAAAATCGTTCTTTTAAATCGGGAAAGAACTCTTCTGAAATGAATTTTCCAGATTTTTTACGCAAATTGGTTTTTCGTTTCGGGATTTCATCAAATCCTAAATATGCCCTATCAATAGCCAAATCAACATCTTCTGAAAATCTCTCTATTAAATTCCAAGCCTTACTTAATGATGTACCTCCTTTAAATACTAAGTGAGGGGCAACATTTTCCATTTCAAAAATGATCGATAAGGTTCTTGTAACCCACCAATCTTTTTCGGCTGCAAAAGGAGTAATACCCAATTGATCAGCAACTCTGTTGAAGATGTTAATTCGGGTTTCTTTTGGAAGTTCTAGAAATTTATTTTTCATTTTTCTTAGGCAATGCTTTTCTCATGATAATTCGTATCCATTCTGGAGCCAATTTTATGTCGTGCTCTAAACGATAAGGCTCTTCTTTTTTAAGATGTTTAATAATGATTTCTAACTCTTGTTCTGTTATGTTATCCTTTCCTATTTCCTTAAGTGCCTGTATAGCAAGACCGCTGATGCTCCCAATAACAGCTAAATTTTTTGGACTCGCCTTTTTAAATACAACACTTCGTTTTCCTAATTTAATTGTTCTTGCTGAACCATCTGTTAAATAAACTAAATTCATGGGAATCTGAGTGGAAAGACCTAAAGCATTAAGTGCTAAAACTCCTGTAGGAATTAACCTTGCTTTATCTCTTTTTCGAATAGATTCTGCTATTTCTTCTGTACTAGGATACACTTCACCAATAATTGGATCTTTTTCCAAAACCGCAAAAATTCCTCTGGAAACTCTTGAAATTTCATTGGTATTCACCAAACGTTCTAATGCTTTAGATACTGCTTTATAATTACCAAATGATAAGAAATCTTCAGTATAAAAAAGCGAACCCCTCTTCGCTTTTTTTATTTTTTCAAGTATTTTACTGTCAATACTTTCCATTCAATATGTTTATTTATTTTGTCGCAAATTTAGTAAATATTTGCGACAAAACACTCATCATTTGTATTTTCACTCCATACTCACTAAATTTGCACCAAATTTAGTGAGTATGGATAATTACCATTTCCATTTCTTCTTAGAAGTATCCTCTAAAGTATCCTTATCCACATGATCTAACAAATCATCAAATTCATTTTTAGCGGGATTATACCAATCTAATTTCTTTTCTGCCCATTGGATCCACTCCAAATCGTCAGGATTTATATTCTTCACATGCTCAAAATACTCTTTAAGAACGGTAAACTTCTTCCAACGATGAGCATCATTAAAAAATCCAATGAATTTTTTAAGCTCATTATCTTTCAACTCTTGTTTGGCTTCCTCTATCTTTCTACACTTTTCTTGTCTCTCATGCTCAGCCTTCCAAAGTTTTCTTCTTTCATCCATTTCGCGAAACTCAGTTTCAACTTTGATAAGGATTTTTTCGATTTGGTCTTCTATTAGATTCTTATCTGTATCAACAAACTCAAAAGTACCAAACCGTCCAACTTTTACTGCTAATTTACCATTAGCAATTAAATCTCTGTCGTTTCCTCCCCATCGATTTGGAGTTAACAAAACTTTGCTTTTTTCCCGAATGTAGATTAGCATTTTATCGTCATCATAAGCAACAATATTTAAGCCCTCATCATTCAAGAAAATTTTATAACCTAAAACTTTAAAATTCTTAATAAGATTATTCAAAATTCTCAATGAACGCGATACATTTTTTGGAGAAACTACAATGCTAGGTAATCCTCGATCTGTACTAATTCTTCCTTTTACTCTTTCATAGGATTCTGATAATTTTTTCTTTTCAAGGTTAGATTGTGTTTTAATTACAATATCATCAGAATTACTTAACCTATCATTTACTTTCAAAATCAGAGCTGAATTACTTCTTATTTCTGCGGTAACAATTCTTCTAATTGAATTCTCAGAATAAATATTTTCTTTTAGAGAATCAACGTGAATATTAATCTCATTTTCTTCCTCTACTTCAGGCAGGTCTGGTTTAACAACTTTTTTACCGTATTGAAGTTTTTGCCAGTAACCAACTGGCGGTAAAGGAATAACATATTTAATACAAATTTTTCGCAGACCATTATCTGATAAGTTAAACTCTTTAGCTAATTGAGTCATTGGAGTAGCCCAAACCTTATCATAAAGTTCTTTTCGAGAAATTTTAATATTGTTATCCATCTTAGATGTTTTATAATTTTTTATAGGCCTCTTCAACAACTTTAGAAATTAACTTTCTCCTTTCAGGAAGAAAATCACGATAATTCATTTCTTGCCAATTCTCAGGTAAAGCATACCAAAAACGCATCTTTTTTAATTCGTTATCATCGAGTCTTTTTGCATAAATTGGCAAGTAAACTTTGGGTTATTTATAGCTAATTACAATATTATCATTCCATTTTACTAAAGCAAAATTGGCAATTTGATTATAATTTCTTTGTTCGGTAACTCCATTACGCATCAACCAAGCTTTTGGAAATAAATGATGTCTTTCTAATTCAGATTTACTTGCTCTTAAACCAGAGATTCCAAAAGTTCTTTCACTTGCAATTTGGAAAATAAACCAAGTGCCCCAATACACAATCTTAACTTTCTTTTATTGATGGCATTTTCAAGTGTATTGAGGTGTACAAAAGGGTACATTTATAAAATGGTTTTTTGAAATTTTCACCATTTTGAAATACTACGATTAATAAAATTGATATTTGAATCGCTAACACCATAATATTTAGCTAAATCCGTCCATTTACCAATTGCAGAACGTGTTTGATCAATAACACTCTCTATGAAATTTTTTGAAAGTTGAGCTTCTGTACCTAATTTTAAAAGATGTTGTAGGGTTATATTTCTACCCTCACCCAATACCATAGTACTTTGTTCGCCACCAGGTCCGTTTGAAAAGGTAAGGTCATAAGCTGGAGATAATTTCCATTCGCCCAATTCATTCATCAAAAACGAAAAATTCTTTGCATGGTCATCCTGATTATGTGCCATGACATTGAAAACAGCTAATCGAAACATTTTTTCCACCTCTCGAATATCTTTGGTTAAATAACTTGTCAAAGACAATAAATCTTCATAATCAAGAGATGGAAATCTAAAATTACTGTGAATCAATCCGCTCACGGTATGCATATGAAGGCGTTCATTTCCTTCTCTGTCAAAACGTTTGACTGCAAAGTAACCATTTCCTTTTTGTGAAGAAAATAAATGAACATTTGGCATTGCAATTCCTGCTTCTGTAGCCATTAAAGCATATACATATTCAATCGCACCAGAATCATTGCCATCTTGTGAGTTCGGGAATTTCACCATCCAAGGTTCAAAACCATCGCTTAAATGATGAGCTCCATACGAGATGTTTTTTCTTTCTTTATCTACGCCAATTAAAGCTTTTGGCATTGCTCCCGCAGAAGAACCATTCAATGCTAAAAGTTCTGCAATAACTTCATCAGATCCTCCTTCTAAAACTTCTTTTGTTTGTGAAGCTAATACATCTAAATCAATTATTTCATCATCAAAATTTGGGCTTTCATCTGGCTCATAAACCAAAGCGCCCAATCCATGTAAACCTACGTGAGCCAAACGATCAAGGAGAGTAACTTCTGATGGTAAAATACCTTCGTAACGAAGCATACGATCAAAAAGCAATCTCCCCCAACCATCGGGCAAACTATCATTGAAAACGCCTGCTAAACCTTCAAATGGATCTCTTGGAAGCCCTATCACACCTCGCTGCAAAGGAAGTTTGATGGGTGATATTTCTAATTCTGTCTGCAAAAAATCATTGTCGTACTCAAAATAGATAATACCATTTCGTATTGCCAATCTCCCAACAGGTTGAATTCCAGAGCCAAAATCTAATCCTACTTTTATTTCTTTGATAGCTGTTTTCATTTTTTTCTGCCCCTTTTTTTAATGATTTCTGCCTCTGTTTTTAGAACATCATCAATGGATTTAAAATTTGGTATGTTAGGCTTTAAAGCGTTTATTACTTCCTCTAAACCGCCTATTACAGAAAGTAATTTTAAAAATGATTCTAAAGAAATATTTCCTTTTTGTTCAAATTTCCTCAATGTGGACAAAGGCACACCTGATCTCTCCGCTAAACCTTCTTGTGTAAGATCCATTTGTAATCTTCTTTCACGTACATTTTCAGCTATTTTTTTTTGCGCTTTTGAAGAAGAAATAAATAACATAATACTGGTATTTAAATAAATTATGTTGCAATAATTAATATTATTGTATTACAAATGTACGAAAAATTAATAGGAGTACAAACACACAAAACTCTATTTAATTTTCGCTAACAGTTTGTGTCGTGGTATTTTAAAATTTAACAATTTACTTTCAAAACAAATTACTTTTATTTGCTTTAAATTCTTACATTTGAGAAATGACTTAATTTAAAATTATAGTTTTTGTTTATTCTAATCATTTAATCTTTTTTGCAGTGAGAAAAGCACATATTCAAATCATTTTTTCTGCTTCTGATTTATCTAATCATATTCATTGTAAGCACTTAACTAATCTTAATTATGATGTTGTTGAAGGTTTAAAGGAAAAGCCAATTAGTAATAATAAAGTTTTAGATGTTTTAAGAGAAAGAGGAATTGATTTTGAAAATTCTTTTTTAAATGAATTAGAATCTAAAGGTTTCTCAATTGTCAAAATAGATCAAGAAGTAGAAAATGCTAGGCAAAAGACTATTGAAGCTATGCATCAAGGAGCTGATTACATCTACCAAGCAAGATTAAGTAATGAAAAATGGCAAGGATGGGCTGATTTTCTAGTAAAAGTAAATAAATCTAGTAATTTAGGTGATTGGTCTTATGAAGTAATTGATACAAAACTTTCAACAGAAACAAGAGCAGGAACCATATTACAAATTGCTCTTTATTCTGAAATGATAGAAGAAATTCAAGGAGTTCTGCCTGAAAATATGCGTGTGAGAACACCTGAAAGTGAAATTGTATATCGTGTAAATGATTACATTTCTTATTTACGGTTAATTAAAAAACGATTAGAAACTGCTATTGCAACACCAGTGGAAACTTATCCAGAACCTTGTTCTCATTGTGATATTTGTAATTGGTGGGAATATTGTAATAGCATTAGAAGAAAAGATGACCATTTGAGTTTCATTGCAGGAATGGGTACTTCTCAGATTAAAGAGGTAAAACTTCATGGAGTGACTACATTACAAGCTATGTCAGAAATGCCATTACCTATTCCTTTTAAACCAAATAAAGGTTCAAAAGAAACATTTACAAAATTAAGAGAACAAGCTAGGATTCAAAATGAAACTAGAAGTTTACAAAAACCAATTTATGAAGTTATAGAATTAAAGGAAACTACTGGATTTTACAATTTAGCTGAACCAACTGATGGAGATATTTATTTAGATTTTGAAGGTGACCCATTAGTGGAACCATCAGGACTAGAGTATTTATTTGGCTGGGTATTTCAAGGAAAATATCATTGCATTTGGGTTTCCAATATGGAAGAAGAAAAAATAGCACTGGAGCAGTTTATTGATTTTGTTTTTGATAAAAAAAGTGAATATTCAGGTTTACATGTTTATCATTTTGCTCCTTATGAAACTATAGCCTTGAAACGAATGATGGGTAAATATGCTACAAAGGAAAATGAAATTGATATTTTATTACGAACCAATTGTTTTATTGATTTACATAGAATTTTAAAACAATCCATTAGAGCTGGAGTTGAAAGATATTCATTAAAAGATTTAGAAAAGTATCATGGATTCGTAAGAGAAATGGATTTAAGAACTCTATCTAAATTTAAAGCTGATTTTGAATTTTTATTGGAAAGTAAAAAATTTGAATTGATTACAGAAGAGATGAAACAAGCTATTCAGCTTTATAATCAAGATGATTGCTTTTCTACATTGCATTTGCATCAATGGTTAGAAAAAGAAAGAGCATTATTGATATCAAAGGGAAGTGATATACCAAGGCCAATATCAAATGATATTGAAGAACCTGAACATGTTACTGCTCATTTGGAACGCATCACGCCTATTTATGAGGCTTTGATGCATGAAATTCCACTCGATGTAACTGAACGAACCAAAGAACAACAAGCAAGATTTATTTTGGCTAATATGTTGGATTGGTATAGAAGAGAACAAAAATCATTTTGGTGGGAGTATTACAGAATTATGGAATTAGAACCTGATGAGTTATTAGATGAAAAAACCGCTATAACTTACTTACAATTTACAGGTGAAAGCGTTCCTGTCAAGAGAAGTTTTGTCGATACTTATAGATTTCCTAGTCAAGAAAGTGAACTAAAACCGGGAAATCAAATAAAGAAGGAGAATGGAGGAAATGCAGGAGAAATTAATGAAATTGATGAATTAAATGGAATTCTTAAGCTTAAGAAAGGACCAAGCATCAAAGATAACCATCCATTTACCATAATCAAGTTTGAGCAGTTCAGTACCAAAGATAAAGAGGAAAATTTAATTCGTTTTGCCGAATGGATTGTTGCTAATGGTTTTGAAAATGAATTACCTAGCTACAAAGTTACAAGAGATTTATTATTAAATAAGTTGCCTCAACTTACACAACCACTAATTGATACAGACATTTTATTGGAAAAGAGTATTGATTGGGCTACTAAATTAGATTCTAGTTACTTACCAATACAAGGACCACCAGGAGCAGGAAAAAGCTATACTGGAAGTCATATGATTTTTGATTTGATTAAGAAAGGCAAACGTATTGGAATTACAGCACTTAGCCATAAAGTAATTATCAATTTACTTGAAAAAATAAAACATCTAGCAGACAAAGAAACCTTTGATTTGAAGATAATTTATAAAGGTTCTTCAACAGATGAAGGAGATTATCCATGGGATATTGCCAAAAACGTAGATACAATTGTAGCTAATCTTCAAAATTACCATATAGTAGCTGGAACTAGTTTTATGTGGTGTAGTGAAAAGTTGAAAGATACTTTAGATTATTTATTTATAGATGAAGCAGGTCAATTTGCTTTGATTGACACTCTAGTAGTTTCACATGCAAGTAAAAATGTTATTTTACTTGGTGATCATCAACAATTGAAACAACCTATTAAAGGTGTTCATCCTGAAGGGACTGAAGTATCTGCTTTGGAACATTTGTTAGAGGGGAAGAAAACCATCCCTATTGATAAGGGAATATTTTTATCTAGTACCTGGAGAATGCATCCTAATATTTGTTTATTTGATTCTGAAATGTTTTATGAATCGAGATTACATTCAGAGAAAGGAAGAGAAAATCAAAGGATTGAAGGAAATACACAATTTATTGGTTCTGGGTTATTTTATAAATCAGTTGCCCATGAAGGTAATAGCAATATGTCATTAGAAGAAATTAATGCAATTGAAAAAATTGTTCAAGAACTTACAAAGGGTGATGTTTTTTGGTATGATGAAAAAAACAAAAAAAAAGTTTTAGTTGCTAGTGATATAAAAATAATCACACCTTACAACAGTAATGTTTTTGAAATGCAAAAGCGATTACCACATATTCAGATGGGTACTGTAGATAAATTCCAAGGACAAGAAGCACCCGTAGTTATTTATAGTATAGCAAGCTCATCACCTGAAGATGCTCCGCGAGGAATGGAATTTTTATATAGTCCGAATAGGTTGAATGTAGCTGTTTCAAGAGCTAAGGCAATGTTTATTATAGTAGGAAATCCAAGGATATTTGAACCTGATTGTAAATCACCCGAACAAATTAAATTAGCAAACCCATTTTGTAGATTTATAGAGCTTGCTAATTATTGCATTTAAATTAAACGCTGTTTTTTATTGGTAAACAAATACCCATTTTATAGATATTCTGATAAGATTTTATTTCAGAAAATTTTAGCTCAATATCTTTATTAAGAGTAGGATAAATAATGATACAATCTATAATTTCAGTATTACTAATTTCTTTAGAGAAATATAAATAATTACCTTCTCATTACATTAGATTTTTGTTTATCTTCAAAAGAAATTGCATTGCTTTGTTTTTCAATCATTCCTAATTGTGAAGCATTAAATAATTCAGAGTTTTCTGCCTTTCTCTCTCCTACATAGTCCTCACTCTCTCTATTTTTTAATTGCTCCTCCTTTTCAAATCTGTATTTAGAAAGCAAATCCTCTCTTAAATTGGACAAATCCTGCAACTTCTTATCCAATTCTTCAATTTTATTTTCGGTTACTAATTTCTTGTTTTCAATTTCAGTAACATTGATTCCTTTTTGCAATAAATGCTCAACTTCCTCTTTTACTTTTTCTTTAGCTAAATTTATTGTCTTTTGATAAAACGGTAACTGGTTTTTCCAATATTCAGCATTATCACCTTCTTCTTTTGAATAGCCAAGGATCCTATTATAATTATTCTGAGCTTTGGTAACATCTTCTTGTACTTTTAAAAAATCTTGATGCTTTCTCAAAACAAAAGCAATGTCGGCGAGATGCTTATTTTTCTCATTTTCGATTCTCTTTTTCATTAATTCAATTTCAATATTCGCTCTAGTTTCAGGATTAGTGA
Organism: Flavobacteriaceae bacterium UBA6231; assembly: GCA_002441545.1. Classification (GTDB taxonomy): domain Bacteria; phylum Bacteroidota; class Bacteroidia; order Flavobacteriales; family Flavobacteriaceae; genus Yeosuana. The sequence goes on along the minus strand of DJWL01000111.1, from coordinate 1,640 downwards.
TAATTGCGGTTTTTAATTCTTGAGTACTGATATCAGAAACATCCAAAACATCGGCTCCTTTCTTCATGGCTTCTAAATATCTTGCTTGTTTTGATTGTAACTTTTGAAGCATAAAAACATCAATACTATCGTTAGTAAGCATAAAATTGATCCGCACATTTTCATTTTTATTTCCTTGTCGCCACGCTCGCCCCTCCACTTGTCGTAATGATGTGAAATTGTAAGGTAATGAAAGCATATAAATATCCGTCGTATTTTCCTGAAGATTCATCCCTTCCTGAATAGCCTCACTTCCAATAACTATTTTTATTTTTCCATCGTTAAAGTCATTTTGAATCGCTATTCTTTGATTTTTATTTGTTGCTCCTGTGATAATTCCGATTTCTTCTGGTTTGTAACCAATTTCTTGAATAAGATATTCTTTGAGTTTTGGAAATTCTGCTACTGCCAATTCAGAATAAATAATTTGTCCAGATTCAGGAATGTCTTTTTTGTTCTGTTGGATTAAATCCATCATTTGCTTCAGTTTCGGAGAATTTTCAACAAACTCTTTTAAGGAAGGATTTTGACCATCATAACAAGGTGATAGATATGGAGAAATAGCAATTAGTCGTGCATTAAGAATATGGGTAAGAATTGCTCCTTTCTGAGTTTCATTAAAACTTTCATTGAGTAATTCGTATTGCTCTTTCGTTAAGTCATTTTGTTCAATTTTATATTCTTTATTGATTTTATTGGGGCGTTTTAATTCTGGATTGTCTTCTTCTCCTTTAATGTCAATAAATTCAGATAGAAGTTGTTGAAACAAAGAATTATTCTTAAACCTNNCCGATTCTTCCAAACGTTTATTGGCAATTAATGAAAGGATTGAGTAATATTCTAAAGGTTTATTGGTAAAAGGCGTTGCTGAAAGAAGAGTAACATTTCTGCCATCGTTTTTATCTTGAATGTATTGTGCAGCCATCCAAGTATTGATTCCCAACTTTGAAGTTTGTTGATTTTGGCTTCTGAAGTCTGATGCAAATCTGCGGTCTTCGATTTTAACTTTTCCAACAATATGATTTGCGTTGTGAACTTCATCATAAGTGAGATGATCAAAACCGAAATCTTCCCAATCATNNCAAGTTCCTTTTGAAAATCTCTTTCACTAATGGAATTTAGACTTTTTAATTCGTTTTCAGAAATATAGGAAAACTTTGAAGCAAGATTTTGAGTAATATTTTCTGAAAAGCCAATATTATTAAACCCTTCGTAAGTAACAATGGTAATTTCCCCGTCATTATTATGAAATTTTGACAGGTCGTAATCCTTACCAAGATTGCCAAGAACATTCACTT
>DJWL01000111.1:0-153 GCA_002441545.1 Flavobacteriaceae bacterium UBA6231 | reverse complement strand
AGAATAGTGGAAATTTAGAATAATCCGGAACATGTATATTGTTGTAATTTCTATTAAATTCTTTCACGAAACGATTTCTGATATCATCGTTTAATTCTTCCCGAACAAATTTGTAAAACAAATCATTCGCAGCAGCTTTTCTTCTTTCTCTGA
>DJWL01000140.1 GCA_002441545.1 Flavobacteriaceae bacterium UBA6231 | reverse complement strand
CCATAGTCTGGATATTTCAAACTTGCTTTAATAAGACGATCTATACATTGGGGCTGTAAATAAGCATCTTGGTTAATCAAAAAAACATAATCGGCCCCTTGTTGTAAAGCATAGGATATCCCAATATTATTGGCTCGGCCAAAACCTAAATTGCTTGGTTGTGGGAGTAGTATAGATTCAGGATAATAATCGTTAATAAGGTTACGACTATCATCAGTACTGCCATTGTCAACAATTATTACATGTGATTTATCAACATGGTTTATTAAGCTATCCAAACATGTCTTAAGCCATCGCTCTCCATTAAAAGCAACGATTATAACATATAACTGTCCTGTATAACTCATAGGTATCATATTCTAAAAAAAGATTTTATGTGTATCATAAACCTAACTAAAGGATGATATCTCTTTAATAATAGCCATTTAAAATTAGGGTGCAAATACCAAAAATAGCTATTATACAGCAATCGATAATAAATATCATGATCATTTAATTCCTGTTGTTTATTCATAAAGGAAGCTTGTGTTTCATGAAGCCGGAATTGAACTAACGATTGCGGTATAAACCCTATGGAATAACATTTAAAGAATCGCAACCAATATTCGTAATCAACCAATTGGAACATGTTGTTATTAAAAAACCCAATGGTATCTATGGAGTTTTGCTTAAATAGTACAGCAACCGGTTCCCCAATAATATTTATGGGCTTATTTTTAAATGAAGGCAATTTTAAAATAGTACGTCCCGATAGAATCGAAATCTGGTCATGAGGCACATGTAAATTAACTTGCAAATCCGTAAAATTTTTTACAAATCCATCAACAAAACGGTTAAAATCCTTGTAGATAAGATCACGTTTACAACAAACCAACCCTAATTGCGGATGTGCTTCCATAATTTGTACCATAGTAGTAATACAATCAGGTTTTAAAATATCATCCTGAAATAAAAACTTGATGTATGTCCCAGAAACATGTCGCATACAATGATTCCAGTTTTCTGCAATACCGCATGGAATATGATTTAGAATGGTAACTGGGAAATCAACACGTTCTTTAAAGGCTCGGCATTGATTTAAGGTGTCATCGGTAGAACCATCGTCAGAAATAATAACCTCAAGATTTTTATACGTTTGGTTTTCTACAGAACGAAAAGCATCATCCAAATAAGCTGCACCATTATAAGTAGGGATACATACTGAAACCATAGGGAGAAGCTGCCTGTTTTTCATAAAAATAAACGTTTAAGCTTCCCTCTGAGTCTCCTTAAAAAACGAAAAGGTGGCCATTGTAATAAGGCCATGGCAGCTTTATAATCTGCCGACTTTATCTGGCTTGCCAGTTCCCGACGCTCACGTTCTAACAAAATAGGATTACCTACATGAGCCAGATAAGTATCAATATGATGCTTATACAAGGCATCCATACTTTGTTGGTAGGCTATAGAATCACTTGCTAAATAAGTAGTAACTGATGCTTTTTGATGAGTCCTGTAAAAATAGAAAACGTCCTCAAGTTGATGTACGCGGCATCTTCGTTTTAAAAGTTTAATCCATAAATCCCAGTCTTCAAACATCGTATCGTCGCTATAACCTCCAACTGCATCAAAATCCATACGTTGATACATGGTGGAATTGAAAATCATATTATAAACTAAAAACAAATGGTAATCAAAGGGTGGTATAAGCCACGTTTCTTGTTCTGCCCCTATCTTCTCGGCTTTGCTGTAAACTAAAGTGAGCTCGGGGTCAATTTGAAATTGTTTAACAGCTTCTTCAAGATATCTATATCCAATAAGGTCGTCTGAATCCAAAGGTAAAATATAAGTGCCTTTGGACTTGGAAACTGCAAAGTTTCGGGCTATCGCAACACCTTCATTTTTCTTTTTAAAGTATTTAAAGCGCTTATCTTTTTCAAGATAGGACTTTAAAATGTCATCTGTGTTATCAGTAGAGCCATCATCAACAATAATACATTCCCATTGGGCATAGGTCTGATGCAACACACAATCTAAAGACTCTGCAATTAAATGTGCCCTGTTATAAGTGGGCATAATAACCGAAACCAAAGGCATTTTATCCATGTATAAATGTTCGTTTAAAAAAAATAAGGGTAAAGCGTATCGCCTGTTTCAAATATAACCCTTTTATCCAATAGCCAACAACCAAAAACCAATGGGAAACATCTAATAAGTTTAGTTTAAAAATAAGACCTTGCAAAGTCAAAATAAAATCATAGCGTTGGGTATTAGTAAATCGTCTGGGTTTAAAACTTAATACATCTTTAAAAAATTGATAGCCGCTTTGGTATTTAAGTAAATAATTGTCACTGGTTCCGGTAATGCTATAAGGGGAAGTTCTTACATAAACAACCGAAGTATTGATTGAGTATATCATTCCAAAATTACTAAATTCCAGCCATGCCATGGTATCCGAATACCAGGCTAAAGGATAATTTTTAAAACCATGAGTAATATAAGCCTCGCGACTAAAAATATATTCCGATAACGAGCTACGGCCCTCATTCTTAAAATTTTTATAATAAGCCTCGGTTGCCGGTTCCAGTGTAGGATGGGCATAAACTTTTGAGATTTTCACACCATCGGCATCAATAACACAAGAAGCAAAACGTACTACAGAAATTCCAGAGACATTAATTTCATTTAAATTATCATAGAAGGAAGAAATCACATGGGGCCCTAAAACATCATCATCTCCAAGAATCATCACCCAGGGTTCATCAGTAATTAAATCCATACAACGGTCCCAGTGTTGTACCAATGAGTGCCGTCCTATATTAGAGTTAAAACGCTTATAAGTAAAAGGAAGATTTTCTTTAAATTTCGATAAAACAGTATTTGGATTATGTGGACTGCCATCATCACCAATATAAACCCGAAAGCGCTGATTAGTTTGAGCTACCAAAGAAAGCAAGGTCGCTTCAAAAAAATAGGGATTATAATATGGAATAACAATGGCAAT
>DJWL01000105.1:2821-3267 GCA_002441545.1 Flavobacteriaceae bacterium UBA6231 | reverse complement strand
TATATAACCGAAAGTGATTTAATTAAATATGGTGCGCTATAAAAACTAAGGTGGTGAAAAGGACAAATGGCATACTACGGCACAGCAACCTACGGTTCAAGCGAATATTCTTCAACACCACAAGTAGTTACTGGTATAACCTTAATCTATGCAGGAAATGAAATAAATGATGGTTGCGAATCAGATTTTATTCAAGATCAAATATTAATTTTAGATAAAGAATTAACAGAATCAGAAATTGAAGATTTATCAGAAGCTACGTCTGCTTATGAATGGGACGATGATACAATTTTTCTAGCTCCCTTAGATGACAATTTAAACGCAGGAAGTTTAGCGGAACAAGGTTTTAATATTGTTTCTTGGCGAATTTATAAAAAGTTGTCTTCAACAAGCCAATATACTTTATTAGAAGAACAAGATAACTCTCCAATAAATTATTATTACGA
>DJWL01000105.1:393-2677 GCA_002441545.1 Flavobacteriaceae bacterium UBA6231 | reverse complement strand
GTAATAAAACGGGGAATTTATTCTATTCATAGAGGCACTTTAACAACAACAATTGATGAAGATGATGGAATTACTACATTAACAGATGTTTTAGAAGCTATGGAAGGAAATGAATTGGTTTTAAAACTTTATACTGGTAAAATGTACTTGGTTGATATTTATAATATAACAAATACTTTATACAGCGAAGAAGGATTTGAAACTTGTGAGATAAAATGTGATTGGGTTGAAGTTGGTGAGGCTGCTTGATTAATTGTACTCAAACATTAATAGATAAACTTAAATCAGGCAGATTTAAAACAAATTGTAAAATTGAGATATTAGATAGTAATGAAAATTTAATAGAAGAAATAACAAATTATATTATTGAAGGCAGTATATCGGTTGATAAAGATAGAGATATAAGACGAAACTTTACATTAACTTTAGACAATCCAAATAATAAATTTACTCCTGGTGAGAACAATCTTGTTTGGTTAGACAAGAGAATTAGAATTTATATTGGAGTAAATTTATCAGGAAACACCTGGGAATACATTCCCCAAGGCGTTTTTGTTTTTAACTCACCTAAAGCTACATCAAAGCCAGGGTTACGGCAAGTTGTTTTAAATGGAACTGATAAAATGGGCAGTTGGAAAAAAATAACCACTGTTTTAACTATTGAAGCAGGGGTTGACATACCAACAGCAATCAGGGCAGTTTTAAACGGTGTGGAAACAAACTTTAATTTTGACGATTGCACTGAAGTAACCCCATATTCATTAACCTATCAACCAGGCACAGAAGTTAAAAAAATTGTAAAAGAACTTGCCGATTTTATTACTTGGGATATTGCTTATAATGTTTACGGTGAGTTGAGATTCAAACCGCATCCATCAAATATCAATCAAGTAGCTTCTGTTTGGACATATCAAGCTGAAAATTATACTCTTTATGCAGGATCAGAAAAAACAATAGATGATAGCGAATTATTTAATCATATTTTTGTAATTGGTGCAAGTTCGCAAAATGCTACAGTTAGCGCAGAAGCTAAAGATGAAGATCCTAATTCGCCAACATCAATACCTGTAATTGGTGATAGATTATTTCTTTATAATAACGGAACTGCCGATTCTTTAATAACCACTGTAGAATTAGCACAAGCCAGGGCAGATTACGAACTTAGAAAACGAATGCAATATATTGAGAAACAATCAATAGATATGGTAAGTAACTTTTTGCATGAAGAGGGTGACGTTATCACTCTTGTTGATTCTTATACAGAAACAGATGATAAATATGAATTATTAAAGTTTGATATACCGTTAAAAATTGACATGATGACAGCAGAAGCTTGGAAAGTGAGGTCAGCAACAACTTAATGTCTTATTCAGATGTAGAAGCATTAACTAATTTTATAAAAAAAGTTGTAAAACAAGAAATGAAAAAAACAGAAAATTATATACCACTTTTATTACCAGGAGTAATTGCTTCGGTAGATGGTAGTTTTGCAGATATTTATATTAATGATCAAACAACAGTAACACCAGACATTCCGATAAACCCTGCAATAACCGTCAGTGAGAATGATCAAGTTTGGGTTTTGAAAGTTAATTTTCGTGATGTAGACTTGCTTGTTTTGAGTAAGAGAGTTATATCTTAAAATTCTTATATGTGAGAGGATATGATTTTTTGGATTATAAATTTAATTTAATAAAGTCACCCGAAGATCCTAGAGATTTTGTTTATAGTTGGTTGGTTAAAAGCCAAGTATTACCTTCAAAATTAAATAGAGATAATGAATGTTCGCCAATTCGTGATCAGGGAAAATTTGGAGTATGCTATTCCTTTGCTGGTGAAGGCATGAAAGAATGGCAAGAATGGAAAGAACATCCTAAAGAAAAACCAATATTATCACCTTTGTTTTTAGCTCAAGAATGTAAAAAAATTGATGGTTCTCCAAATACAGAAGGTTCTACTATAAAAGCAGTTGTTGATGTTTTACATAAAGTTGGAATATGTTACGAAAGTACATATCCATTTGAAAATTACAAAGAAGCATTAAAATTTCCAACAGTACCATCAAGGGCTTATGGTGAGGCTTTAAATTTCAAAATAAAAAATTATGCTAAATGTTATACTCTTGAAGATATAAAATTAGCAATAGTAAACAGTGGTTTAATTTTAGCTGGTGTAATGGTAACTGATAGTTTTTTAACACCTGAAAATGGGTTTATTAATATGCCATTAGGGAGAATACTTGGAGGTCACGCTATTTGTTGTGTAGGTTTTGATGATAATTTAA
>DJWL01000105.1:0-337 GCA_002441545.1 Flavobacteriaceae bacterium UBA6231 | reverse complement strand
GCCATATTTCTTTGAAGCTTGGTCAACTGTTGACTTAACAGAAGTTTTACCCGATGAACAAGTTAATTCTTCAGAAAAGGAAGAAATAATTTTGTGGATTGGTAAAAATGAAGCACTTTTAGATGGAGTAAAAACAACTTTGTTACAAAGCCCCATTTTGTTAAAAGGAAGTACTTTATTGCCAATAAGGTTTGTTGCTGAAAATATGGGTTATTCTGTTGAATGGGTTGGATCTGAGAAAAAGGTGATCTTAAGAAAGAAATAGTTTTTAATTTATATTAGTTTTATAAAAGGTCGAAGGTAGATATAACCTCACCACTTATACCTACCTCCTAGT
>DJWL01000148.1 GCA_002441545.1 Flavobacteriaceae bacterium UBA6231 | reverse complement strand
CTGGTTCGATCCCTGGAGGTACCACTTTAAAAATCCGTAATACACTTGAAAATCAAGTAATTACGGATTTTTTATTTTGATTTTGTACGGTTTTTGTACGGTGTTTTAAATATAGTTTTAGAAAATATTAATTATTGAATATAAACCTTTTTTGCTTGTCTTAGCTTGTAAATTCCATTCTTGATACAATGGAAGCATTTCGCAGAAAACCTCGTTATATGGCTTCGCATAGCCTTCTTTTATCATAATTTCGTTTAAAACTCTACCATCATTTAAAATAAGATAGCCTAAATGCCTTCCATATTTATCTACTAAATTATTTTGTTCCTGTACTAATGTGCAATAATCACCCAAATTAACTTGATCTTTTAAAAAATTAAATGATAAATAACCTAATTTGATTAATAGTGCAGCTGGAATTTGCAACTTTTTTTCGTCTTGTTTTATCTTTTTACAATAATTTATTTCAGGTGCATCTATACCTAAAAATCTAACTTCAAATTCTTTTTTTGAAATAATATCTTCTAAAATAATACCATCACCATCAACAAGCTTTATAATTTTCAGAAGGTTTTTTTGTGTTGTCATTTCTTTTGCGTTATTCTGCATCAATTTACTTTATTTATATACTTGATTTTCAGTTGTTTATGATGTAAATTTATGTAAAATTTTTTAAATAATATTAATTAAAATTGTAAAAAAATGGCAAGACAAAAAGGTCATGTAAAGTATGTTGGAACTCTTGGAGAAGTTCGACATTTTAAAATTAAAGGTAACACTGGTTACTACGCTGGATTAAAAGGAGGACCAACAGGAGAGCAAGTAAAAACCGCTCCGGGCTTTGTCCGTACTCGTGAAAACATGTCTGAGTTTGCAGCATGTGCAATGGCAGGAAAGTCTGTTAGAATTGCTTTATCAGCTTTNNTAAATATTGAAGATGGTTCAGAAGCCAGAGGACAAAGAGCTGTCTTGGTTTCACAACAACCTCAATATTTAAGAGGATTGGATTTTAATAAGAACATTTCTTTTAATGGTATTCTTAGTGCTCCATTTACATTAACTGCAACAGTTGATAGAAACGAAAGTACTTTATCATTACCAGCTTTTAATCCAATGAGTTTTTTAAATGTTCCATCAGGAGCGACACATTTTAGAATTATCAATGCCTTAGCTGCTGTATCGGATTTTGTTTATAATCCTGCTACAAGTGCTTATGAGCCTGCNNGCCTATTCTGCTTATACTCCTGTTAATGCTGTGACTTCATTAATTGATATTACAGCAACTTTGCCAGGTTCTCCAACCTTAACAACTAATATTGCTGTTTTAGGCTGTGTTGGTATTGAGTTTTATCAAGAAGTTGGAGGAAATTACTACTTATTCAATGCAGGTAACGCAATGAAAGTACAAGAAGTATTCTAAAAAGACCATCAGTTTGCAAGTTTGCAAAGTCTGCAATGTTGCAAAGTAAGCCCTTTCGAAAGAGAGGGTTTTTTATTTTGCACTAATTTATCTATAATCCGCACTCATATAGGAGTTATAGTGCATTTAAGTACGGAATATCTACGAATTAAGAGAAAAAAGAACAACCGTTTTTTTATCCATTCCACAATCGCAAGGAAGCCCGAAACTTTCCATTCAAAAATCAACATTCCGATTGGTTAAAATTTGAGCTGTTTTTTTTGAAATGATGCCTACCGCTTAATTTCAATCGGAGTGTAAAACGTCTGGCATTATTTTAAAAAAAATTGCACCCTAAGGGGTTTGGGGAAATGGGAGATTTCCCCAACTGAACTTACCTAGTGCGTTGGCAGTAGCGAAACAAGGGTATAGTTTTTTATTTGCTTAACGGGATTTTCTGATTGCTTTTATTGGTGGCTTGATGCTTCATCTGTTCTGTTGAAAATATGTTTTCTTATTTTATTGAAAGCTTCTTTCTTATTGAGTAGCATCAAGACAGCTTAAAAGCAATTTACTACTAAACGTCTGGCAAATAAAAAACTATACTCTTGTGGGCAAATTTGATTTTTGAGGATGCCTGATTTGTCTTTTGAAATTGAAGTTTTCTACTTATTAGAAATGTTGTTAAGTAACGTTATGGCATCTTCAAAAAACAATGAAAATACTTTACCGCTTTTGGGTGGGAGCGTTGGCTGAGCGGATATTTTACATAATGAAATTATAGTTCTAAAAAAATTCCACTAAAAATATTAACGCTTTTTTTTGAACTATAATGTTGCCATCATTATGTAAAATAGCTTGGGAGTGGTTTTTAGCGTTGGGAAGCTCTTGTTTTTCGAGCGTTGGGAAAGTGCAGGGCTTTTTTTGCCTGTTTTATGTGCGATGGGGTGGGAAAATAAAACAGGCAAAAAATGCTTTGCACAGCTAGGGAAAAAACAAGTGCTTAGAGCGTTGGGAGAAAACCACTTGAGCGGTGGGAGAGCGTTGGACTGGGTGGGTGAAAATACGTCAGCGATAGCGTTCCTATTTCTTATATTGTTTTCTTTTTAATTATTAACGAAATGAAGCAAGCAAAGAATTGATGCTAGGAATACTTNNTGGACTAGGAGCGATTTTTGTGCAGATGAATGAGGTAATAATTTTAGCCATTATATATTATGTGGTTTCTGTCATACCAAACTATATAAAAAATACCTTTGTAGAGAAAACCAAATATTCTTGCTTCTTGTACGTACTGAAAATCAAACTGATACAATGTTGGTAATTCGTCATCACTTAATAACTCTTCTTTGAAAGTAAGCATAGCTTTAAAATCTTTTCTTGTTATAGATATTTTATCCTTATCAAAATTAACAGGATGAAATCTATAATTTGGAACTCTTTTTAAAGTATCATAAGTTATAGATGATATTTTTTTTAGACCATCTAATAAGCCAATAAAATCTTTGGTATTTAATTGTGGCGAATTAAAACAAAGTTCACCATAATTTAATGACAAATAATCAAATGCAAATGTTGGTTTTAGATGCTTAATATCGAAAAAATTATAACCTTTTTCTCCGATATTATATTTTGTTTGGGATTGTAATAAAGCATTTAATTGTAGTGATGGGTCGCCAATTTTAAATTTATTCCCTTTTTTATTCTCTGCTGCCATAGCTTACATAGTAGAATAATACTCGTGCATTCTTTTTTTGGGGATAACAACGTTACAAGTTTGGTGTGGCTCATAACCATTACGGGCTTCTATCCATGGAGCTTCACTATGAGATAATAACTCTAAATTAAAAGAAGTTAAACCACCATATTTATTTAATACAGAATAAATAAACTCTATTTGATCTGAAGTTAAGTTGTTGTTTTTGATTATAGCTTCAATTTCTTCATCAACTGTTTCATATTCGTCATTAACAACTTTAAGATTGTTAAAACCAAATCCTTTTAGTTTTTGATATAGTTCAGGTATAACAGGACCATGAACCCAAGCTTGAAAATCTTCATCAACAATAGGTTTACCAAAATTTACAAGATGCCATGCATCTACATAATAAAGTAACTTTTGCAACTTTTTATGTGAGACTGTATCCCCTTTTTGGTTAACAAAATGAGTTATGATATGCCCTAAATCCCATGCTTTCATTATGCAAAAGTAATAATTATAAAGTTTAAATTTAATAAAATCTGGTTAATTTATCATTTTTATTTATTTAAATGAAAAAAATAAAAGCTTAAAAGAACAATTTGTAAACCAAATTATTTATGACAAATATCTTGAAATAATGAAGGTTTAAAGGATTTTTTTTGCACTATACTCAAAGGATTTAAGCAGTCTTATACTTATTTAAGTAAATATAAATCATATTCGAATATAAATATTAGAACAGATAATTCAATTAGATTTTTCTAAATTCCCAAGGAGCAACAGGGTTACTATCTACCCATAAACCTATTTTGTTTTTTCTAGCATTATCTTCAAATGTTGCTAATTCTTTTGATGTTGAATATCTTTTGTAATGCCAACCCATGCCTGCTTTTATTATTTCAGCTGATAAGTATTTATTGTCTGTATCGTAGTATATCATTGCTATACTTCTGCCATATCTATCTGTATCTGAAACAACGTATTTTATTGTTTTAAGATAGATTTGGTCTGATGTGAATTGTTTTGCTTTTGTACCGAATGGTTGATTTTTTTCAGGGCAATCTACTTCTGCTAACCTTAATGTGATTTGATTATTTAAACTGTCTAAAACGACTACTGTATCACCGTCTTTTATACCAACAACTTTTGCAGTGAAAGTGGTTTGACTAAATGTAGTTAAAGAGATAAAAAGGAAAAACGAAATCAATCTTATCATAATGAAAATATTTTTTTATACTCCTCTAATTCTTTTAATGTCTTTATAATTATACGTTCAGCACCATTCGATTTTTCTATAATTACAATGTTATTATTTTCGATTTCTTCTTTTAAACTGTCTAAAAAATCAACAAATAAATAAGCTCTTCCTAAAGAAAATAAATCTGAAAAAGTTGTTTCTTTAATAAAATATTCTTTCATAATTATATGTTTTTTAAACGTTCTTCAAAAATATCTTCTCTATTTTCCTTGTTATAAAATGGCATACCAATTAATTTATAGCTTTGATTTTGATACAATTCAATAACAGCATGGTTTTCTATATCTTTTAAGAAATCTTCTTTCCACTGGTCTGTATATAGTAATTGTTCACCTTTTGGTTCAATAAATAATTGATAAATTACTTCTTCGCCCGATAGTTTTTCTGTCATAAATAAAACAAAGTCTGGTTCAGTTGCTTTACCATCACTAAATCTATAAAGTTTGAAGTGTCGTTCGTTTCTTAATAGATATATGTCTGAATACTTTTGTTTTAAATCCTCAATTTGACTTTCAAAGAATTTTACTAAAAACTTTTCTTCTGATGAACCATAATTTTCATTAAAAGCATACCAGTCTGCTTTACTTAAATCAACATAGAATTTTGGATCTATATCATGACGCATTGTTGGTTTACCTGTTTCCGCTGTTGGACTTGTATTAACTGAGAAAGAAAGTTTTTTGTTTCTAAAATGTTTTCTAATAGGTTCGCGATAGAATGATTTTGTTCCTCTGTAATCTCCAAACTTTGTTGAAATTTCATCTGCTATTTTATTGGCAACATATACAACAATATCTAACTTTTGAATTGCTGTTAGCTCTTTAGTGTCTTTTTCTAAACCTGTAACATCAATACTAATACCACCTAAATATTTTTCGTTAGATACAAAATCAAGCATCGATTTAACAGATGGAAAGAACTTTTGTAGATTATCAAATCTGTAAAATGGTATCTTATTTAATGCTTTTAATAGAATTGTTTTATCCCAAACATTAAACTTATGAGTATTCATATAATTAGCAGCGACACGATTAGCTTTCATACTTGCTTCATCGAATATAGTATTAACTGCTGAACGGTTTGTTCTTAGTGCATAAGTATATCTTTTTACAATATCCGGCTCTTGATACTCTAATAATGTTTTAGGATTATTTAAAACTTTCTTGTTTAAAAGAATAAAGCCATTTTTATAAAAATTAGTTTCTTTAAATTCGTCTTTTAAATATAAATCAACTTCTACCTTTTCATCAGGGAATAAACCAATTTGTTTTAATGCTTGGTTTAACTCTGAAATATATTTTGGATTATGTGAACAATGATAATGTAATGTTTCACAAATTCTTAATGTATTTGTTATATCATCATCGTACTTTCTTTTGTCTAAATCTTGATTTTCATCTAATTTAAAAGGAAAATATCTTGCACCTCTACCAATTAATTGTGCTTCTTGAACTGTTGTTTTACCTGGTGCATTTCCACTAGCATCACGAGTATCATATAAACGAACAATATCAAATAAGTTTAATACATCCCAACCTTCATTTAATTTATCAACTGCAAATACAGCTCTAAATTCGTTATCAATGTCCTCTAAACTATTAATAGTAATTTGCTTTTCGTCTGTATCGTTTTTAGAGTTAACAGAAATAATTTTGTCTGCCGAAAAATCTTCTTTTAATTCATCTATTAAACTTTGGTATGAAATATTTAAACTTTCAAAATACTTTAATGCTTCTACTAATACTTCATTATCTAATTTTATAATGTTTTTTAATTTATCTTCATTCAGATTTTTAATTGCTTCAATAAATTTTTCCTCCATAACAGCACTTTCTGCTGTGGTTTTGGATTTTAGCATCACAACAGGTTTTGCCAAAATACCATTTGAAGCAAATACTTTCTTTTTATATTGACTAATTATTGACGCAACAATTGCTCTTTGAATAGGCTCGAAATCTACTTGATTTGTTTTAACTTCTTTAGAGTATTTATCTTCTCTGAATTTTGCTAATGGATAATCGTATAATAATTTATTATTGTATTTAGCTGCAATATTAGGATGTGATAATTCTAGAGTAGCTGTAAACTCCATCATTATATTATCAGGATTAGAATGAAATATTCTATCAACTGTATTTTCCCAAGTAACTGATATTTCTTTTTCTTGTGCTGTTAGTGTTTTTTTTGTTAAAGCGTTTATATGGTGGGCTTCATCTGAAATTAAAACTACTTTTCTATTTACAAAATCATCAAATGTAATGCTGTTTTCTCTTGGATTGTTTAATTTGGTATGTAAACCTTGAATAGTAGAAAATAAAATACTAATATTATCTTCATTAGTACTCTCAAAACTATCTACTTCGTTAATTGACACATTTACACCATTGATATTAATTACTTCTTTAAAAAGGTATTTAGAGCTTTTTGGATTAAGGAAATTTTCTTTTGTTTTACGGATAATAGTATCTGTATTTACAAAAAAGATAAAATTGCGATAACCCATTTTATATAATTCTAACATAGCACCAGCCATAACAAGTGTCTTACCACTACCTGTAGCCATGTGAAACAATACTTGTGACGGTCTTGCTCTTAACTTTGAATTGTTTAAATAATAGTCTAATGCAGTAAATGCTTCTGTTTGATATTCACGAGAACCAAACCTTAAATTGTTTTTTATGATTGGAGATAATATAACTTCTAAATCACCATCCTCAATTTTGGAAGCAATTCTTTTATCTAACCGATTTAAAATGTTATTCATACAATATATTTTATAAATCTAAATAATGTTCTGATAGATTTGTTATGTAATTGTCAATCTGACTAGTTGTATTAAATTCTGTTATTTCTCCAGCTTTTATAATTTGGCAACTCAATATAATTTCTGGCATTGTATAACCAATTAATACTAACTCTTTTAATGATTCTACATTCTTTAAATCTTCTACTATATAATATACCAAAATAATAAAATCTTTACCTTTTTTATTTGCTTGAATAACGGGATAAAGAAAATTCCATTTTAAATCAGGCTCTTTTTTTGTATAAGCCGTCTTGATATCACAGTATAAAGTTTTGTCACTAATTTGAATTTTCAAATCCCAACTATCATAAAAGTAATTTTTAACTAATGAAACGTTTTGTTCAGAGAAGTCTTTAGTTTCAAGAATATTTATTATCTTTCTAATATTATGATTTTGCTCCCAAGTTGATACTTTGATAAAATTATATCTTTTGTTTAAATATTCTGCAATTAAATATTCAGTTATATAACCAACAAACGCATCATGTTCAACTATTGTGAATTTATCAAAATCTTTACCTGCCTCTTTTAAATAAACTTTACATTTTGAACGAAATTCGACAAATCTATGGGCTTTTTCAAAAAGTTCTTTATTATACTTAAATTCTATTTTTCTCATAGAACTTTTTATTTAAGGAAATAATATCTTTTTCAATATTAAATGAACTATCGTTAATTTCTGAATAATTTACATACAATTGATTTTTATCTATAACCTCTACAAGATATTTTTTCATTTCTTCGATTGGAGCTGTTTTAAAAGCATTTAACCTTTCATTAAACATTTTCTTATCAAATTGATAGGATAAAAATGCTGTTTCTTGCATCTCAATCCAAATTGATATTAATTGTTCCTTTGTTAATGTAGTTTGAATTAAATCAATATATTTTTGATTGTATGTCATTAGTTCTGTGAATACAAATGCACCACCGCCTTGCCAATTAAACTCTTTAGATACACCACCATTTTCGCCATTAATTACTTTTTTTAGTCTATCTACAGCAACAGTTTCGATATAATCCATTTGTTCAATGCCAATATATTTTCTATTCATTTTGTGTGCTACAGCAGCTGTAGTACCACTACCTAAATGAAAGTCTAAAACAATATCATTTACATTAGAACCTAGTTCAATGATTCTAGATATTAATTTTTCAGCTTTAGGAAATGAAAAGTTTTCACTTAGATTTAAATTTTTAATTTCTATTGTTGCTTCTTGATTAGAACTTAAATCATCCCACCAAGTATTTGGAACAACACCTGTTTCTTTTTTTTCAGCTAAAAATAATTTATATCTAGGTTTACCACTACCACCTCTTGGGAAAACTAATCTATTATCAGCTTCTAATTTTTTATAAGTTTCTATTTTAAATCTCCATTCATCCTCAATAATATCACCATTTGGAGTAGTTATAGAATATTTTGCACCACCACCATTTGTACAAGGCATTGTTACATACGGACCTCTAGGATCATTATCTGGATTTTTATAATTTGATTCATCAATTTCGGGAATAATTTTATTTAACTCCCCATTTGTAGATTTTGAATAACATAATATATAATCATGAATCGTAGAAATATTTTTACTAAGATTAGCTTGAGATTTTCTTCTTCTATAAACAATGCATGATATAAAGTTTTTAATATCAAATATTTCATCCATTAAAACTTTTAAGTAAGCTTGTTCATTATCATCACATTGAACAAAAATAAAACCATCTTCTTTTAAAAGACTTTTTGCTATAAGCAATCTATTTTTCATAAAAGTTAGCCAAGTAGAATGATTAAAAGAATCATTATAATTAAAACCATCACCACCGGTATTATATGGAGGGTCGATATAAATTAATTTTATTTTACCCCTGTGTGTTTTTAACAATGAAGCAAGTGCTAAAAGGTTATTTCCTTTAATAATAAGGTTTTCATCTCCTTTTAACTCTGTTACTTTATGTTCACCGTCTTTGTCAAACTTTTTGAAATTGGTTAATACTTTAGCATCTAACAATCTATCTACGCTATCAGGAGCAAGTGTCTCATTCCAAAAGATTTCGTTTCTTTTTTGGTCTTCTTTAGTTTGTCCACCCTCTAAAACACAGTCTTTGTGAGGCCATGCTAAAACAACTTCATTTGATGTAGAAATAAAATTATCTAAATCGTCATCATTAGTAATTAAACCGATTTTGTTTTTAAAAGCGGTATAACTGTCTGGAAGAAAAGATTTATTATTTACAAAACGTTGGAACTTGATTTTGTCAAATACTAATACACTTTCTACTTCTTGAAAGAAATGTTTTTTAAATGTTTCGTTTTTTATTAATAAAGAAATTAATTGTGGTTCAACTTTTAAAGCTAATTCAACTATTTTATTTTTGTTTAAATGACCATCAATAACAAGATTATCTTCGTGTTTTAAAAGGTCTATAAGTTCGTTTTGTAAGTTTTGCATTTTGTGAAAAATTTTTAAAGGCTAAATGTATGAATAAAATAAGAATTTTTTGTTATTTAAACTTTCTCATAAAACCCTGTTTTAGGTTGTGTTAAGTATTTACCCAAACACGATTTAAGAAAGTTACCCACTGAACGCTCTCCAATATCAAATTTTTTTCCTATTTCTACTGCTTCTTTTCTTTGAAAATTATTAGGTAACGCATCAAAAAACTTCTTTTTATTTTCTCCTGATTTGAATGGTCCTTGTTCTCCTTGCTTTGGTAGATTAGTAAACATTATTACACTGTGTTGAATGTATGTTTTTGTTAGTGTTAATGCTGTTTCAAAATCAATATCTGAACAATAGATTTCTTTGTGATAATCATTTGTTGCAAACTTTCTTATAGCTGTGAAAATCATACAAAAACGGTATAATATCAATCCTAAACGCTTTACTATACTCAAAGCATCTTCACTAACAAACGTGTTTATTTGTTCTAAAAATGAACTGAAAATAGGGTTAAATCTATCCCATTGTTCCTCTGTTAAATGTAAAATCAACTCGTCTCTTTCGTAAAACTCTACCAACTTTAAAACTAGTTTTGATTGTGTTGTGAAATAGTCTGTTAAGTTTACAGGATTTCCTTTTGGTGATGGGTCTAACCAAACAGCATCTGTTTTAAATACATAGAATATAAATCTACTAAACAAACCATCTTCTGCTGATGCAATGATATTAAATACTTGTTTTGGTGTTCCTGACAAGGCAACTGATAATTGTGGATTATTAACTTCTATATATTCTCCATCTGTTTTAATACTTTTTGATATTTTTTCGTGATGAAATGATTTTCTCAACATATCGGAATACGAACCCCACTCGTTTTTAAATGTCTGCCCTAATGTATCGGCTTCTGTTTCACAAATAATTCCTCTGCCATCGTTCCAATCTAAGTGCTGCATTATTTTTGCATTACTTGTATTAGCCGGAATATAAACAACTTTAAATTTTGGAGGCATTGGCAATTCTTGTCCTGGTTCTAGTTTACCTTTTCCTTTTAGCATTTTATAAGCTGATAATTTTTCATCATAAATCTTTTTATCTTCTAATGAAAGTGCTAATGTTTTATCGTGATATTTATCTGCTAATGCTTTTGCAAATTTCAATGCTCCTTTTCCAGAAGCTGCTGGAGCTAAAATGAAAGAAAACAAACTTGGATAAACAATACTTCCACTATATAAGCCTGACACATTAGGTAAACAACCTGAAAGAATTGCCAATGCTCCTGTAAGATATACATCTCTTTCTCTTTCTTGTGGAAATACTTGACAGCTTTCAAACAAAATAGGTGGTAGGTTATCGTAAACCGATTGCGGAATTATAGGCGTTCCTTTTAGACAATCTTCATAATCATCAAAATTTTTTTCTGTATTTATAATACTATCTGTTTTGGAACTTTGCATGTTTGCAAACTTTGCAAACTTTGCAAAGTCTGCACTTTGGTTTTTATATGTACTATTTACCGTTGCTTTTATTTCTCTTTCCTCTAAATCAAAATTATTAATACAATAGTTCAATGTATCATCTTCATAAATACCAAACTTATTAGCGTTGCAAGAGAATAAGAAAATAAAGTTGTTTCTGTTTCCGTTGTAATATTGTTCTTTTTGTTCCGTAAACTTTAAGCATTTATCTAATAATTCATCCGTTGTGAGGTCGTGTTTGACTTCTCTTATTGGTTCTGATTTCAATGGTTTAACTTCTTCCTTTAGTTCAAAAATTACTGCATTTTCATTTAAAAATAAATCTGTATCACAAGAAACAAAACACAATCGGGTAATGTCTTTACATTTTGCATCAAAATCATAACCTGATAACTCTTTATAAAAATTTGCGATTTGATTGTAAACTGTTGTATGTTGTTCTGCATTTGAATTGACTTTAATGAATACTTTTAAACCTTCGTTACTTGGACTTATAAATGATGCAAACGTGTATCTACAGCCATTTACAAGCGTTACAAGATTGTTTATTTCAGTTAATGGTATATCATCAAAATCTAAACATACTACTTGTGAATAGGTTACTATGTTTGCCTTTGTTCTGCTCTTACCAAAGGTTCCCGAGGTTGTAAAGCCTAACAAACCATTTTTGATTTCTTCGGCTGTTTTTTCGTCTCCTTTATGCAAAGCATATCGGATTGAATTTATTTCACTTTGATATTTATCGGATTTGATTTCTTGTAATATTTCCAAAATATTTCTTTCTCCTAAGTTGTGTTTGAACTCTTGAAAAACACTAACCATCAGTTTGTTGTTTGCTGTCTGTTCCATTGTTACTTAGAATTATAGTTATCATTTAGTAATTTTTGAATGTCTGAAAGTCTGTAATAGATTTTATTACCTACTTGAGAAAACTCGATAATTTTCTTGTTTCTCCATTCCTGTGCTGTTCTTTTACTGATGTTCATTAGTTTCATGAATTCACCATTATCAAAAAAAACATCTTCGGGATCTAATTTGCCACCCAATTTCATTTGTGCAACTAATAAGGCAACACTTTCGTCTAACCTTTTTAATACTTTTTCGGCATCGTCATAAAAATTATTCATAGCTTACTTTTTTAATANNTGGCAGGTTTCTTCTCTGGTCATTAATTCTTCTGAATTGTCTTTTGTTTGAAGTTCTTTTTGAAGTTCAATAATTCCGTTTCTAACGGATGTACCTATTAGCTGTTGAAGCTGCTCAACAGTTAGGGTTTGGAGTAAAATTGCATTTGTTTCCATGTTGCATCATTTTAAAATTAATGATGCAAGTATGAGAAGTGTAAAAAGTGGATTAAAGTGTAATAAAAAGTGTTTTAAGTGTATAAGGTGGTTGCCTTATTTATCAGGGTTTGTTGTAAATGCTTTATAAAACTTTGATTGTAAAAATCCTTCCTCTACAATAACTTCTTTATCAAAAAGGTTGATGTTTTCTTGAGCAAAGCGGAAATACTCAATATCCAAATTATCCTGTTTATTGTTTTTGTAAACTTCTTTTAATGCCCATCCAACTTTCTTTTTATTAACTCTTTTAAAAATTATTTTTTTAGCAAGTTTTGGAAATTTTGAAGTTGTGAAGTATGAATATAAAGCATCTACTAAGATACCATAGTTTGCAGTATCTATAAATTCTGTTACTGGTTCTAAATAATCTTCGATTGAAGATTTTAAATAATCATTTTCAATATTTACGTTGGTGTTGTCTTCAGTTTTATCTTGTATATCTTCGTCAATAGATGAATTATGCTTTCTCTCTATTCCATTTAAATGATTATAAACATATTTTAGACTTGAAATATTTTCAAAACCTTCAATTTTATTTGCAAAAAAACCATCGTGGTAATCAATCATCATATTATTAAGATAAACTAATCTTATAGTGTTTTCTTTTTGTTCTTCAAATAAACCAGATACATTATAAACAGTTTTTATAGTGCCAAAATCTTTAACAAATACACTGAATTTTTCTAATTCTCCTTCATAAGCATAGACATACTCTAAGTTATTTTCAAATATTTCTAAAGCTTTTTTTATATCCTCGTCCTTTACCTTAAACATAAATTCATTAAAAATAAATTGACAACAAGAATTGAACTCTTTTAGAAATAAATCGTGTGTTTTTTTGTTTGTATTATCTTTTATATAATTTATAACATTGATAATAGTAATGTTTTTATATAAAATATCATTCAATAATTTTCTAACTTCTGGAGTTTTCGCTGTAGATATAAGGTTGTTATATTTTTTAGAGTTGATATTGGAAACCAACTCTTTTCGTTCTTTAAGAAAATCAATGATTTTTTTAAATGTAACTTGGTATTTTAATGCAAGTTCTAAATCCCACCCGTCATTCTCTTTTTTAAAGGTTACTAAGCTATCATATATTTTAGAAATAATAAATCGACAATTACCAAAGTTAATTGCATATTTATACTCACCTTTAAATGTGTAAAGTGTTAATGTTGCGTTTTCTAAACACAAATCATAAAGGTCTAATTCGTTTTCAATAAAATTAATTTCATCAAAATCTTCATGTTTTGACAAGAAAGAATTAAGTAAGGTGTTGTATTTACTACGATATTCCTTTGATGAAAAAAAAATATCTCTGCTATTATAATCAGACATTTAAAAACTTTAAAAATAAAAAATGTGAAAGTATGAAAAACCTTTAAAATTTAAAAGTAATTTGTTAACTCCATTGCAATATCCTTATTACTCTTACCAATGTAAGTTAAAAACATTTGCTCTGTACTGTGACCGGTTACATAAATTAAATATGTAGTTGGAATAGTTCCATAAAAATTAGTTGCAAATGAACGGCGACCAATATGTGAAGATACTAATTTCCATTTCTCGTAATTGCCTGATTCTTTTCTATAGATTTTACTTTCTGGAGTGATTTCAACTTTTAAGCTGCCAGGTACAATATCATTTATTTTTGCTATTCGACATACTTCTTTTATGTATAGGTTGTATTTTTGATCAACAATAGGTTCAGGAAATTTGCCATTTCTTTTCTTTAAAATCTCTAAGACTTTTGGATGAAGCGGAACAGTCATTAATTTACCTGTTTTAACCTGTTTAAATTCTAATAAATGTTTACCTTTTTCAATACGAATATTTTTTTCTGTTAATCTCATAAAGTCGGAAATTCTTTGACCAATGTAACAACTAATGATTAACCAGTCTTTTGCATCTTCGTAATGAATATTGTATGATTTTACTTTTGCTTTTTCAATCTTTTCTAAGTCTTCAAAAGTTAAATAAATATTATCAACAGCTACTTGTTTGCTCTTTATGTTACTCAATTGATTACTTGTTTCTAAACCATTTGATTTAGCATGGTTGCATATTGTTTTTATAAACTTGAAAGCTATGCCAATTGTATTAGGAGCATAGTTGTTTTCTAAACAATAGTTTTCAAAACTAACTTTGAAATCTGCATTTATATCTGTTATTGATAGTCTTTTTTTTGTGTGGTCGATATAACGTAAAATAAGCTGTTTTATGACGTTTACTTTTTTAATGGTATTCTTAGTTATGTCATTCTTTTTAAGCTCTAAATACTTGTCTAAATAAGCGATAAAGTCGGTAGGAAGTTGTTCTGGTTCAGCTGATGGATTGTAAAAATTGTGAATTTGGTTTTCTAACCATTTTTTATCAACGAAATTAATATCTGTATTATCAAAAGCTTTTAAAATAAATTCTTCGATTTTACCTATTTTTTCATTTACTTCATTACGCTGAGCAATTGCTTCACTATCTTTTAGTCTTTTATTGCTGTGTTGTTTCGACCAGTATTCTTTAGTTACCTTTATTTTAGTTGAAGCACCAAAAACAAAATCTTTGTTGTTGTGTCTAAAAAGTAATCTCAAAGTTAATGGGGCTTCTTCTTTTGTGGAGCGGAATAAAAAGTTAATTGTTGCCATCGTTTTTTATATTTTTAATTATACTCAAATATACAAAATTTGTACGATAGTTGTACGGTAAAGTCAAAATATATTCAAACATATTCAAAGCTATACAATATCAAATAACCTTGTAAAGCCTTGTTTTTGTTGGGTTTTGTAAATAAATTGCAAAAAAATAAGGTGTTTTAAAAAACAGGGATTTTGGCAATATTGGTACTGGAGGTACCACAAAAACCACTCA
>DJWL01000081.1 GCA_002441545.1 Flavobacteriaceae bacterium UBA6231 | reverse complement strand
CTGGTTCGAGCCCAGGTGGGACCACGTCAACAAAGACAAGCCTTTCAAGAGATTGAAAGGTTTTCTTTTTTTACACCAGTACAACATCTGTACAACAATTACTCTTTCTTTTGTTTTCATTTATTCTTATCTTTATGATATGGAACGATTAGGTGAAATATTGGCAAGTTGGCTATATCAAAGCAGAAGGGAATTTAAACTTCTCTGCCTAAGACATGGTTCGTTAACAACAAACAAACTTTCCGTTTTCGTTTTGATATTATTTTGCATAATACCATTAACACTTTATTTTTTAATCTCTACCGTGACTTATTCCATAATGCAAATTATAGCAAGCTATCTTTTTATTACACTATTGTTTAGTTTGTCAATATTACTAGTTATTACTTGGTTCAAATCTGAGGTATTGTTCAAAAGCAATATTCAAGGCTTTTCTTTTTTGCAATTGTCTATATCAAAAATCGATACCGTTTTTTTTGGTTTTGACAGTCATGATATTGAGAACCTCCTTAGACTGGTTAATGGACTACCCGCAGATCAAAAAATTGTAATAAGGGAAACCCCAAAGAACAAACAAACAGGAAACATTCGATTTTTATTTACTTTTTTGGATTTGATAATTCGTGGCGGAATCTTTAGGATGGACACAAAACCCAAAGAGTCATTGAATATGCTCATCTCCGAAAGGTTTACGTTTCAAGACGCTGAAATTAATTCAAGCACCCTTCCTTCAAGTTATTCAAAATGGTGTTCAAGCACTCATGAAGGTAAGTATGATGATGTGCGAAGGGACATTTCTAAAGCATTAGGTATCAACCAATAGTTATACTTCTTCAATTTTTATAAAGAAAACTTAGAGCAATTCTAAAGCAATCGTTATTTCTCTATTGTTTTTACTGTATTTACCGTCATATGTTTGTCCTGTACAATCATAGTAAAAGGCCTTTTACTCATTATTAATTCTTAATACAAAGATTATGAATGAGCAAGAAAATGTGGTGGACTTATTGCAGGATATCAAAGGTCTGCTTTCACATACCAAAAAAGTATTCAACATCGATGACCTTGTTAAATATACAGGTCTATCTAAGAGTAAGATTTACAAACTCTCGCAGTTAAAACTCATACCAACAGGTAAAAACAAGCACATCCGTCAACTATTTTTCAGTAAAGAAGAAATTGATAACTGGCTTTTAGGAGAACCCAACCTATCTGATGAATTTTTAGAGGTGCAGTTCAATGAACAACTTCTGCGGAATAGAAAACCAGGATTATGAAAGATACCACATACATCCGAGTGGGAACGTGCTATTATAAGTTGGTACATGTCCCAACTATTGCTGGGCATTTTAACAAAATTATTGTGCCATGGACACTGGAGACAATTCGACAAGATCATGGAAGAAGTTTTATTGGAACAATCAAAAAATATGATGGATTCACATGCCTACCAAGCCATTTGGACTTTGTGAGTGAATGGCATGGTTTCTATAACACTTATTCGCCGTTACCCCACAAACCTAAGAAAGGTGATTATTCCTATACCCTACAACTTTTGGAGCATATTTTTGGGGAGCAGTTGAACTTAGGTTTGGATTACTTACAGCTGTTATTTAAAAAGCCCATTCAAATACTGCCCATATTGTGTTTAGTATCCAAAGAGCGGGCTACAGGCAAGACTACGTTTCTCAAATGGCTAAAGATGGTTTTCGAAAATAATATGACTTATTTAACAAATGATAGCTTCAATAGCCAATTCAATGTGGATTGGGTCAACAAGCTTTTAATCTGTATAGACGAAGTGCTTTTCAATAAAGAAGAATTGACAGAACGGATTAAATACCTTAGTACAACCAATTTCAATAAACTAGAAGCTAAGGGGAAAGACAAAAGAGAGGTAGAGTTCTTTGGAAAGTTTATTCTTTGTAGTAACAACGAGGATAACTTTATTAAGATAGATAACAATGAAACTCGTTTTTGGGTATTGAAGATACCTTCTTTAAAAAAAGAGGAAACAAGATTTCTAGAATATTTGGAATCTGAAATAGCTGCATTTCTCTACCATTTGCAACATCGAGAATTGATTAGTCCCAATAAAACCCGGATGTGGTTCTCGCCTTCACAAATTAAGACCAAAGCTTTGGAAAACTTAATGCAGAACAACAGAAATCGTGTAGAGAAGGAACTTGCTAGTATTATTCTTATTGCCATGGAAACCTTGGAGTTAGAAGAAATACGTTTATGCCCTCTAGACGCCCTTCAGCTATTGAGTTGTACCCGTATCAAAACGGATCTTACTCAATTGAGACACATTATTAAAAAGGATTGGAAACTGGCGAATCAAGAAAATTCAATGACCTACCGAAAATTAATGATCTGGCAGGATGGAGGCATGGGGTTGACTGATGTTAAGGGAAGATATTATACTATAACTAAAGATTTTCTGATGGAGCATTTCGGTGAAGCTTAGCAAAACGATGAAACGATGATGAAACGATGACATGGAAATGTACTGTTTGCAGATAATACGAGCGGTTATGCATCATTTCCCTTAAAAATCGTTGATGAAAAGAAAAACACCTCACCAAATCATACTTTTTTGATGAAACGATGACAGAATCGTAGAATCCCAATTTTATAAGGGATAAGGCTGTCATCAAACTGTCATCATTTTGTCATCAAAAAAATAATGATGAGAGATTAAAGTTTTAAAAATTCATATAAAACACACATGCTAATGAAAAGAAAAATAAATTGTGAAACAGCCCGAGATTTTTCAGTGGAAAAGGCACTGGAAAAATTAGGGCACTTTCCCAAAAGGACAACGGAACAAGAAGCTTGGTTTCTGAGTCCTTTCAGGTCAGAAACCCAAGCCTCTTTTAAAGTTTCTAAAATTAAAAACCGATGGTACGACCATGGCGAAGGTGTTGGAGGAAACGTGATAGATTTAGTAAGCAGGATTTTAAAATGTTCCATAAAGGAAACCTTGGACTATTTGAATAATGGAATAACCGATTTTTCATTTCAGCAGCAACAGGTTTTTAATAAAAATGAAGACCAGATTGACATAACTAAAATTCAAGAGCTAACACATCCAGTACTCATTCAATATTTAAATTTTAGAGGTATTACATTAATTATATCAAAAAGGTATTGTAAAGAAGTATGGTACAGGTATAAAGGCGCTCAATTTTTTGCCATCGGATTAAAGAACCACAAGAATGGTTGGGAATTACGAAACAAGCTTTTTAAAAACAGCAGCAGTCCAAAATCTTATAGTTATTTAAAAAAAGCCGGAACTCAATTAATCATTTTGGAAGGCATGTTTGATTTACTATCACTTGCAGTTTTGAACAATTCATTATTAGAGGTTTCAGATATTGTGGTTTTAAATTCCATTGATTTTGTAAAGGATATTGATAAAAAGATACCCAAATATGAATCAGTTCATCTCTATTTGGATAATGATATGGCTGGGAAAAAGGCTACTCAATATTTAATCCAGACATATAATCAAGTAATTGACCAAAGCTCAATCTATAAAAACTACAAAGATCTAAACGAATTTATTTGTAATGAAAAGGGGAAAATCAGTTGAGATTAAAAATCAACAAGAACATATACCAAAGGAACATATCCTAATCCTTCCGAGCGATATAATACTAAATTCGGATACCATTGAATTGGCTTTTGAAACTAATAAACCGGAAACTGAATTGGTCTTGGGGAGGAACGCGAGATGTGTGTCTGTGGACACATTCTCGTTTGCTCCCCTTGGTCGCAAAGAAAAAAAAGTGTTTAAGGGGAAGGGTGACCTCGTTAAGTTTCGATGCTCCGTTTATGAAAAGAAGCTTTTAAATGTGAAGGCAAAAAGAGCAGGATTGACCTTAAGCGAATACATTCGGCGCAGTCTGTTCGAAAAGGAAATTACGGAACGTTTTACGAAGGAACATATTGAGCTATATAAAATGTTGATTAAATACCACAACAATTTTAAGTGGATTGGAAACATGTATAAAAAAAGAAATCCAAAGCTTAAGGAAATGGTATATGAATTGGCAAACGAAATTAAATCACACCTTAAAAAATTTCAGGAATGATAGGCAAAGGAAAAAGTATATCACATACCAGAGCATGCATGTCCTACGGATGGAATCAGGAGAAGGATGCAGAAATCGTATTAAAGGAGTATCTACATGGCGACACTCCAGCAGAAATCACCAAAGAGTTCAAAATGCTCCAGGACCAGAATCACAACTGTACAAAGAACACGTTATCTTTTATAATCAGTCCAACCATAGAAGATGGCAAAAGATTGGAACCAAAGGATCTAAACGAAATTACAAAACGTTTTATCCATGAAATGAAATTAAACGAGCGACAAGCCATTGCGTTCGTACATCGGGACAAGGAACATAAACACATCCATTTATATGTGAATCGAATAGATTTTAGAAGCGTTGCCTTTAACGATAGCTTTATAGGGAAACGCAGTCAGCTGGCTGCTGAAAAAGTGGCGGAGCAAATGGGATTGACCACCATAAAACAAGTCCAGTTTGAAAAGGAATTTAACCTAAGGGAAATACGTTCAGAAATCAAACGCAGGCATGATCTGACCATGAAACAATTTAAACCCAGATCCTTTGATGATTATGTCAAAACGATGCAGGTCAATGGCGTAAAAGTAATCCCAACCATTAACAACCAAAACAAGCTGCAAGGTTTTCGGTTTGAGTTCAATGGGCATAACCTAAAGGGCAGTGAAATCCACCGTAATATGTCCGTTGGTAATATTGGAAAACAGATATCAGGTATTCAAGGTAAAAGTATTTTAAAAGAAAACAATGTAAGTATCAAACTAGCTGGTAAGGTGGTTGACCTGACACCAAGTTTAGCTTTAAAAATTACAAAGTTTATTATAAAAAAAGCAATCCAAAAAGGAATCGGATATTAAATAAAAAACAGCAATCATGACAAAACTTGAAGAATTAACCGCATTACTAGTAAATGAAATCAATGATTTTAACAAGGGCGTTGAGAAACTAGAAAAAATCAGTGAGCAGATCAGTGCAACCAAAATCAAAATGGATGTATCAGAATACAAATCCATTATTGAAGAACACCAACAACAAATGGCAATTCATAAAGATATATTGGATCGTTTTGAGGGTCGATTTAATGCTAAAATTGAACAAGCCAAAATATATCCTACTTGGGCGGTAGTGGTTTTTATAGTTACCTTATTGTTTGGTTTTTGTTCAATAGTTTACTCAGCTTTTTAAAAAATGTTTTGACAATTTATTAGTTTGCGAACAACTGTTGGCATGTTATTGATTATTATATAAGTGAAGAATTAAGAACACTTTTATTTATTAATAATTTCAAATTTAATAAATACCAGGGAATAGTTCTCCTAAATTTTTTTACCTTCGATAAACTCACCATAGTTAAATAAATGAAGGGGATAAACTTAAGATATATTTCAAAATTAATTATTCTAATAACTTTAGTTTTAATATTTGGATGCTCCAATAATTCTGAAACTAAAAAATACAAAATTGGATTTTCACAAACAGGTTTTAGTGATGAATGGAGAAAATCAATGAATCAAGCTATGGAAATCCAAGTAGGGTTTCATCCTGATATTGAACTTCAAATTTTGGACAGCAAAGATGATATTGATAAACAGGTAAAGGATATTGAGCAACTTATTTCTGAAAAAGTAGATATATTAATTGTATCACCTATAAAATCAAAGCCCATTACCCCTATTGTTGAAAAAGCTTATAAGCAAGGAATCCCAGTTTTGATTGTAGACAGAAAAACTGATGGTGAAAATTACACTGCTTATTTGGGTGGTGATAATTATCAAGTGGGTACAAATGCCGCCAATTATTTAGCATCGTTATCTAATGGCCATAAATCGATTATTGAAGTTAAAGGACTTTATGGTTCTTCACCAGCATTAGAACGCAGTTCGGGTTTTAATGATATTGTAGATACCAATCCAAATTTAAAGGTTATTAAAACTATTGAAGGGAATTGGGAGAGTTATTCAATTAAAGATAAGTTACGGCATGTGCTCGACAGTATAAAAGATGTAGATTATATATTTGCCCATAATGATAGAATGGCTTTGGGAGTCTATGAAGTAACCAAGGAAAAGAAACTTCAAAATCAAATCAAAATAATTGGAGTTGATGGGTTGAATGGTCCAAATGGAGGTATTCAACTGGTCAAAGAAAAAAAAATTCTGGCTACCATTTTATATCCAACGGGAGGAGATGAGGCTATTAGATTAGCTCTAAAAATATTAAATGGAGAAACTGTTCCCCAAAACAATATTTTAAGCACTATTGTCATAGATTCTCGTAATGCTGACATTATGAGTAATCAGTTTGACAGAATCAAACAACATCAAAGAGATATTGAGCGACAACAACAAAAAATAAGACAACAAGAAAAAACATATACCACTCAAAATAATACCTTAAAGTTACTTTTGGCCCTATTGATACTAAGTATTATTTTAGGAGCCTACAGTATATATTCAGGATACAACATTAGAAAGAAAAAGCGTGAACTTGAGTTACGAAACAAAAAAATAACCATTCAGCGAAACCAAATTAAAAAAATAGCCGAAGAAGTTAAAATCAGTAACGATGCCAAAGTCAATTTTTTTACAGGGCTGTCTCATGAGTTTAAAACACCTATCACACTTATTTTATCTTCAACCGAATCATTAACTGAAAACAAAGTAATTCGAGATAATAAATTATTGAATGAAGTTGGCTTAATATTTAATAACTCTAAACGTCTACTTCGTTTAATTAATCAGTTACTTGATTTTAGAAAAATAGAAGACCGAAAGTTTGTTTTAAAAGCTTCAAAAACAAACTTATATCAATTTTCTAATTTAATTTTTAAAGATTTTGAACGTGAAGCCCAAAAAAGGAATATTAATTTCTCTATTTCTACTAATAATGAGGATTTATTTATTTTTTTGGATAGAAATTTAATGGATAAAGTATATTTTAACTTACTGTCAAACGCTTTTAAATTTACTCCTAACAATGGCTCAATTTCAATTGATATTATAGAAGAAACGAATAGTAATTTTGTAAAAATTCATTTTAAAGATTCAGGAATAGGGATACCAAAAAAAGAAATTAATAATGTGTTCCAAGCTTTTTTCCAAGGCTCAAATAACAATAAGGCTAGTTCTGGAATTGGGTTACATCTGTCAAAAGAATTTATTGAAATGCACAAGGGGAGTATTGAAGTTAATTCGAAACATGGTACAGAATTTATTATCACACTTTACAAGGATAACGTTCATTTAAATTCGGATGAAATTATTTATGAACCAGATATTATTGATAGTGAAATTTTAAGTTTTAATACAGAATATGAAGACGATTCGTTTATTAGTCAGCAACCATTAAATGATGAAGAAAATTATTCGATTCTAATTATAGAAGACAATCCTGACTTGGTAAAATATTTGAAAGGAAAATTATCATCAGAATATAGTGTGCATGTTTCTGATGGTAATGATGGCATAGAAAAAGCCTTAGAGCTTATTCCAGATATTATTTTGTGCGATGTTAGTTTACCCGGAAAAAGTGGTTTTGAAATTTGCGAAATTTTAAAGAAAGATTTAAGAACATCTCATATTCCAACTATTATACTTACTGCCTTAAATAATAAAGAATCTTACATAAAAGGATTAGAATCAGGAGCAGATTTATTTTTAACAAAACCATTTAGTTTCGCTATTTTATCACAATCTATAAAAACCCTTATATATAATAGAGAAAAACTACGCTATTATTTCATAAATAATGTTCATAATATAGATGCTACAACCAATTTTGGTTCTATTGAACAAGAATTTATCTCGAAAGTCAATAAAATAATTAATGATAATATGGATAATTCTAAATTTTCTGTTGAAAATTTAGCAAGCAATCTTAATATTTCCAGAATTCAGCTTTATAGAAAAATGAAGGCAATTATGGGTTTAAATGTAAGTGATTATATTCAGAATATACGACTTGAAAAAGCTAAAATATTATT
Source organism: Flavobacteriaceae bacterium UBA6231 (assembly GCA_002441545.1). GTDB lineage: Bacteria > Bacteroidota > Bacteroidia > Flavobacteriales > Flavobacteriaceae > Yeosuana. The sequence continues at coordinate 19,056 of DJWL01000081.1, read as the reverse complement.
GCAAGAAACACAATTAACAATTTCTGAAATAGCTTATTCAACAGGATTTTCATCCCCTAATTACTTTTCAACAAGCTTCAAAAACAAATACAATAAGTCTCCCAAGGCTTATAGGGAAGATTAAAACCAAACTATATCTTATTGTATTGATGATTACGCAATTTATCGGTTGTTTTTTTGTGTATTTATATTTAATAATGACAATATATTTGTGAATTATTAAATATTCCCTTTGTTTTTTGTGAATTAGGCATATTTAAAATTCGTTTTGAGGTAACAATTTTGAATATATCATGTAACAATTTTGAAATCTAAAACATAACTTAGAAATTATTAAAACTATAACTTATTGATTATTAATTGATTAAATTCATATTAAAAAATCATTAACATTATTATAACATATTGTTACAAATCTAAATCCCCAATTTTTTCTTTCCATGTACTTTGCCGGTAACAAAACTAAACTATAATGAACAAAAAAATATTGATATGGTCAATAACGGCCGCATTAGCAGGTTTCTTATTTGGATTTGACACCGTAGTAATATCAGGAGCAGAAAAAAAATTGCAATTATTATGGGGCACTTCTGATATGTTTCATGGTGTTGTTGTTATAGGAATGGCACTTTGGGGAACTGTGGTTGGGGCTTTCTTTGGGGGTATACCTACTAATAAATTAGGGCGAAAAAACACCTTAATATGGATAGGTGTTTTATACACCATTTCGGCAATTGGTTCTGGTTTAGCAAACGATCCTTGGACTTTTGCAATTTTTAGATTTATTGGGGGTCTAGGCGTAGGAGCTTCTACCATTGCTGCACCAGCTTATATTTCAGAAATTGCTCCAGCTAAAGACAGAGGTAAGCTAGTGGGTCTTTATCAATTCAACATTGTATTTGGTATTCTTATTGCCTTTTTATCAAACTATTTATTAAATAATGTTGGTGAAAACGCATGGCGTTGGATGATAGGTGTTGAAGCTTTCCCAGCTGCTATTTACACTGCCTTTGCGTTAACAATTCCGAAGAGCCCAAGATGGCTGCTTACAAAATTTAGAAATAGCGAAGCTTTAGGTGTGCTTAGAATTATTAACCCAGATCAAGATCCAGAAAAACTCATGTTAGAGATTAAGGATGAGATGGAAAACACTGTGCCTAACGAAAACATATTTCTAAAAAAATACAGATTTCCATTAATTCTAGCTTTTTTAATAGCATTTTTCAATCAACTATCAGGTATTAATGCCTTATTGTATTATGCACCAAGAATTTTTGAGGAAGCAGGTCTTGGTGAGAGTACCGCCTTATTGAGTAGTATAGGTATTGGTATTACCAATATGCTTTTTACACTACTAGGTATTATTCTTATAGATAGATTAGGACGGAAACAATTGATGTATATCTGTTCGTTTGGGTATATAATTTCATTGAGCTTAGTTTCAGCTGCTTTCTTTTTTAGATGGGAAGGTAGTATTGTACCCATTTTACTGTTCATGTTTATTGCTTCACATGCCATTGGCCAAGGTACCGTTATTTGGGTGTTCATTTCAGAAATATTTCCTAATCATTTAAGAGGTTCAGGACAATCATTTGGTAGTTCTGTACATTGGATATTGGCAGCCGTTGTACCTTCTTTAGTCCCTATTTTATTTTCAACAATTGGCGCAGGTATGGTCTTCATGATATTTGCCATTATGATGGGACTCCAATTACTTTTTGTAATTTTTATGATGCCAGAAACTAAAGGTATATCCTTAGAAGAATTAAGTAAAAAACTAATTAAATAGATAAATAAAATGGAAACCTTAAGAAAAACGAGTCTAGTTTCAATGCTTATAATTTTATCCTTTCTTACGGGATGCAAGGATAAAGTTAAAAACAATCAACCTATTGATGAATCTGTAAATGTATCTTATACGGAAGAAGGCCTATACCGCCCGAACCTTCATTTCACTCCTAAAGAGGGATGGATGAACGATCCAAACGGCATGTTTTATTATAACGGGTATTATCATTTATATTTTCAACATTACCCTGATGGAAATGTTTGGGGGCCCATGCATTGGGGGCATGCGGTAAGTACAGATATGGTCACTTGGAAAGAAATGCCCATAGCCATATTCCCAGATGAAAAAGGCTATATCTTTTCTGGAAGTGCCGTGGTTGATGTTAACAATACCTCAGGATTCGGTAAAGGTGACGTACAACCTATAATTGCCATGTTTACTTACCATGATATGGATGGTGAAAAAGCAGGTAAAACAAATTATCAATCGCAAGCCATAGCATATTCTTTAGATGAAGGTCAAACGCTTACTAAATATTCTGGTAATCCTGTCATTAAAAACCCAGACATTAAAGATTTTAGGGACCCAAAAATTGTTTGGGATTCCATACACGAAAAATGGCTCATGGTATTGGCGGCTGGACAAAAAATCATGTTCTACAGCTCTTCAAATTTAAAGGATTGGGTGTTGGCATCCGATTTTGGTGATGGTATAGGAGCACATGGTGGTGTTTGGGAGTGTCCCGATTTTTTCCCAATGGTAGTTCAAGGAACGGATGAAATAAAATGGGTATTGCTAGTTAGCATAAATCCTGGAGGGCCAAATGGTGGTAGTGCCACGCAATATTTTGTGGGCGATTTTAATGGGAAAGAATTTAAAATTGACCCATCATTTGAAAGGGATTTAAATAGTGCTGAAAACAAATCTATTTGGGTAGACTATGGAAGGGATAATTATGCGGGTGTAACTTGGGCAAATATACCAGATACCGATGGCAGAAAATTATTTATGGGATGGATGTCTAATTGGCATTATGCGCAAGAAGTTCCTACGGAAACATGGAGAAGCGCCATGACGGTAGCAAGAGAAGTTGAGCTTCAAAAAATGGATACTAGTTACAGGTTGTTATTTAAACCTGTGAAGGAACTAACCAATTATAGAAGTACAAAGTATAAAAGAGAGGCTGTAGAAATAAAAGGGAACACAAAAATTATAGATTCTAAAGCAATCGATTTATCAAGTACAGAAATCAATTTTAAAATTTTAGATTTAAAAGATAAAGGCTTCTCTTTTAAGCTTACCAACAAACAAGGCGATACTTTAGCATTTGGATACAATAATGGAGATAAAAACTTTTTTGTTGATAGAAGCAAATCCGGTAAAACCGTGTTTTCAGAAAAGTTTGCAAGTCATGTTTCTAAAGCTATAAGAACATCCTTAAATCCAGATTTGTCTGCCACCATTATTCTGGACAAAACATCCATCGAACTATTCTTTGATAACGGAGAAACTGTCATGACAGAAATATTTTTCCCAAACGCACCTTTCGATAAACTAAGTATTGAACCTAAAGACCAAGAATTTGTTCTTGGTAATATTGAAATCCACAAACTAAATTTTAACTAAACTAATTTATTATGAAATTAAAACAACTTTTATTTCTGCCCATATTTGCTTTTATAAGCATTTGGGCACAAGCGCAGGTAAGAGGGACTGTTACCTCACAAGAAGATGGGATGCCTTTGCCTGGTGTATCTGTAATTGTATCGGGCACAAGCCAAGGTGCTGCAACAGACTTTGACGGTAATTATGAGCTTGAAAATGTTGATAAAAATGCCACATTGGTTTTTAGTTACATAGGTTTCCAAACGCAACAGATAGAAATTAATGGACGTTCTACAATAGACGTTGTGATGTTAGTAGATGCCGCAGCATTAGATGAAATTGTTGTAACTGGATATTCAAGCCAAAAGAAGGCAGACATCACTGGTGCTGTTGCAGTTGTGGATATGGAAGAACTGAATAAACAAGTAGAGCCAAATCCAATAAAAGCTTTACAAGGAAGGATTCCTGGAGTTCAAATTAGTACAGATGGATCACCTAGTGGGGGAAATACAGGAATATTAATTCGTGGTGTTGGCACTCTAAATAATACATCACCCCTATTTGTTATTGATGGTGTACCTACAAAATCTGGTATGCATGAGTTAAATCCCAATGATATTGCTTCCATACAGGTTTTAAAAGATGCATCTTCTGCAAGTATTTATGGGTCACGGGCATCCAATGGGGTTATTATCATAACCACAAAACAAGGAAAGAGTGGAAAGATGAGGGTTGAGTTTAGTTCTTTCCTAACGGCATCTTCTTATGCCAATAGGTTAGACGTTCTAAATGCTAAAGAATACGGTGAAGTACTTTGGCAAGCCAATATTAATGATGGTCTGAATCCTAATAATAATAATTTGAGTTATAAATTTGATTGGAGTTTTGACTCAAATAATAATGCTGTACTAGATTACATAACAGTTCCAGAATTTTTAGATAATGAGCAAACTTTAAAGTCTGCTGATACAGATTGGTACGATGAAATATCACAAACAGGAATTGCTAGTTCTTATAATTTAAATGTTTCCAATGGTACTGAAAAAGGAAATTATTTATTTTCACTAGGGTACTTAGATAATGAGGGTATTGTTAAAAACTCAAATTTTGAACGCCTTTCTGCACGGTTAAATACCAGTTACAAACTTTTTAATAATAAACTTGAAATAGGAGAAAACTTATCTCTAAATAAAACGGAGGAACTTCAAATTCCTGGGGTATTAGATTTAGCGTTGAAAGCATCTCCAATTATTCCAGTAAGAACAGTTGATGGTTTAGGATGGGGTGGCCCAGTTGGAGGAATGAATGATAGACAAAATCCTGTTCGTTTGCTTGATGCCAATAAATATAATGGTTATCAATATCATAGATTATTTGGTAATGTATTTGCGAATTTGGAACTCGCCAAAAATTTGAATTTCAAAACAAATTACGGGTTAGATTATGCTAATTTTTATAAAAGATCATTACAGTTCAGTTATCAATCAGGCTATTTAAAAAATGACCAAAATGCAGTTAATATTGAAAACTTTAGAAGTACGAAGTTTACATGGACCAATACACTTAATTATAAGCTTAATGTAAAAAAGCATAACATAGAAGCATTTATTGGTTCAGAAATGTTTAAAGATAAATTTGAAAATACTTTTTTAAGGGCTGAAGATTTTACAATTGAAACCCCAGACTTTATGTTTCCTGATGCAGCAACTGGTCAAAGAACTAATTCAGGATCAGAAACAGCCTATACCTTAGTCTCATATTTTGGAAAAATAAGTTATGATTTTGATGGTAAGTATTTATTATCTGCGACATTAAGACATGATGGTTCATCCAGATTTGGAAGGAGCAATCAATTTGGGACATTCCCTGCGATGTCAGCAGGCTGGAGAATTAGCAATGAAAAATTTATAGAAGATAATTTCTCTAAGATATCAGATTTGAAATTAAGGGTAGGATGGGGACAAACAGGAAATCAAGAAATAGATAATAGCGCAATTTATTCATTATATGTAGCAGATTATGCGGGAGGAGACCCAACATGGAATACATCTTACGGAACGGCTTATGATTTATTTGGCCAAGGCTCAGGTTTATTGCCATCTGGATTTAGATCGACTCAAATTGGTAACGATAATTTGAAATGGGAAACTACCACACAAACAAATTTAGGTCTTGATTTTGGGTTTTTCAACCAAAAACTCTATGGGTCAATAGATTACTATAAAAAAGAAACTGAGGATATTTTGGTTTTACCACCGTATCTAGCAGCAATAGGTGAAGGAGGTAATAGATGGGTAAATGGTGCTAGCATGGAAAATGAAGGTCTAGAGTTTTCAATAGGTTATAGAAATGAAACATCAGGAGGTTTCACCTATGAAATCAATGCTAATATTTCATCAAATAAAAATAAAATAACCAAGCTTCCTGAGGAGGTGAAAAATAATTATGGAGGCAATGGTAGTGATGATAATATTTTGGGTAGACCATTAAATTCGATGTATGGTTACGTAGCAGATGGGTTGTTCACAACAAATGAACAAGTATTAAATTCTGCCGAACAACAAGGAAAAGATTTGGGTCGAATTAGGTACAGGGATTTAGATGGTAATGGAATCATTAATGATGATGACAGGACTTGGATAGGTATACCTTATCCTGATTTTGCCTATGGTTTAAACATAAATTTAGAATATAAAGATTTTGATTTCACCATGTTTTGGCAAGGTGTTGGAAAAGTTGACATTGTAAATCAACTTAAGTATCAAACAGATTTTTGGAGTGTAGATGATATCGGCTCAAACAAAGGCTCGCGTCTTTTAAATGCTTGGTCTCCAAGTAATCCAAATTCAACTATTCCAGCATTAACAACTATTGATACAAATGCTGAATCCCGTTTTTCAACTTATTTTATCGAAAATGGCAGTTATCTAAAATTGCGAAATGTTCAATTAGGATTCTCTTTGCCAGAATCTATTTTGGATAAATATGCCATAAATAAGTTTAGAATATACCTTGGAGTTCAAAATTTGTTAACTATTACAACTTCAGGATTTACAGGAGTTGATCCTGAAAATGCTGGATTTGGATACCCTTTACCTTTAACATCAACCCTTGGTTTTAATATAACATTTTAACAATAAAAAATATTTATCATGAAGAAAATAAAATATTTATTTGGATGTATTCTGTTAGTCTTTGCTACTGGATGTTCAGACTTTTTAGAAGAAAGTCCCAGATCAGTTTTATCTGAAGAAGACCTAATAACTCCAGAAAACATAGATGGTTTTGTGACAGCAGCTTATGCCTCTTTAGGTAACGATCATTATGACACGCCATTCAGTTTATGGCCTTATGGAAATGTAAGATCTGATGATGCCTATAAAGGAGGTAGTGGACCTAATGATATTCAAGTATTTCATTTTTTTGAAATATCTGAAAATATAAGGACAGACTTTGGGGAATTAGATAAATTCTGGTTTAATAGCTATATAGCTATTTCTAGAATTAATCGAGCCATAAGAAATTTGAATAAATTAAATACCAGCGATTTCCCATTGAAAGAAACAAGGATTGCTGAGATGAAATTTTTAAGAGGGCATTTTTATTTTATGCTAAAAATAATGTTTAAATATGTGCCATATATAACAGAAGATATTCCAGTTGATGATTACGGTACGATATCTAATAGAGATCTCACAAATGATGAATTATGGGATGCTATTGCTGGAGATTTTCAAGCAGCCATTGCAGGGCTTCCAATTTCACAACAAAATATAGGAAGAGCAAGCAGAACTGCAGCTTATGCCTATCTAGCAAAAGTTAGACTTTATCAAGCTTACGAGCAAGATGACAACAACAATGTAACAAATATTAATCAGGAAAAATTGCAAATGGTTGTCGATGCTACTAATAACGTTTTAGGACAAGCGTCTCTTGAACCCGATATTGCAAATAATTTTTTGCCAGGTAGTTTTGAAAATGGGCCAGAATCTATTTTTGCTGTACAGTATACAGATAGTGATAATACACTGCATGGAAGATTAAATTTTTCTGATGTATTATCAACTCCTCAAGGACTTGGATGTTGCGATTTCCATAAACCTAGTCAAAACCTTGTAAACGCTTATAAGACAAATGCAAATGGTATTCCTTTATTCGACACATATAATAACGCCAATGTTGATTATAACAACTTAAATAGTGTTCAAGTTGACCCACGTTTGTATCATACCGTAGCAATACCAAACTTACCATATAAATATGATAATGATTATATATACGTAGAAGGCTGGGTTAGATCGCCTAATCCATACGGTTATTATGCTTCATTAAAAGAAAATGTATCACCAAATTGTGGGAGCTGTTTTGTAAACATTGATCCATTCTATGGTAACTCAAAGAATAGAATTCAAATTCGATATGCAGATGTTTTACTTATGCGAGCTGAAGCATTAATAGAACTGGGTCAGTTTAACGATGCGTTACCTTTAATTAATCAAATACGAAATAGAGCGTCACAAAGCACAGGCTTTATTGGATATGCAAACAATTTAAATGTAAGTCCATATATCAATGGAGTTAATTGTACTTGGACTCAAGATTTTGCAAGACAAGCTTTAAGATGGGAGAGAAGATTAGAATTTGCTATGGAAGGAAGTCGTTTTTTCGATTTAGTACGTTGGGGAATTGCAGAAGAAACGCTTAATAAATATTATCTAGAGGAAAAGGATGAGGTTGAATATTATGGTGGAGCTAAATTTGATTCAGCCAGAGAGGAATATTGTCCAATTCCTCAGGCACAAATAAATTTTAGTCAGGATGTTTACAAACAAAACAAAGGATATAATTAATCTATTAAAAAAAATATTATGAAACATACATTAAACATAATAAAGATAACAATACTAAGCTTATTTGTTGTTATAAATTATTCATGTTCTCAAGATCGTGAGATAGAAGCTGCTGCTGAGGCTATAGTTCCTTCAGTAGAAAATTTAAAGGTAGAATTAGTAGGTGATATTGCTACAGTAACATGGAGTAATCCAACATATACTGGAAATGTTACAACAGTATTAAAACACAATAATGGATTGGAATTACTTGATTTTGAAAAATCAAGTTATGAATTTGAAATTTCGGAAGTTAATGTAGAATACTTTTTTACACTAAAGTTAAAAGATGATGATACAGGAAATTTCTCTTTAGGAGAAACAGTTAGTTTAACTAGAGAAGGACCACAACCAGTTTTAAACTTTGCCGGCACGCAAGAAGAGACTAACGTTATTTTAACATGGGGTATCCAAGATACCAATATTACTGGTATAAAATTAACAATTGATGGTTCTGAAGTGATTGATTTGCCTAGTAATGCTAAAACATACACACTTGAAAATGCTGAACTTAGAGAATATAGTTTTAAAATAAATACTATTAATTCACAAAATCAAGAATCACCATCTAGAAACTTAATTTTTAAGGTTGGGAAAACTAAAATAGGTTACTTAGGTGTAGCAGCCAATGTGGCATCAATTAGTGATGATGATGAAAAAGCATCAGCTGCATGGCTTTTTGAAAATTATCCAGATGCAGAATATATCTCATTTGCAGACATTGAAGCTGGATTTGATTTAAGTGAGTTTAGAGTACTTTGGTGGCATTATGACAAAGATGATGACAACCCAGAACTTCCAGTTGAAGCGTTAACAACAAACGTAGTTTCTGCAATTACTAATTTTCATGCCAATGGAGGCGGGCTTTTACTTAATACTCATGCTATTGAATATTTGTGGACTATCGGTAGAATTACTGACAATATAGGTAAACTTAAAGGAGCCGGAGCTGGATTTTCTAATGGCGACACTTGGTCGGTTGGAATAAATATTGGGCTTATTCATGATGAAAGCACTCATCCGGTCCATCAAGGAATAGAAACCATTCAACCAGATGCAAGAAAAATAATTAAATTAATAGGGCCTGGATACAGAGAGGATCATAATTTTGTTTTATGGATAGGAGATTACTACGGAATAGGTAATGCTAATGAGCAAGTATATTCGAATTTATTTAATGATGCTAAAATTAGAATTCTTGGAACTTGGGATGGTATAACTGATTATTGGATGATGGCAAATTTTGAAGCTATGCCAAAAAATAACTTTAAAGGTACGGCCATCGCTATTGGAATAGGTGCATTTGAATGGAATCAAAACAGCGGTACAAATCTATATCAAAAGAACATAGAGGACATTACCAAAAATGCTTTAGAATACTTAAAAACTAAATAGTATAAAATTATGAAAATGATAAAATGTATAAGCATAGTATTCATTACCTGTGTAATGATATTATTCTCAAGTTGTAATGATAATGATATATCTTCTGATTCAAATGCCGAATTAGTAACTGTTGGCGATAATGATTATAGACCTGATTTTCATTTTACACCTAAAAAAGGTTGGATGAATGACCCTAATGGAATGGTTTATTATGCAGGAGAGTATCATCTGTTTTATCAACATAATCCTTTTCAAAGTGTTTGGGGACCTATGCATTGGGGACACGCAGTTAGCAAAGATTTAGTCAATTGGGAGGAATTACCAATTGCTTTATATCCAGACAATTTAGGAAACATTTTTTCTGGGTGTATTGTTGTTGACAAAAATAATACGTCCGGATTTAAATCAGGTAGTGAAAGTCCTTTAGTGGCTGTTTTTACTCATCAAAACCCCACAAACAATAAGCAAACTCAAAGTTTGGCCTATAGTAATGATAAGGGCAGGACTTGGTCTAAATATGAAAACAATCCTGTTTTGGAAAATAATGATAAAATAGATTTTAGAGACCCCAAAGTGTCTTGGCATGAAGAAACTCAAAAATGGATTATGGTAATTGCAGCAGGTGATGAAATCATGTTTTATTCATCTCCAAATTTAAAAGATTGGGAGTATAAACAAAGTTTTGGGAAAGCTGTCGGTGCACATGGAGGTGTTTGGGAATGTCCCGATTTGTTTAAAATCAAAAATGAAAATGGTCAAGAAACTTGGGCATTACTAGTAAGTATCAATCCTGGTGGCTCAAATGGAGGTTCGGGGACTCAATATTTTTTAGGGGATTTTGATGGAGAAACGTTTACATCTTCACAATCAGAAACATTGTGGTTAGATTACGGTACTGACAATTACGCTGGTGTAACTTGGAGTAATGAGCCAAGCAATAGAAATTTATTTATGGGGTGGATGAGCAATTGGAGTTATGCGCAAAATGTACCAACAAATAGTTATAGAAGTGCTATGACTTTTGCTAGGACTTTGCATTGGCAAAACAATAATGGCAATAGCATAATTGTTAGTAAATTGCCAACGGAGTTAATCTATGCAATTGGCGGTATAGTTGTTGAAAACACTAATGTTTCAAGTAAATTTGAATTAATTGATGATGAAACAATAGGAAATGGTAAATTTTACCTTGAAACTATTCTAGATCTTAGCGCTATAAACAAAGCAAAAATTGAATGGAGTAATAAAAGTTCAAGTGTTATTATTGAATATGATAAAATTAAAAGCGAATTAATATTAAATAGATCAGAATCTGGATTCAAGTTTAACAATTTGAATGGTAATATTATAAAATGTCCTTATGTTTTACCTGATTCAAATCAACTAAAAATAAGTATGTTGGTCGATAAATCTTCGATGGAAATTTTTCTTAATGATGGGGAACGAGTTTTAACCGCTTTAGTATTTCAATTGGCACCTTTTAAAAATTTAGAGATTAATGCTAACGAAGAAAAGCAATTTATTAAGCAAATTAAAATAAATAAATTATCAAAATAGTCTTGTTAAAATGACAGCCTTAAATTATTCGTGATTGATTGATTTTACGCAGTAACAATAAAGTCTTGAGTTAGTTTTTTAATTATTTAATCAAACTCCAGAAGGCATTAGAAATTTTAATGTCTTCTGGATTAAATTAATATTGATATGTCAAAAATAACCTGTTTTGGAGAAGTATTGTGGGATGTGTTCCCAACCCATAAAAAAATAGGCGGTGCGCCTTTAAATGTTGCAAACAGATTACAAGCATTAGGTAATGATGTTATCATGATTAGCGCTATAGGTGAGGGTAAAAGTGGCATTGAATTGCTTGATTATATTAAGGAAGCTGGTATTAACCCCAGTTGCATTCAAGTACATAATGAATACAAAACCGGGAAAGTAAAGGTTATGTTGAATGAAAAAGGATCTGCTTCCTATGATATTAAATATCCAAGGGCTTGGGATAAAATAAGATTAACAGAAATAAATAAAAAAGCTGTTAAAGATTCCGAGGCCTTTGTTTTTGGAAGCCTTGCAGCAAGGGACGATAGTTCCAGAAACACATTGTACAAACTCATAGAACTTGCTAAGTATAAAATTTTTGACCTTAATTTAAGACCACCATATTATACTAAAGAGCTTTTGATTCAATTAATGAATAAAGCTGATTTTATTAAGTTTAATGATGATGAATTGTATGAGGTTAGTGGGTATTTAGATTCTAAATATCGTTCCATGGAACAGAATATTCAATATATTGCCCAAAAAACAAATACCAAGCATATTTGCGTTACAAAAGGACATCATGGAGCTGTGTTATTGTATGATGATAAGTTTTATTATAATAGTGGTTATTTGATAAAAGTAATTGATACTGTAGGTGCCGGCGATTCGTTTTTAGGGTCATTAATAAGCCAATTACTTCATAAAGTAAACCCTCAAGAAGCAGTAGATTTTGCATGTGCTGTTGGTGCAATGGTAGCGCAAAGTGAAGGTGCAAATCCTGTATTGTTGAGGTCAGATATTGATGCTTTTATTAACCCATATTGATATCTGATATTGTCCAGAATTATATGTTTAAACAATTTTTGGTAGAATCTGTAAAAATTAAGAACCTTATCCAAATCATTGTCCGCATCTTTATGGATAAACTTTGATTGATAGTTTATTATAGTTGTTATAGATTTTTTAGTAGTCGCACACCTAAAAATGCAAAAAATAACCTATATTGCACATATAAATATGCAACATGGAACAATTACTAGAAAAATCGGTAGCATTGGTACAACGAATAAGTACCGAAAAGAAACGCTATTTATACAATGAGATTAATTGGAGCAACAGATTAATAGGCATAAAAGGTGCTAGAGGTACTGGCAAAACGACCCTTTTGTTACAAAGACTAAAAGAATTAAAGTTGTTACCAACCCAAGGAACCTATTGGTCCTTAGACGATTTTTATTTCACAACACATTCATTAGTAGAAACTGCCGAAGCATTTTTTAAAAAAGGCGGGCAATATCTTTTTTTGGATGAGGTTCACAAATACGAAAATTGGTCAATACATATAAAAAACCTGTATGATTTTTATCCTGACTTAAAAATAGTTTTCACAGGGTCATCTATAATCGATATTTCTAGAGAAGAAGGCGATTTAAGTAGAAGGATGTTAATGTACACCTTACCAGGGCTATCATATCGTGAATATTTGGCGTTTAATGATTTTTATAGTTTTGAAGCTATTACTTTGGAAGATGTACTTTCCAAAGACCGTAAATGGACTGAAATGTTTCCTTCGGAGTTTAGACCATTAGAGTATTTTGAGAATTATTTGCAATACGGTTATTATCCATTTTCCATAGAAGATAAACAAGGTTACGCTACACGACTACAACAACTGGTGCGCTTAATTGTGGAATACGATATGGCAGAACTAAAGGGTTTCGATGTGCGTAATGCAAAAAAAATGTTGCAATTACTTAACGTGGTTGCCGCTAATGTACCCTTTCAGCCCAATATAACCAATATTGCAAAAAAAAGTGATATCCATAGAAATTCAGTGGTAGCGTATCTTCATTTTTTAGAGCAAGCCCAATTAATAAAATTATTGTATGCATCCGGAATCAGTTTGGCAACACTTCAAAAGCCCGAAAAAGTGTATTTGGACAACCCAAATCTTGCTTATGCTTTTTCAACATCAAGCCCAAATGTGGGGAATTTAAGGGAAACTTATTTTATTTCCCAAGTTTCAGTAAGGCATAAAATGGCATACCCAAAACAAGGAGACTTTTTAGTTGATAATACATTTACTTTTGAGGTTGGAGGTAAAGATAAAACAAGCAAACAGATAGATACTGTAAAAAACGGTTTTGTAGTTGCAGACGATGTTGAATTCCCCATTACTAAACTACCACTTTGGCTATTTGGATTTTTATATTAATGCCTTATGGATTTTGCAAGATTTTATATAGAAATTTCAATAATGATTTACCTTCAAACCAATATTTCAATCGCCTCATCTAAAACGGAATTGTCAAATTCCTTTAGATAAGTTTGTGTGATACTAAGGTTTTGATGCCCCATAGATTCACTAATGATGTCGGTAGCGACTCCTTTTTGTTTTAAACAGTTAGCAAAACTATGTCTGGCCACGTAACTGGTTATGGATTTATCAATTCCACATATTTCTGCAATCTCTTTTAATTCTTTGTTGTAGCGTTGAAGGGTTTTATGTTTTCTATTTTCCAATTGTGGAGGGGTCAAGTTGTTTTTTAAAAGAATAGGAAACACATATTTAGTGTCAATGGAAAATTCTTTGTAATAATTCAAAATTTCTCGAACAGGGGGAAGAATTTTAATTTTAAAATTTCCCTTGGTTTTAGATCTCGTATAATATATTTTATCATTGTCAATTGCTTTCCATTCAAGTTTCATCATATCGGCAAAATTCATACCTCTAGTGTAAAAACTAAACATGAAATAGTTTCTGGTATTGACATACCCTGGATATTTTACTAAGTCTAAATCTCTAATCTGAAGGATTTCTTCCATTCTTAAAGCCTTTTTGAGACTTCTACCTTTTAGTTTTGACACTTTATAAATTTTAAAGGGATAATCCTGTTCTTTAGCTATTTTTCTTCCAATAGCAAAGTTATATAGCGCTCTTATAGTTCTCATTCGCACACCTATGCCACCATCACTTCCGCCTCTTGACCTCAAAAAAGCTTCATATTTATTTAAAAAGGAAGGGGTAATTTCTTTAAAATTAAGTCTTGTGCTTTTGTGAAATAAATTTAAAGAAGCGAAGACTTCTTTATTTACACGTGCATTGCCTGTCCTTCCCGCATAAATCATTTCACCAATTATCTCATCCCAAAAATAAAAAACGTTTTGCTGTACTGGATTGGACACAACTCTAAAGCGGTTTTCAAAATCTCTTAGAGTGAAATCACCTTTTTCCATTTCTAAGTCCGAAAGAATTTTTAAAGCCCTATCCTTGAATTTGAGAAGTAACCTGTTATTTTGTGTACTATTTGAATTTTTGTTGGTAAAGCTTCCCGTTGTTTGATTCCACTCCATCGGGAAAGCTCTAAATATCGTTTGAAAATATTTCGATTTCCTATCTTTCGATACTCTTAAAGAGATGGGATAACTACCATCAGCAAGTTTTGTTTTTCTTAATACGGTTTTTACGGTTGACATAGGCTTAGAATAAATCAGTACAACATCTGTACAACAAATTGCCTTTTAAAGGTAAATCATATGCAAATAAAAACAAAACAAAAATTCATAAATAATTGATAATGAGAACATAAGACGTTAAATGTTGCTAAATGAAAATTGAAATAATACGTCTCATAATCAGGTGGTCCCTGGTTCGAGCCCAGGTGGGACCACTCAAAGCCTTGTAAACATTGAGTTTATGAGGCTTTTTTATGCAATAAACTCTACACTATCATTGCATTTACTGCATTACTTGCATGTTAATTCAAACGCCAAGTTGTCAACTTATTTAGTAGAAAAAGGCACACTATTAGGTGTACTATATTCTTTAAAAGGTGTACCATTAAAAAATCCTATAAAAATAATTGTGATACTTTTTTGATTATAAAGAGTTGGTTGTTAGATATCTTTTCTTTAGAAATTCAATCCAATCTTTAAATTCAACCTTATCATTTAATTCACTGTAAACATCAAATAATTTTTCAAAAGTAACATCAACAACAGAAGCTTTTTTATCAGCGTTTAATAAATTTTTGTATTTAGGTAGGACTTCTTTAAAATGAGTGTTTCCTGAGGGATAAAGTATGACTGAAATGAAGTGTTCTAATTCTCTTTTTTGTTTCATGCTTTCTCCTAAAATATGATTTCTCCATATTTGTCTAAAATCATCTTTAATTAAATCACTAATTGAATTCTCAATATATAAATTACTTTTTTTAGTTACTAAAGAGTAAATGGAATCTGGTTTATCTATATTTTCAATGTTCCCTTTTTCAATTTTGCCTAAAGAATAAGCTTGTTCAGTATATTTCACTTCAATACCTAAAGCGCCAATTGAGTTGTCAATATGAGTAAATTCAATATAGGTATCAAAAGAAGTTCCATCATTCAAATAGTTTTCTTTGGGACTTGGAGCATGCTCAATTTTAATATCTTTTACCTCTAAAATAATACCACCTAGTAATTTATTAAAGGTGTTTTTAGCTAAATCTTTATTAAGTTTTAAAGGACTAAACACATTAAAAGGAATATGCTCACTCCTTAACATATCTGCATCTCTTTTACTTGAATAATTTGGGTATCTTTTTCTTTTATCTTCAAGAACGTTCAATTTTAAATAATAGTTTAAATAAGCATCACCATCAATTAATCTATTTCCATAATCAATACATTCAGCCTTAAGTATTTTAGCTCTATAAATTGATTGATATAATCTAGCTTCTTTTTTAAAATTATCATCAAAATCATATTGGTCTCCTATTTTCATAAAGCTATTTATTTTAATTATTCTATAATATTAAGTAAATCAGAATAATATTTAGATGATAAATGTTAGGCCTTGTTCAAATTTTAACCAAAACAAATAAATCATGAAATTAAATATACTGTTCTTATTATATAGGGCAAAAACAAATTCTACAGGAAAATGTCCTGTTAGATGTAGAATTACATTAAATAAAAATCGCAAAGAATTTTCCACAGGACAATTTATGAATCCTAAAAACTGGAACGGTAAGCAACAAATTGTTAAACCACCTGAACCAAATGCAGACATTTTAAACTCACAACTAAGCCTTATTAAGACAAAAATTAATAGGGCTTTTTTAATGCTTCAAGTCAAGGAAACTAATTTTACAGTAGAAGACATTTACAGCACCTATAAAGGCAAAAAAAGAACTAAGGAATACAATACTATTGAATTCTTTAACCTTTACTTAGATAAGCTTAAAAGGCTTGTAGGGATAGATATCAAGATTGGAACCTGGAAGAAATTTGAATATGTAAAAGAACATGTTCAAACCTTTATAAAATGGAAATATAAAGCCAGTGATTATCCTTTAAAGGACTTGAAACAGCAGTTTTTAGTTGATTTAGAATATTATCTTAAAACAGAGAAGTACTTGGCTCAAGCAACTATAAATAAGCTTATACAACGCCTTAGAAAGCCAGTTAAAATAGCCATTTCAGAAGGTTATTTGGACAGGGACCCTTTTATGCTTCATAAAAGTAAAAGAGTGAAAAAGGAAATTGTGTTTTTGTCTCCAGAGGAGCTACAAGCACTAGAAAACCATTCATTTTCACAACCAAAATTACAGTTAGTACAAAATCTTTTTGTTTTTAGCTGTTATACAGGACTACCGTACAATGAGCTATTAAACTTAAAGTACAATAACATTATTAAAGGGTTTGATGGCAATCTGTGGATTAAAATGAAGCGAGAGAAGACAGCAAAAGAATTGTCCATCCCATTATTGCCAAAAGCATTGGAAATTCTAGAGATGTATTCTAATGAAGGTTTGATTTTTCCCAAGATTAGTAACCAGAAATACAATTCTTATTTGAAGGAAATAGCTGATTTGGTTGGAATAGAAAAGAAGATGACGACTCATATGGCAAGGAGAACGTTTGCAAGTACTGTATTGCTTTATAATGACGTACCCATGGAAGTGGTGAGTGAACTACTTGGTCATAGTAGCATGAAAATAACACAAGACTGTTACTGTAAGGTAGTGCAGAAGAAAATTAGTTTAGAAATGAATAGGTTGAAGGGGAGTAATTAGCTTCCCTTTAATCTTATTTTGAAAATATTTTAACTAACCAAAGAATTAGATAAAGTCCAATACCAACTCCAAAGAATAATACTGATACAACAAAAGCAATACGGATATGTGATGTTTTCCATCCTAATTTACCGCTTAGCCATTCTGAAACTCCTAAAATCATGATTTTATTTTTATTAGTTATATGTCAAATATAAACAAAATGCTCATTTTTAAATGCAGACTATGCACGAGAGTTATGGAAAAGTGGTTGTGAAGCGGATTAGCTTGGAGATGGAGAGGTTGAAATGATGTAATATTAAATTCATGCAGTACAACTGATATTTCATACTTGTTAGCTAATAGTCAATAATTCAAGTAGTGTATTTACTCAAATGACTGTTATATAATAAAGCAACAATAAATGAAATAAATATTATCTCCATGAACAAACGCCCCAATAATACTTAATTATGTTATAAGAGCCACATTAATTTGTGGCTTTTTTTGTTTTGTATTACTATGATATTATAAGAAAGGGAGGTATTACATAAGTACTTTTCACCAAACAAATATTAAATGGACTAATATTTTGGTGTTTAGTCGTTTATATATGGGTCAATAAATAATAATATTTAAATTTCACCTACCATAACATAAGTAGGTTAAGTTCATGGTAGATTTGGGGCAAAAAAAGGTGAACATCTGTTCGCCTTTTTTTATGGTGTTGGTTCTATTAAAGAATAATGGAGAGGTTAAAGGGAGGTGGTTAGCTTCCCTTTTAGTCATATTGAAAATAGCAATTATTTATATGCGACTTTGTTATGTGCAGTTTTTTAATCACTCATAATTTCTTGAGCTCTAATAATTTGGATATCTGGATTAATTTTTTCAACTAAATCTTTTATTAAACTAATATCAGGAGTACTCATACTTCTCCCCAAAATAATCTCGACAACTTGAATATTTACAAAATGTTTATCTCGGATAAAAACTCTTTCCTCTTGTTCATAACTCCAAACAGCTAACTTATGACTGAGAATCTCAATTGCAGTCTGGTCATTATAATTTTGATTTTGTATTGAAGCAAGTCCATTATATATTATTGGTCTAACTGTATATTTATCATCATTAATTCTTAATCCAATTGCAACTCCTCTTTGTCCATTTGTGTAATGAGACCACATTAATTCATTATTATTCACCCTCGATAGCGAACATAATCTTAGTTTGCCTTTTTCTTCAGTTAACTTACTCCGAAGGTTTCTATTTAATTCTCCAGTTCTATAATAATATTGACCTTCCATTGGATCATTCAGATCTTTATATGGAGCTGCGAAAAGTCTATTTTTGAGAATAATATCTACAAAATTCTTGAAATTATCAAGACTTCTATATTTATATAAAATTTCAGTCATATTTTTTTATATTTCAAAGGGCTCCGTATATGAAAGGTAGCGCTGAAAATAGGCGATAACCTTTCGGATGATATTAAAGCCGAATTTTTAAATTTCACAACTTTCCAAAAATGCCCAAACCATAGATATAGCAATGACTTGGTGGATAGGGCGGGCAAAGTGAGCCA
>DJWL01000089.1 GCA_002441545.1 Flavobacteriaceae bacterium UBA6231 | reverse complement strand
ACAATTTTGGTTATTTTTAAAACTAATAATAAGGTAGCAATCAAGGCTCCAATGTAAAATAAAATATCCCATGAAAAGGCAGATTGCGTTTGCGTGCTAATAGTTTCTATCTGTATCTGATTAGCTTCAAATTGTGGTTGATTTCCAATAAAAATTTCTGGAAGGTTTATGATATATTGTTGTGGAACAACATCCTTAAAACCATCTATTTTAATAAAAGGCAGCACAATAGATAATACTGCCGTTGATAAAAGATATAATCTATTCCAATTAAAAAAAGTCTCTTTCTTTAAAAATGCATCATACACTAATAAAAAGAATACCTGAAAGGCTATGGTTTGCATAATATATTGTAGCATATCTATTCTTTTTTGTTGATTTCTTTTAATATGGATTCCATCTCATTTAAACTGATGTCATTCTTTTTCACAAAAAAAGACACCATACTTTTAAAAGAGCCTTGAAAATAATTATCAACCAACTTATTTATGGACTGATTACTATAGTCTTGTTGTTTTATTATTGGAAAATAAATATGTCCTTTTCCTTCTTTTTCATAACCTACAAAGCCTTTGCTTTCTAAAATTCTAACAATGGTAGAAACCGTATTGTAAGCTGGTTTTGGTGATGGAAATTCTTCTATAATGCCCTTTACATTGGCTTTTTTAAGTTGCCAAAGTATTTGCATAATGTCTTCTTCCGCTTTTGTAAGTTGTTTCATTTTTTCAACTAAGTTTTTAGTTTAATTATTCAAATATAACTAAATATTTAGTTTAAACTAATTTCTTAGTTAATATTTTGTAACAAACATTTAATATATTAGACCAACATACATATCATTTTAAAATTTGACATGGATATTTTTCTTCTCATTATTTCTGCATTATTTATTGCATTAGGATTGATTGGAAGTATTTTACCAATACTTCCCGGGCCACCTTTAAGTTGGTTGGGTCTATTAATTCTAAATCTTACTGAAGCTGTACAAATGAACACTTCTCTAATAATAATAACAGGAATTATAGCAATAATCATTTTTCTTTTAGATTATATAATACCTGCTATAGGTACCAAAAAGTTTGGTGGTAGCAAAGCTGGAATGATTGGAACATCTATTGGATTGGTTGTTGGATTAATAAGTCCAATACCTGGTGGAATTATTTTAGGCCCTTTTATAGGAGCTTTTATAGGTGAAATGATAAACAAGAATGACTCAAAATTAGCATTAAAAGCTGCTTTTGGATCATTCATAGGTTTTATTGCGTCAACATTTATAAAATTTGTTGTTTCAATAATTTATTTAGGAATTTATATAAATACTATTTGGGAATATAGAGAAAGTATATTTGCTTTTTAAAAAAGAACCCTGTGGGTCTCTCACCTCCACAGGGTCAATGTAAATTGCTATTGCCAACAATAAATTGAGGGATTAATTAATTTGAAGTGTTGACATTACAAAATTAAAAAGATAATTCCAATTTTAAGTGTGGTAAAACCGTAATAAGCAATATTAATTGTTTTTATTTGTAAGAGAATAAGTATGTTGGGACTGAAATGATATTTTATAAAATAAAACCTCTTTTTCTAGCTTCTTTTATAAGAGTTTCATCTTGACCATCATCTATAAGAAAAATTTCCTTTAATTGTTTTTTTCTTTTTTCAATGGCACTTAAAGAAATCTCTAAATGTGCGGCAAGACTTTTATTTTTTGCTCCTTGTGACAATAAGTAAAGAATCTTTCTGTTTTTATCATCAATTACAATATCGCTTTCATTAGTTTTTCTTAAATGACTGTTCACTGTTCCACTATAAAAAGGCGGGTTGTGAAGCACTGCCTGAAATGCACTTGCCAATTCGCTGGAAGTTAAATCACTCTTTATTAAAAAACCTTCAGGGTTAATGGTCTTTATTATATTATGAATTCTATAAGACTCATCAAACATAGTTAAAATGATTACTCTTGCTTTTGGCAAAATTTTTCGAGCATAAATTGCTAAATCTTCACCAGAGTTCATTAGTCCATCTTTTGATGGTGGCAAACTAATATCCACAAAAAGCACTTGGTATGGTCTGCTGGTTTTAACAGATTTATCCATAAAAGCAACAGCTTCATCACAGTTATTTGCAATATCAATATCTAAAATCTGACTTTCTTTTTTGGTAAATTGTAATGTGTTTTGATACCCTTCAATAATCATTGGATGGTCATCAATCATTAATATTCTTATGGTATCACTCATTGCTATTAATAAGTTAGATTGGGATTTTTATTTGAACCGTAGTTCCTTCATCTTTTTTTGAGATAATACTTAGTTCTCCATTAATTTCTTTTATCCTAGAGTTCATGTTTTTTAAACCTATCCCAGCTTTAGCTTTATTTGTATCAAAGCCAGAACCATTATCTTTTATTGATAATAAAATTACATTATTTTTTAGTTCAATCACAATTTTAATTAAAGACGCATTTGCATGTTTATAAATATTATGCAATGATTCTTGTATTATTCTGTAAATGTGAATTTTATTTTTATTAGAAACATCATCCCAATTTATAGAATCTTTGCAATCAAAGTTATAGTCTAATTTATAAGCTTTGGTTTGTGTTTCTAACAGTGTTTTAATAATATCTAAGAAGCCCGATCCTGATATAAAATCTGTGTTTAATTCATGGGATACTTTTCTAATATCATCTTCAATATTTTTAAGATCTTGGATGTATCTACTTCTTGTTTTTATAGCTTCTTCACTAGCAGCCATGTTCAAACTATCTAAACTTAATCGTGTTCCAAATAAGCGCCCTAATACACCATCGTGTAACTCTTGTGAAATATTTTTCTTTTCTAAAACCCTTGCTTCTTCAATTTTTTCTTGTTGTGAAAGCATGAGGTTATAAATCTCTTCATTAGCCTCTTGTTGTTTTTGCACAAATCTCAGCTCATTATTTTTGGCTCGTTGAGTTATAATAATATAAATTAATAAAGCTGAAATAAGCAAAATGATTGAGATGATTGTAAGCCATAATTTTTCTCTGGCAATTTGAATGTTTTTTTGTTCAATTTCTTTAGTCTCAAAACGGATTCTGGCAAATTTGTTTCTAATGGTACGTTCGTTTTTTACCAAACTATCATTAAGTTTTATATACTCGTTATAAAACTTTACCGCTATACTATCTTCTTCAATTTTAGAAAGTAATAGAAGGGATTTTAGTAAATCATCATTATGATAAGCTTTTGAAATGTCCTTGGCTCTATAAGCATAATATTTAGCTGAATCTTTTTTATTATAATCATTATAATACTGAGCCAAATGTTGGTTAATGATAATGGAATTATAACTTGCACCTATACTATCACATATCTTTAAAGCTTTTAGATAAAGCTTTGGTAATTCATTAAAGTCTTTTGATAAGTATAAAGCATTTGCATAATTATCAAGCACTAAAGCATAAAAATCCGGACGTTCGTTAATCAGGTTTTT
>DJWL01000180.1 GCA_002441545.1 Flavobacteriaceae bacterium UBA6231 | reverse complement strand
TGTAGCCATATTTCAGGACGAGACAGAAATTTTCTTAAAAAATTTGCTTTTTAATTTATTAATCGTAATATTGCAATATAATAATTAAGTTATGGGTTTAACTAAAACCGAAATTTTTACAGACGAGCAAAATAACATTGCTCAAATAGCAAAAGCTCTTGGCCATCCAGCTCGTATAGCTATTTTACAACACCTTATCAAAATAAATAGTTGTATTTGTGGTGATTTGGTAGATGAAATCGGGTTGGCGCAACCTACTATTTCGCAACATTTAAAAGAATTAAAAAACATTGATATTATTAAAGGAAATATTGAAGGCACCAGTGTATGCTATTGTATAAACCAAGAGAAATGGGCAGATATTGAAGCCTTGTTTACTTCCTTTTTAAGTCAGAAACCAAACAATTCAAGTTGTTGCTAAAAAAAATTACCCTTATATATCGCAATATTACAATAAAACAAACAACATTATGACACTATCAGAAATCAAGAATCACTTAAAAAATCTAGATACCATTGCGTTTCAATTACCAAATGGTAATCTAGTACCAAATCATTTTCACGTTACCGAAGTCGGTAAAGTCAGTAAACATTTTATTGACTGTGGCGGTACAGTTAGAAAAGAAGATGTTGTTAATTTTCAATTGTGGGAAGCCAATGATTATGACCACAGATTACATCCAGAAAAACTAGTCCATATCATTGAGCTATCTGAAAAAGTTTTAGGATTGGAAGATTTAAACATAGAAGTAGAATACCAAGATACTACTATTGGAAAATTTGGATTAGACTTTGATGGCACCAATTTTTTACTCACCACAAAACAAACAGATTGTTTGGCAAAAAGTAGTTGTGGAGTGCCAACTGAAAAACAAAAGGTAAAGCTATCGGATTTACAAGAAAAAACCTCTTGTTGTTAAACAACATATATGTCTCATCGTAATTAAAAATAAAATGAAAACCGAACAAGAATTAAAAAACATAGTAAAATCAAGATACACTAAAATTGCCGAGCAAGGCAAAGCAGAAAATGCATCATCCTGCTGTGGTGCTACAACACCATCCAATAAAGTATATAACATTATGATGGATGATTACTCTGACACCGAAGGCTATATAGAAGCTGCCGATTTAGGTCTTGGCTGTGGGCTTCCAACGCAATTTGCCAAAATCAATAAAGGTGATATGGTTATTGATTTGGGCTCCGGAGCAGGGAACGATTGTTTTGTTGCCAGACATGAAACAGGTGCAGAAGGAAAGGTCATCGGTATAGACTTCACCCCTGTTATGATACAAAAAGCACGCTTAAATGCCGAAAAATTAGGCTATAACAATGTGGAATTTAGAGAAGGTGATATTGATGATATGCCGGTAAATGATAATGTAGCCGATGTTATAGTAAGTAATTGTGTTTTAAACCTGGTTCCAAACAAGCAAAAGGTCATAAAAGAAATATACCGTGTTTTAAAACCAGGAGGACACTTTAGTATTTCAGACATTGTTTTAGTTGGTAATTTACCTGATGCCTTAAGGGAAGATGCCGAAATGTATGCCGGTTGTGTTGCGGGTGCCATTCAAAAAACAGAGTATTTGCAACACATTTCAAACGCTGGTTTTGAAAGTCTAAAAGTTCAAAAAGAAAAACCGATTACAATACCTGATGATATTTTAAGCAAATATTTAAGTCAAGACAAGATTAAAGAATTTAACACGAGTAGTATTGGAATTTTCAGCATTACCGTTTATGCCGAAAAACCGGGTAAAAAAGAGGATAAGCCAAGATTAAAATTATCTGAATTGCAAGCAAACAGCAGCTCATGTTGTGCAACCAATAGTGGTTGTTGTTAATCAAATTAATTAATAAAGCAATGTTGTACCCAAAAATCAAAACGCTTATTGACACACTATCTGTTGGAGGTATCTCTCAGGAGCGCAAATTAACACTTCAACCTTTAATTGATTTTATCCAATTAAAACATAAAAACCAACAAGATGTTAAGCTTAACTTTATCTGTACCCACAACTCACGCCGCAGCCATCTGTCGCAAGTTTGGGCACAGGTTATGGCGCATCATTTTAATATAAAACAGGTGTCTTGTTATTCCGGAGGCACCGAAGCCACGGCGTTGTTTCCCATGGTTGTGGAGACCTTAAAAAATTCCGGGTTTAAGATTGACACTATTTCTGAAGGGAAAAACCCTAAGTATGCTATTCTTTTTTCTGAAAATGAACCATCCATTATCGGGTTTTCAAAAACCTATGATGATGCTTTTAATCCGCAATCTGGTTTTGCAGCGATTATGACCTGCTCTCAAGCCGATGCCGGTTGTCCGTTTATTGCTGGTGCAGAAAAACGAATCCCTATTACCTATGAAGACCCAAAAGCTTTTGACAATACCCCGCAGCAAAAAGAAAAATACCTAGAACGGAGCATTCAGATAGCAACAGAAATGTTTTATGTGTTTTCACAAATAAAATCCTAACGCATGTCTACAAAGAAAAAACTCAG
The DNA here is from genome assembly GCA_002441545.1 of Flavobacteriaceae bacterium UBA6231. GTDB lineage: Bacteria > Bacteroidota > Bacteroidia > Flavobacteriales > Flavobacteriaceae > Yeosuana. The sequence goes on along the minus strand of DJWL01000180.1, from coordinate 54,331 downwards.
TTTCCTAGATCGTTATTTAACCCTTTGGATTTTTACGGCCATGGCATTGGGTGTTGGCCTGGGCTATTTTGTGCCTTCCTTCCCTAAAATCATTGATTCCTTTAGTAGTGGAACCACCAATGTTCCTATTGCCTTAGGGCTTATTTTAATGATGTACCCACCATTGGCTAAAGTAAATTATGCCTTATTGCCCAAGGTGTTTCAAAATGTGAAGATCCTTTCCATATCGCTCTTATTGAATTGGATTATTGGTCCTGTTTTAATGTTCGTTTTGGCCGTCATTTTTTTACAAGACTATCCCGAATATATGGTAGGATTGATCTTGATAGGGTTGGCGCGTTGTATCGCTATGGTTTTGGTTTGGAACGATCTTGCCGAAGGCAGCAGTGAATATGGTGCCGGTTTAGTGGCTTTAAACAGTATCTTTCAAGTATTTGCTTATAGCTTTTATGCATGGTTATTTATTACCATATTGCCTCCCTATTTTGGTTTTGAAGGTGCTATTGTAGATATTTCCATAGCAACTATTGCCGAAAGTGTTGCCATATATTTGGGAATTCCATTTGTTTTAGGACTATTAAGCCGACTTATTTTAGTGAAGTTAAAAGGTGAATCTTGGTACATAAAAAAATTCATTCCCACTATATCTCCCATCACGTTAATCGCATTACTATTCACAATCATCGTTATGTTTTCATTAAAGGGTGAATTGATTGTTCAAATTCCAATGGATGTTTTAATTATTGCCGTTCCACTTCTTATTTACTTTGCCATCATGTTCTTAATCGGATTTTTTATAAGCAAAGCCATGGGAGCTGATTATGATAAAAACGCTGCTATATCTTTTACGGCTGCTGGCAATAATTTTGAATTAGCCATTGCTGTTGCCATAGCTGTTTTTGGGTTAAATTCTGGTCAGGCGTTTGCAGGTGTTATAGGTCCTTTAGTTGAAGTTCCTGCTCTAATTCTTTTGGTGAGGGTTTCTTTTTGGTTACGAAAAAAATATTATCAATAATTTGAATAAGGTAACAAATGTCATAGTTGCCTAATTAAACCTATCGTATATTTGCGATAATAGATATGAAAAGAAGTTTAGAACATATTGAGTACCAAGAAGACACTGAAACTTTAGCTAGGTTCGCCAAGGCTTTGGGACACCCTACACGTATTGCTATATTAAAACATCTTGAAAACCAATCATGTTGTTTTACTGGTGATTTGGTTGATGTGTTTCCTTTAGCTCAATCAACGGTATCTCAACATTTAAAAGAATTAAAAACCGCAGGTTTAATTCAAGGCGAATTAAAACCCCCAAAAATAAAGTATTGTATTAATCAAGAAAATTGGAGACTTGCCAAATCATTGTTTGCCAATTTTTTTGATTGAATTATTTTAATTAAAAACAAATTATGAGCATAGCCATTAAGGTTTTAGGTACAGGTTGTCCAAAGTGTAAAACCATGACAAGTTTAGTTCAAGAGGTTATTAATGAAAACAACATTGATGCTACTATTGAAAAAGTAGAAGATATTATGGATATCATGACATTTAATGTTATGACGACTCCTGCTTTAGTTATTAATGATATTGTAACTATAAAAGGACGAATTCCTTCAAAAGCAGAAGTTTTAGACTTATTAAACAATACCAAACCAGCAACCAATACAGGAGGAAACTGTTGTTCTTCAGATAGTTGTTGTTAATATAATATATGTTTGATTGGATTCAACATATAGCCGATTGGGTAGTATTTGATGCACTTCATTTAGAAAAAGAAAATCATTTAGCAAACGCTTTAAATTTTTTTATATACGACACCACCAAGATTTTGATACTCCTTGTTGTTGTTATTTTCTTTATGGGTATCGTCAATAGTTACTTCCCTATAGATAAGGTTAAAAACTTCTTGTCTCGTAATAAATTATACGGATTAGAATACCTTATGGCAAGCCTTTTTGGTGTGGTTACACCGTTTTGTTCGTGCTCTTCAGTACCATTATTCATTGGATTTGTAAGAGGCGGAATTCCTTTAGGCGTCACTTTTTCTTTTTTAGTAACCTCTCCTTTAGTTAATGAAGTTGCCATAGGACTTTTTTTGGGCTTATTCGGCCTTAAAACAACACTTATATATGTGGTTAGCGGTGTACTATTAGGAACTATTTCGGGAGCAATCCTTCAAAAATTAAAATTAGAACGTTATTTAACACCTTGGGTTAAAGACATTCTTGCAAATGCTCAAAGAGAGCAGGACATATTTCAAGAAGAAAAACAAACCTTTAAACAACGTTTACCTGTTATTTGGGCAGAAGTTGTTAAAATTCTTAAAGGAATTGTTCCTTACGTTATTATTGGTATTGCTGTTGGTGGATTGATGCACGGTTATATTCCAGAAGGATTTTTTGAACAATACATGAATAAAGACAATCTATTTGCTGTACCCATCGCAACCATATTGGCTGTTCCTATGTATTCAAACGCCTCAGGAATATTGCCTGTCGTTCAGGTGTTAGTTGCAAAAGGGATTCCTTTAGGAACAGCCATTGCCTTTATGATGGGCGTCGTAGCCTTATCGTTACCAGAAGCCATGCTCTTAAAAAAAGTGATGTCATTAAAACTCATTGGTATTTTCTTTGGGGTAGTCACCCTTTGCATTATACTCTCGGGATATTTATTCAATATTATTTTATAAATCTAAAAATGTACCCATGAAACAAATCAAATTTTTATCAATTTTAGCTTTCAGTTTAATGTTAGTGTCTTGTAACGGACAAACTAAAAGCAAAACCAGCACTAAAACTCAATCTACCTCTAAAATAGAAGTCATCGATTTTCATTCTACTCATAGATGCATGACTTGTAAAGCTATTGAAGCCAATACGAAATTTACACTCAATACGTATTTTTCTAAAGATGTAAAGGATGGAAACATAACATTTCAAGTCATCAACGTCGATGAAAAAGAAAATGAAAAACTGGCTGAAAAATTTGAAGCCTCAGGAACTGCTTTATTTTTAAATGTTATAAAAAACGGAAAAGAAACTCATATAGATTTAACCGAATTTGCCTTTATGGAAGGGAATGATCAGGATATTTTTTCAAAACAGCTAAAAGTTAAAATTGAAAACGAACTGAAGTCTCTGTAATGGACTATTTAAAAACCTTATTAGAACATACCAATATACCGTTTTTATCTGCGTTACTATTAGGGCTTATGACCGCCATTAGTCCTTGCCCGTTGGCCACCAATATTACCGCAACTGCGTTCATTTCAAAAAACATATCAAGTAAAAGGAAAGTGCTTTTAAGTGGTTTATTATATTCTTTAGGAAGAGCTTTTAGTTACACAACCATTGGATTAATCTTATATTTTGGAGCGAGCAAATTCCACATTGCTCGTTTTTTTAATCAGAATGGCGAAAAATATTTAGGTCCTCTTTTAATTATTCTAGGATTAATTATGCTAAACATCATTAAACTTAACTTTTTAGGGAAGTCTGATGTTTCAAATAGATTATCAGAAAAATTCAAAAACAAAGGATTGCTAGGCTCTTTTTTAATAGGAATTGTCTTTGCTCTGGCTTTTTGTCCTTACAGTGGCGCTTTGTTTTTTGGTATGCTAATTCCTTTAACTATATCTAGCGCAGATGGATTATATTTACCTATTATTTTTGCCTTTGGAACAGGCATACCAGTAATCTTATTTACGTATCTTTTGGCATTTGCAGCGACTAGCATCGGCCTTTTTTACTCTAGAATTACAAAAATTGAAAAAGTAATGCGTTATGTGTCGGGCATTATTTTTATTGCTACGGGACTTTACTATATAACTATTTTTATTTTTTAAACTCCGCTTCAAAAAGCTTAGAAAAATGTTTGAGTAGCTTTTCTTTTACTTCAACCTCAGAAACTTCTTTAACTCCCAATTCAACATTAAGAGATGTTACCGCTTTCCCTCTAATACCACAAGGAATAATATTATCAAAATACCCCAAATTGGCATTTACATTCAATGCAAAACCATGCATGGTTACCCAACGGCTTGCGCGAACTCCCATAGCACATATTTTACGTGCAAAAGGCGTTCCTACATCTAACCAAACACCAGTTTCACCTTCACTTCTTTCTGCTTTTAAATCATACTCAGCAAGTGTGAGGATAATCATTTCTTCTAAAAAACGAAGATATTTATGGATATCGGTGAAAAAGTTTTCTAAATCTAAAATGGGGTAACCTACAATTTGCCCTGGCCCATGATATGTAATATCGCCACCTCTATTTATTTTGTAAAAAGTAGCTCCCTTTTGTTTTAGTTGATTTTCATCCAAAAGCAGATTTGATAAATCCCCACTCTTTCCTAAAGTATAAACATGTGGATGTTCAACAAACAAAAAATAATTATCCGTTGGAAGTTGTAAATCTTCTCTTCTGTTTTTAATCTTGGTATCTACAATCCCTTTAAACAACTGTTCTTGGTAATCCCAAGTTTGTTTATAGTCTTTAAAACCCAAATCTTGCAGTTCTATTTTCTTATTCATAGACCGCAAAATTACAATATTTTTATGTTTTAATTCTTTGGATTATTAAGAATAACCAATGCTGCAATTACACCAGGAACCCAGCCACATAGCCATAATAAAAACACGATGAAAATAGACCCACAACCTTTATCAATAACAGCTAAGGGTGGACAAATAATTGAAAGTAAAACTCTCCAGAAACTCATTTTTGATGATTTTTAATTGATGATTACAAATATGACGTTTTTTAAAACCTAATGTTACAAAAATAACCAACCATGTATTCATCTTTTATTTTTAAATAAATTATAGTAGATTCGTGTTATGAGGCTAAACAATATTTTTATCGTCATCATTTTCACAACTTTATCAGCCAAAGCTCAATATAGTTTTAGTGGCCATGTTGATAATAAAAAATGGCACGACAATGTTTACCTTTCTATAATTGAGGATTACAGAAAAATTTCAGGAATTTATTCTGAGCAAATTATTTCAAAAGTAAAAACCGATAGTCTTGGCTTTTTTGAGTTTGCCGGTAATCAATTGGAAAATGAGCATAAAATTTACAGAATTCATGTAGATAATTGTTATGATGAAGAGCTAAATGAAAACCATTTTAATGGGCATTGTGAAAATAGTAAGGAAGTTATTTTTATAGCCAAGGATAACGATACTATTAAACTCCCTTTTTCTTTTGAAAAAGAAATGTTTTGTGATATAAAATCAAATAATTTAAAGGCGACTGCTTTTACAAAAATAGATTCATTAAAAGAGGAAATGAAATATGCTTTTCATGAATTTAGAAGTGGAGCCAACCGAAAACTTAATAACAAAAAATGGTTTAAAACATTACAGGATTTTGGTTTGAAACTCAATGAACCTTTAGCCGAATTATACATATATTCTTTTTTATCAGATAGAAGTAACGACTTTCATGATTTCTATCTTGAAGATTTAAAAACGAATTCTTATTATGACGGTTTATTAAATAGATTAATTGAGCAATACCCAAATTCGACATATACCAAGCAGTATAAAACAGAATTGACTTCAGATAAGTTTATTATTTCTGAAAATCCTGACGATTTAAACTTTAACTGGAATTATATTCTTTACATTTTTCTGTTTATTTCAATAATCTTGAATATATATTTTTGGCAAATATTCAAAAAATTGAAAATCAAAAAATCAAAAAATCTTTCAGAAAATCTCACCAAACAAGAGCAAAATATTCTTGCTTTAATACAAGAAAATAAATCAAACAAAGAAATTGCCGATGCACTATTTGTTAGTTTAAGCACCGTAAAAACTCATGTTAATAATATTTTCAAAAAACTAAATGTGCAGTCAAGAGAAGATATTAAAAAGCAATATATCAAATAATTACAAAAAATCAACAAGGTACTAGTACTCATTTCAACCTAGTATTTTATGCGTTATTAATTAAATTTTTAGAAGTTTGTTATCTATTAATCTTAAAATCAATAAATATGAATCAAACAATCAATCAATTACAAAGTATGAAAATTAAATTTTTATTAATAATTTGTTTATTAGTATATGGAACAAATTTTTCACAAGAAGCAACTACTAATGAGAAAGCTGGCGTTTTATCATTTACAACTTCAGAAATTGATTATGGAACAATTCATCAAAATGATAACGGTGAACGTACTTTCACTTTTACAAATACAGGAGATGCTCCAATAGTGATTTCACAAGTAAAGACTTCATGCGGATGTACAGTTCCATCTTATTCAAAAACCCCAATCTTACCAAATGAAACTAGTGAGATAAAAGTTAAATATGCAACTAATAGAATTGGTGTTTTCAAGAAAACAATCACGGTTATTTCAAACGCAAGCGAAGCTAATAAAGTACTTTATATTAAAGGAGAAGTATTAAATCCTGTTAACTAAATAATACTGTAACAACAGATATTTTTACATTTTTAAAATCTAGTAAAAAAGTTGTGTGCTAATTTTTCTAAATAGTGTAATTTTGCACTCGTCTATCAAAAAAATGATAGCTCAAAAAAATAATTAGCATGCAACTTTCTGAACAAGAACAAGTAAGACGAGAAAAACTATCAAGATTACGCCAATTAGGCATTAATCCATATCCTGCAGATTTATACCCAGTAAATCATTCTTCTAAAGACATTAAGAATAATTTTGAAGAAGGCAAAAAAGTCATTATTGCTGGAAGACTTATGGCTATCAAATTGCAAGGCAAAGCTTCATTCGCTCAAATTCAAGATTCAGAAGGTAAAATTCAAGTCTATTTTAACAGAGATGAAATTTGTGCCGGAGAAGACAAAACTAAATATAACGAAGTCTTTAAAAAACTACTAGACTTTGGAGATTTTATAGGTGTTGAAGGCGAACTTTTCACAACGCAAGTAGGTGAAAAAACAGTAAAAGTTGAAGATTTTACTGTTTTAAGTAAAGCTTTAAAGCCATTACCAATGCCTAAAGAAAAAGATGGGGTTGTTTTTGACGCTTTTACTGATCCAGAACAACGTTACAGACAACGTTATGCTGATTTAGTAGTAAACCCTCAAGTTAAAGATGTGTTTGTAAAGCGAACTAAACTCTTTAATGCGATGCGTTCTTTTTTTAATAACGCTGGTTATTTTGAGGTAGAAACTCCCGTTTTACAACCTATTCCTGGAGGCGCAGCTGCAAGACCTTTTATTACTCATCATAACAGTTTGAATATTCCTTTATATATGCGAATTGCCAATGAGTTGTACTTAAAACGATTGATTGTTGGCGGTTTTGATGGTGTTTACGAATTTTCGAAAAATTTCAGAAACGAAGGTATGGACAGAACCCATAATCCTGAGTTTACGGCTATGGAAATTTATGTTGCTTATAAAGACTACAACTGGATGATGGATTTCTGTGAACAATTATTAGAATATTGCGCTACAGCTGTAAATGGGACAACTAAAGCAACTTTTGGTGAACACCATATAGATTTTAAAGCGCCATATGCCAGAGTGACCATGGCAGAATCTATAAAACATTTTACAGGATTTGACATTACTGGTAAGACCGAAGATGAAATTCGTGAGGCTGCTAAAAACATGGGTATTGAAGTTGATGATACCATGGGTAAAGGGAAACTTATCGATGAAATTTTTGGTGAAAAATGTGAAGGAAATTATATCCAGCCAACGTTTATAACAGATTACCCTAAAGAAATGAGTCCATTGTGCAAGGAACATAGAGATAATCCTGAATTAACTGAACGTTTTGAACTTATGGTTTGTGGAAAAGAAATTGCGAATGCATATTCTGAACTTAACGATCCAATTGATCAGCGCGAACGTTTTGAGCATCAATTAAAATTAGCCGAAAAAGGCGATGATGAAGCTACCGAATTTATTGACGAAGACTTTTTGCGTGCTTTAGAATACGGTATGCCACCAACTTCTGGGATGGGTATTGGTATGGACAGATTAATCATGTTTTTAACAAATAACCAATCTATTCAAGAAGTATTATTCTTCCCTCAAATGAGGCCTGAGAAAAAGACGGTTGAATTAAGTGAAGGCGAAAAAATTATTTTAGATATTTTAAAGTCACAAAAAAGCATGTCCTTAAACGAACTAAAAGTAAAGTCAGACTTAAGTAATAAAGCTTGGGATAAAGGCATTAAAGGCTTAACAAAACATAAACTAGCAAAAGTTGAAAAAGTTGGTGATGATTTAATTGTTGAAATATTATAAAACAAAGAATACCTCAAAAACAAAAAAAGGAACCAAATTGGTTCCTTTTTTTCTACATATAATGAAGGTTTAAGAAACTGTTTTATAGTTTGTCATTCCAGAATATGGGTTAAATTCTGCAGGTAAATAATCTTTAGTATTAAAGTTTATCTCAACTTCTTCTTCTACTTTTTCAAGTTTAATTTTGCTCCAATCTAAATCATTCTTCCCTTTTAATGAATTAAAGTCTTTTGGCAAATACGCGTTGGTATCAAAACCAATTTCTGCATCTTCTTCAACTTGAATTAATTCGATTTTTTTCCAATTTAAATCATTTTTTCCTTTTAATGGATTAAAGTCTTTTGGCAAATATGCCTTAGTATCAAATCCTATTTCTACGTCTTCTTCAACTTTCACAAGTTTAATTTTACTCCAATCTAAATCATCTGTATTCTCATTAATAGTATAATGATTTGTTCCGTTAAGATTTTCAATGTTTTTACTACTTACAGTTGTTGTATTAAGTATTACCAACAAACTGAATATTAAGGCTGATTTTATCATTTTATTTGAAATTTTATTTTTGGTTTTTTGTTGTTTATACTCAATAGACTTTTCGAAATCAAAAATGTTACATGTCTTTAAGAATATTTAACACTAACAATCAATGTATTATGAATATTTTAAGAAATTCAATTCTTCAAATATGGAAATTGATGAACCACTCTTAAATTTTTAACTCAATAATATTCAAAGGCTAATCAATTACAAATCATCTGTCTTTTTGTTAATTATGAGTTAAAGTAAAAAACTCTATTAAACCTTTTTAAAATTACAATGTCATAATAGCAATAAACTCTTAAATCATTTAAAACATGAAAAAATTAATGTTGATTGCGATTGTTGCAATGGTAGCTATTCAAGTGAACGCTCAAGACTCAAAAGATAGACCAAATAGAGAGAGAAGTCCAAAAATGGATAGATTTCAAGATTTAACTCCAGAAGAAATGGCAACATTACAAACAAAAAAAATGACGCTCCATTTAGATTTAAATGAATCTCAACAAAAAGAGATTCAAAAAATAAATTTAGAGAATGCCATTGACAGAAAAGCAAAAATGGAAGCTCGTAAAGCTCAAAGAGAAGATGGAACTATGGCAAAACCTTCAAAAGAAGAACATTTAAAAATGATGAATGACCGATTGGATAAACAAATTGCAATGAAAGCTAAAATGAAAAAGATTTTAAATGATGAACAATTTGTAAAATGGGAAAAACAACAACAAGAAATGAATAAAAAACGAGATGATATGCCTAAACGTAGAAATAAATAAAAATAATCAGTTTTGTATGAATTGATTGGTTAGTTAGTTGATTAGTTTAGTTTGAAAAAGCCTTTCCAAAATTGGAAAGGCTTTTTTTATTTATAGTTTACTAGCAACCTTATTTACGGCTTCTATTGTAAAATCTAAATCATCATAGGTTAAAGCATCTGTAATAAACCATGTTTCAAAAGCACTTGGAGCTATATAAACGTCTTCTTCTAACAAACCATGAAAGAATTTTTTAAAAGTCTCATTATTTCCTTTTGCAGATGTTTCAAAATCAACAACATTCTCTTCAGTAAAATGGATAGAAATCATAGAACCAACTCTATTAATTTTATGATTAATTCTATTGTTATTTAAAACTTCTGTGAAACCTTTATGTAGATATTCTGTTTTTTTAGCTAATCTTGTAAAAATTTCTGAATCGCTATTCAAAGCTTCTAACATAGCTAATCCTGCAGCCATTGCTAACGGGTTTCCACTTAAAGTTCCTGCTTGATAAACAGGACCTAATGGCGCTAAATAATTCATGATTTCATTTCTAGCTGCAAAAGCTCCAACGGGCAAACCTCCACCAATAACTTTTCCAAAACAAACAATATCTGCATTAATATTAAAAAGTTCTTGAGCACCACCTTTTGCTAATCTAAACCCAGTCATAACCTCATCAAAAATGAGTAAAATATTATGCTCATTACAAAGTGTTCTTAACGCCTGCAAAAAGCCTTCTTTAGGTGGGATACATCCCATATTTCCAGCAACCGGTTCAATAATAATACAAGCTATTTTCTCTTTATTAGCTTCTACAAGAGCTTTTACGCTTTCTATATTATTATAAATTGCTAGCAACGTATCTTTGGCTGTTCCTTTAGTCACTCCAGGACTATTAGGCGATCCAAATGTAACGGCGCCACTTCCTGCCTGAATTAAAAACGAATCACTATGACCGTGATAACAACCTGCAAACTTTATAATTTTATCCTTACCTGTAAAACCTCTTGCAAGCCTGATGGCACTCATACAAGCTTCGGTTCCTGAATTAACAAAACGAATTTTATCGATATTTGGAACCATTGAAACTGCTAATTCTGCTATTTGAGTTTCAATTTCAGTAGGCATACCAAAAGACGTTCCTTTTTTTGCTTTTTCTATAACGGCATTAACTACAGGCTCGTAAGCATGACCAAGAATCATTGGTCCCCATGAATTTATATAATCAATCAACTTATTACCATCTTCATCATACAAATAAGCTCCTTTTGCTTCTTTTACAAAAATAGGGGTTCCTCCAACTGCTTTAAAAGCTCTTACCGGAGAATTTACTCCACCAGGAATAACTTTTTCTGCTTGTGCAAATAATGCACTACTTCGTTTATAATTCATACTAATATTTAATCAATTTTATTTTAATTATTTAGTTTGCAACACTTGCCCTATACTAACAGTCGTTCCATTTAAATTGTTAAGCTGTTGCAATTCTTGTACTGAGGTATTATATTTTTTTGAAATGGAATATAATGTATCTCCTTGTTCAACTATATAAGTAGTATTCTCAACTACAGGTTTTACTTTCAATTCTTGTCCTAAACTAATTGAATTATCTGTTAGTCCGTTCATATCTTGAAGTTCACTTACTGTAGTGTTAAACTTTTTTGATATGGAATACAACGTATCACCTTTTTCAACTGTATAAGTGCTACTTCCAGTTACTTTGTTTGCTTTAATTTCTTGTTCCTTATTTTTTGTAGATGTGGTATTATCTTTCGCTGAATTATCTTCAATAGCATCAACTTCATCTGCTTCAAAAGTATTTTCAGCTATTACTTTTATTGCCTTTGTTTCCCTATTATTTTTATCTCCCAGCACTTCATCATCTAACTTATACAATTCATAACGTTCAATCAAACTTATAAGTTTATTTGGGTACTGTCTATCTGTTGCATAACCAGCAGCTTTCAATTCTTTAGCCCAAGCTTTATAATCGTCTTTATCTAAATCGAATAACTTTGAGTAGCGCTTTCTATTTGTTAAGAATAAAGAATGATCTCTGTATGAATATTTGGCATCGTTATATTTTCTGAAACATTCTTGTAATGCATCATCATCATGATAAATTTTAGCTCCAGTCCAATCGTGGCATTTTATTCCAAAGTGATTATTTGCTTCAATAGAAAGTCGTCCTTTCCCTGAATTAGACTCTAAAATACCTTGTGCTAAAGTAATGCTTGCCGGAATACCATATAAACGCATTTCTTCTTGTGCAATTAAACCAAACCTTGCTAAATATTCTTCAGTAGAGTTAATTCTTAATGGTTCAATTGTAGCTGGTTCATCAGCATTAACTACCTGATTATTTTTTGGGGTTTCAGCTATTACAACATGTTCTGTTTTTGTTTTTGTTGTTTTATGTTTCCTTGCAGTTGACTTTCTTGAACCACAATTAAAAATAAACATTCCTAAAAATAACAACAGCACTATTCTCTTTATCATACTACTCAATTAATGGCAACTTTTTTTTCTTTAAAACTATATTCATTCCAGAAATCCCTTGTAAACCTCCAGTGTGAATAGCTAATATTTTCGACTCTTTTGGAAAGTACCCTTTCTCTAATAAATCAAAAATTCCAAACATCATTTTTCCCGTATAAACAGGATCTAACTGAATATTATTTTCTTTTTTAAATTGATTTATGAAACGAATTAATGCTTCGTTAACTTTTGCATATCCACCAAAATCATAATCAGTAATAATATTCCAATTTTGTTTGCTCACAAATTTACTAATATCTTCATTTAAAAACGAACCTTTTAAGGCAGGAAATCCTAAAATTTGTTGACTAGTTTTTGAACTATTTATAATTCCAGAAATGGTTCCTCCTGTTCCAACAGCACAACACACAAAATCAAAATTAGCGTCCTCTTCGGTTAAAATTTCCTCACATCCTTTTATGGCTAATTCATTCGTTCCTCCTTCAGGCAACAAATAAAACTCACCAAACTCTTCTTTTAACTTTTCTATAAATGACAAGGTATGCTTTTCTCTAAATAGTTCTCTAGAAGTAAATTTAAACTGCATACCACAAGCCTTTGCAAATGATAACGTAGGATTTTCTTGAATCTTGTCCCGCAACTCATCGCCTCTTATAACTCCAATAGTTTTAAAGCCAAATTCTTTACCTGCAAAAGCTGCTGCTGCAATATGATTTGAAAAAGCGCCACCAAATGTTAACAGGGTATTAAACCCTAAATTTTTAGCTTCTTCAATATTATATTTTAACTTTCTGTATTTATTTCCTGAAATAAACGGATGAATGTCGTCTTCTCGTTTTAAAAATAAGTCAACACCATATTTCTTGTGCAATGAAATAGGCTGATTTATACTTTTATTTACTTGAAAAATCATAACAACGAAGATACTTTAAAAATTTACAAAAAAACCTTACTGTTTCTACGCTTTATATTAGATTTATTTAGAGAACTCATCTTGACTTTTTCTATTTCCTAAAAAATGGCTAAAATTTGTCCATATTTCGTTTCTTTTTTTATACTTAGCTCTGCTATGCCTTTCAAAAAGCGCCTCATCTGTACAAATTTTATCTCATTTTCGGTTAAAAACAAAAAGTCAAGATGAGTTCAGATTACCTTATCTTTGCCTTTCTATGAAAAAGATAATTCCCATTGAAGAAGGTGATTATTATTTAACACCTGAAGGTTACAGATGTTTTACAGAACAGTATCTTTTAAAGCGCGGATATTGTTGTGAAAGCAATTGCCGTCATTGCCCGTATGGCTTTTCAGAAAAAAAATTGCGTTAATTTTTATAGTTTTAAATACACTTAAAACAGCATTAATTTGGTATAATTATTGATGATTTTTAATTAATCAAAAAGATATTTTAAATAATACTTTTAGTATCATTCATTAATTAGAAAACAAAAACGAATGATAAACTAAGAAGTATATGCTCAATTAGTTTAAACTATTCTTTAATTTTTGAGCATAGTTTATTAAATTTAATGTAACCAAAAAAAGCACTATGAAAAAATTGAAACAAATTCGTGAGTCCTTATTTGAAATAAGTACTCTAAAAAACAATCTAATAAAGTTCATACCACTTTTAGTACTTCTTGTGATTATGTCATCTTGTACTTCAGTAAGAGTTGCAACTGATTATGATAAGAATGCAAATTTCTCTAATTACAAAACCTTTGCTTTCTTTAAAACTGGTATAGATAAAGCCGAAATTAGCGATTTAGATAAACGTCGTATACTTCGTGCCATAGAATCAGAACTTTTAGCAAAAGGATTTACAAAATCTGAAAACCCTGATTTATTAATAAGTTTATTTACAAAATCAAACCAACGTGTAGATGTCTATAACAACTATTGGGGTTATGGAGCTTGGGGCTGGGGCGGATATGGACCAGGTTGGGGCTGGGGTTGGAATCAACCTAACGTTTCAACATCTACTGAAGGAACCTTATATATCGACCTAATTGATGCCAACAAAAAAGAATTGGTTTGGCAAGGTATGGGAACTGGCTATTTATCAAGAAATATGGATAAAAAAGAAGAGCGTATTAAAGAATTTGTTGCTGAAATAATGAAAAAATATCCTCCAGGAATGGAACAATAAAAATATTTTTAAAAAGCAACTGTCAAAGTTGCTTTTTTTATTTAACAATGCTCATATCTTCATTTTATTCATTATTTGTATTTTTACTAAACCACATTTAAAGACAACCATGGATAACTCAATAGAATCTAATCCTATTTTAAATAGGTTACCTAAACACTTACTTCAGTTTATAAAACCTCAAAATTATGAGGCCTACTCTGCCATTGACCAAGCTGTTTGGCGTTATGTAATGCGAAAAAATGTTGATTTTTTGAGTAAAGTTGCCCATGAATCCTACTTAGAAGGTTTAAAACAAACAGGGATTTCTATAGACAACATTCCAAATATGTATGGAATGAACCGCATATTAAAAAATATTGGTTGGGCTGCCGTGGCTGTAGATGGGTTTATTCCACCAAATGCTTTTATGGAATTTCAAGCTTACAATGTGTTAGTTATAGCAAGTGATATACGCCAATTAGAACATATAGAATATACACCTGCACCAGATATTATCCACGAAGGCGCTGGTCATGCTCCCATTATTGCAAATCCCGAATATGCTGAATATTTGAGACGCTTTGGCGAAATAGGAAGTAAAGCTATTTCATCAGCTAAAGATTATGAATTATACGAAGCCGTTAGAAAGCTATCAATAATCAAAGAAGCTCCAAATTCGACTCAAAAAGACATAGATTTTGCAGAGAAAGACGTAGAAAACCTTCAAAAAAATATGGGAGAACCAAGTGAAATGGCCCTTATTAGAAATTTACATTGGTGGACTGTGGAATACGGACTTATAGGAACAGTAGAAAACCCTAAAATATATGGTGCTGGTTTATTATCATCAATCGGAGAAAGTGCATGGTGCATGACAAATGCCGTTAAAAAACTGCCTTACACCATTGATGCTACATTTAAAGATTTTGACATTACTAAACCTCAACCACAACTATATGTTACACCAGATTTTGCCCATTTAAGTTTGATATTAGAAGAATTTGCTAATACTATGGCTTTAAGAAAAGGCGGTTTATCTGGAATTCAAAAATTGATAAATTCAAATGCTTTAGGCACCATTGAATTAAGCACAGGTATACAAATTTCAGGAATATTTACAAACGTTATTGAAGATCATGGTAAACCTATTTATATTCAAACAAATGAAAAAACAGCACTCTCATATAGAGAAAAAGAATTAATCGGTCATGGTATTGAAAACCACAATCAAGGTTTTGGATCTCCAATAGGAAAATTAAAAGGTATTAATTTAGCTATTGAAGACATGAGTCCGCGTGATTTAAGTGCCTACAACATTTATGAGGAACGAACCGTAACACTGGAATTTGAAGGCGGCATTACAGTGTCTGGAGAAATTATTACCGGAAAACGCAACTTACAAGGAAAAATAATTTTAGTAAGTTTTAAAAATTGTACTGTAAAACATTATAATACTGTTTTATTTGAGCCCGAATGGGGCATTTATGATATGGCAGTTGGAAAAGAAATCGTATCGGCTTTCTCAGGTCCTGCCGACTTAAATAGTTTTGATTTAATAACCCATATGCCTTCAACCCAAACTGTTCACATAAAAAAATCTGAAAAGCTAATACAATTAGAAAGATTATATCAGCAAATTAGAGATTATAGAGAAGCAAAAAACACAACCATTTCAAGGACAAAAGTATTAGAAGAACTTATAAAAAATCATTCAACTGATTGGTTATTGACAGTTGAGATTTACGATTTAGCAGTTCTTGGAAACGAAAAAAAATTAGCAGGTAGCTGCTTAGAACATTTAGAGTCAATAAAACAAAACAGACCAGAAGTTGGCAGATTGATTGATGATGGATTGGAAATAATCAATAAAAAAAGTGTCGTAATTTAATTATTGGAAACGCTTTAATGTTTCTTTGGTAAAGTTGCTTAAAACAAGCTTTCCACTTATTTTAGCACGTTCATTTAGAAGGATATCCCAATCTTCAGTGTCCTTCCAAAAAACGGATTTCATTGCTTTTAAAGCTTCAGGATTATAACTTGATAATTTTTCTGCAAGTGTTTTTACGGCATCATCTAATGTTTCTTTTGTTTCATAAACTTCTGCATATAAGCCTTTATCTTTTGCGAATTCAGGAGAAAAAAAAGTTTCAGCATTGATAGTCATTTGTGACATTGCTGTTGCTCCCATTTTTCTTGAAACTGCTGGTTCAATTACAAAGGGTCCAATACCAATACTCAGCTCACTTAATTTAATTGAAGCAAATTTTGTCGCTAAACAATAATCGGTTGCGGCGGCTAAGCCAACTCCTCCTCCAACGGCTTTTCCTTGAACTCTTCCTATGATAAGTTTCGGGCACTTTCTCATGGCATTAATCACATTGGCAAAACCTAAAAAAAAATGTTCTCCTTCTTTTGATGTTTTAATACTTATAAGCTCTTTAAAACTAGCACCTGCGCAAAAAGTTCTATCTCCATCGCTTTGTAAAACTATTACATTCACCGTATCATTTTTTCCAGCTTCAATGATAGTTTGTTCTAATTTAACCAAACTTTCACTAGGCATAGCGTTTTGATCTGGATGAAAAAAGGTTATGTAACCTACATTGTTTTCAACCGTTAATTTCACATATGGATTACTCATAAGTCTTGTTTACCATAAAATTAGCAATTACTTTTAAGTTTAGGCATTTAATTAATTACTAAAACGGAAGATTTCCAACATCTACATTACCTCCTGAAAGAATAACACCTATCTTTTTATTTATAAAATCTTCTTTGTTTTTTAATACAGCTGCAAAAGCTACAGCACTTGAAGGTTCAATAATAATTTTCATTCGTTCCCAAATGAGTTTCATAGCTTCAATAATTTCTTCTTCTTCAACTCTAATAATTTTTTCTACATGCTTTTTTATAATTGGAAAGTTTCTATCTCCCAAAAAGGTTCTTAATCCGTCTGCAATAGTATTCACTTCATCATTATGCTCGATTTTTCCACTTAATAAGGAACGATATGCATCATCAGCATTTTTAGGTTCACCACCAATAACTTTGCAATGTTTTGAAAAATAGTTAGTTGCCAATGCAGTTCCGGCTAATAAGCCTCCACCACCAACTGGAGAAACTATATAATCTAAATCTGGGTAATCTTCCAATAACTCTATTGTCGCAGTTCCTTGTCCATAAATAACTGAATCATCATTAGATGGATGGATAAAAGTAGCTCCGGTTTCCTTTTGAACTTTAGCAGCCATTTCTTCACGAGCAATAGGATTTGAATCGCATTCTATGATGTTTCCTTTATAAGTTCTTACTGCATTTTTTTTAACCTGAGGTGCATTTTTTGGCATTACTATGTAGGCTTTAACTCCAATTTTTTTAGCAGCTAATGATAAGGCTTGTGCAAAATTTCCTGAAGAATGTGTTACAACGCCTTTTGCTTGTTCTTCGCTTGACAAACTTAAAATAGCATTTGCTGCACCACGCATTTTAAATGCGCCCATTTTTTGAAAGTTTTCACATTTAAAATACACATTTGCATGAACCATTTCGTTAATCAATTCTGATGTTAATACAGGTGTTCTGTGAATATATGGTTTCACACGCTCGTGCACTTGCAAAAACATTTCTTTATTCATTTTCTAATTTAAATTCTGGATTATAAATAATTCCTAAAATATTTTCCCAAGGATCAAAAACTGATGCCACCATAAGTTCTCCTCCAACATTTACAGGTGCTTCATGAGCTTTGGCTCCTAATTCTATCAAGTAATTATACGTTTTAAAAATATCGTCAACTCCCCAGTAAGCTAAAACGCCTTCTCCCTTTGATGTTTGATTTTCTTCAGGCAACAAACCTAGTTCATAACCTTTAATATTGAAACCTATATAAAAAGGTTCATCGAAATAAGGCGCCATATTAAAAGCTTTACTGTACCACATTTTTGCTTCAGCTAAATTGCTAACTTTATAAATTGTTGTTCTTAGTCCTAACATTGTAATAAAATATCAATAAAAATAATCAAATTGATTTCTTTAAATGCAATTCCAACATAATTTTAATGTTTTTAGAAAAATAAAAAAAGCATTGTAACTCTTGTTACATTGTTTTCAAAATTAAATAAAGTAATTTGCTTAAAAATTTTAAAAGATGGGACTATTCAGTTTTCTAACAGGAAATAAAACAGATAAAATTAAGGAGTTTCAAACAAGAGGAGCTATAATTATAGATGTAAGAACCAAAGCAGAGTTTTCTCAAGGATGTATTTCTGGTTCAAAAAACATCCCTTTACAAGTTATAAATACTCAAATTTCAACTATAAAAAAACTTAACAAACCAGTTATTGTTTGTTGTGCAAGTGGTATGCGATCAGCAAGTGCAGCAAGCATTTTAAACAACAATGGTATTGAAACCATTAATGGTGGTGGTTGGCTTAGTTTAAGAAGTAAATTATAAGACAAAAAAAACATTAGTTCCCTTCAACGTATGAAGCCTAACTAATGTTTAAAAACAACTAACTCATAATGGTACAAAAGTACTCGTTATGAATTTTATCTTTATTAAGATAAGTTTAATAAATCTTTATATAAATTATCACTCTTGTCTTTTCAGAAGATTCTAGCTTATTTTATTATTGATATTTTTCTTCTCTTTTTTACTTTTTTTACAAAAAAAACACCAGTTGAAAACCCATTTATAGATTATAACAACTGATGTTTAATATTTGAACTGATTAATAGCATAATAAATTTATACTTAAAAAATTGTACTTCACTAATTTTTCGACCAAACGTTATTAAATAAGATTAATAGCGTTTACAAAATGTAATTAATTAAGATTGAAACCAATACCTAATTTAAATGCCTTTAAAATCTAATATGAGGTATCTTTAATTTAAGCTGTTGCTGTTTTTTCTCTATTTTTTTTTTGAATAGCTGATGTGCTTCAGAATTTGGGTTGAAAGGTTTATGATTCAACCCCTTCTGAATATAATCTATAGCTTCCATAGTTTTTGAAGCTTCTAGGGAAATCCAAACGTTTTGGAATTTTTCCCAAATATAATTTATTGCAATTTGATTGGGATGAACCATATCTTCAGCATAAAACCTGTAATCTCTTAATTCATCCATCATTATTTCATAAGAAGGAAAATAATTTAATTGCGAATTCTTTTTTAAAACTTGATGAATTCCTGAAATTAAATGCGCCTTGCTCTGTGTGTTTTCAACAAAACCATCTTTTATATGACGAACTGGAGATACTGTGAAAATGATAGTTGCATTAGAATTAACACTTTTAATTACCTCAATTATAGATTCTAAAGATTTAACCACATCACTAACAGACAAAAGCTCTTTTGAAAATTTATTTTGAGGCACTTTATGGCAATTGGCAACTATATGGTTGTTTTCAATAAAACGATATACCCAAGCAGTTCCTAAAGTAATTATGATGTGTGTTGATTTGCTTATTTGTTGATTTATTGATTTGACTGCATCATTCAAATTAGTTATCAAATCTTCTTTAAAAACATTACTTAATCTTGAATGCGCATCAAAACAATGCCATTGTTCATTATGAAAGAAAACATCATTTTCTGAATACTCTTTTTTATGTACAGCATTAGAAATTAAAGTTTCAATAGCTTTAGGGTGAAATAAAATTCCAAAAGGATTAACTATAGACTGAAACTTGAAATACCCAAACTTATCACCAATATTCTCTGAAAAACAAGAACCCCATAATAGAATTTTAGAAGAATAATCTATCGGTAAATTGGTTTTTGAAATTGGAATTTTGGTGGTTAAGTTCATTTTATTAATGAGTCTATTTGAAAATAAATTCGATAAATTTTAACCTATCAGGATTTATTATGATTTGTAAAAAATATTACTCTTTCATTTTACCTTTTTCTTCTTTCTCTAGTTTTTTTAATTCTTTTTCTTTCTTTTTTTCTTCTAATTCTATTTTGGTTTTTTCAATATTGTTTTTAAAACCTTCTATTTTTTTATTTGAAACTTTTAACTTTTCAGTATTTTTTTCAAGCTCTTTATTAGTTTTATCTATCTTTTTTTGAAGCTCTTTATTAGATTGTATATTAGTATCTTTTGTTTTTAACAATTCATCGTTTAACTTTAATAAAACATCATTTAAGTTATTAATCTTTTTTTCAAGCTTTATTTTTTTATTCTCCTCTCTATTCAATTTTTGTTCATCTGTTTGAATATTGTTTTGCAACATTCGCATCATCATTTGTTGTTGTTGCATCATTTGTTGCTGTTGCATCATTTGATTATTTATTTGCCTCATAGGTGGAGGACTTGGAAATTGTTGAGCTAAAAAAATAGTTGGAAAAAATAACATTAAAAAAATTATAATCTTTGCTTTCATAGTCAATACTGTTTAATTAAATAAATTGCTTTGCTTTCTCTAATGCTTCTTTAATTCCTGCTGGATTTTTACCTCCTGCAGTTGCAAAAAATGGCTGTCCGCCGCCGCCGCCTTGAATATATTTTCCTAATTCTCTTACTACCAATCCAGCATTCAGTCCTTTACTTGCCACTAATTCCTTAGAAATATAGCATGTAAGCATTGCTTTCCCTTCTTGTTCTGTACCAAAAAGTAAAAACAAATTATCAAATTGGCCACCTAATTCAAAAGCGACATCTTTTATTGCAGAAGATTCTAAATCCAATTGTTTAGCTAAAAATTGAACACCATTAATTTCTGTTAATTCACTTTTTAAATCTCCTTTAATATTTTTTGCTTTCTCTTTTAATAAAACATCAATCTGCTTTTTAAGATTTGCATTTTCTTCCTGCAAATTTTTAAGAGCTTTCACAGGTTCTTTAGCATTATTAAGCAAATCTTTTATTTCATAAAAAGTCCTATTGTTTTCATGATAAAAATCTTTAACAGCATCGTTTGTAATAGCTTCTATACGACGTATTCCTGCTGCTACCGCTCCTTCAGAAACAATTTTAAAATGCCAAATATCTCCAGTATTTTTTACATGTGTACCTCCACAAAGTTCAATAGACTGTCCAAAACGTATAGCTCTTACTGTATCACCATATTTCTCACCAAATAAAGCCATAGCTCCTTCATCAATAGCTTGTTGCATTGGTATATTGCGTTTCTCAATTAATGGCAATTTTCCTTCAATTCTTGCATTAACAAAATTTTCCACATCACGCAATTCTTCAACTGATAACTTTGAAAAATGTGAAAAATCAAAACGCAAATGTTTAGAATGAACAGCACTTCCTTTTTGCTCTACATGGGTTCCTAAAACTTCTCTAAGCGCTTGGTGCAGCAAGTGAGTTGCTGTATGATTACACTCTGTTCTATAGCGTTGTTTTGCGTCTACAACAGCTTTAAAACTTTCATTTATATGCTTTGGCAAATTTTTTGAAAAGTGAATAATAACATTGTTCTCTTTTTTGGTATCAACAATATAAACTACATCGCCATGAACATCTTCAAGATAGCCTTTATCGCCTACTTGTCCGCCACCTTCAGGATAAAAAGGAGTGATATTAAAAACCAACTGATACATTTCTCCATCTTTTTTAGAGGTAACTTTTCTGTATCGTGTTAATTTTACATGGGCTTCAAGAGCATCATAGCCAATAAATTCTTCATCAGCATCATCTATTAAAATAGTCCAATCATCTGTAGACATTTCACTAGCTGCACGTGAACGATTTTTTTGTTTTTGCATTTCTGAATGAAATCCTGCTTCATCAATTTGCAACCCTTTTTCTCTAAGAATTAAGGATGTTAAATCAAAAGGGAAACCATACGTATCATACAATTCAAAAGCTTTTTCACCTGAAATAGTCTCATTATCAGATTCTTCAACAATTCTATTTAATAAAATAAGTCCTTGATCTAAGGTTCTTAAAAAGGATTGTTCTTCTTCACGAATAACGTTTTCAATAAGTTGCTTTTGAGATTTCAATTCTGGAAAAGCTATTCCCATTTTTTCACTCAATACATCAACCAATCTATAAATAAATGGTTCTTTTTGGTTTAAAAACGTAAAATTATAACGAATGGCTCTTCGTAAAATACGTCGTATTACATAACCAGCACCTGTATTACTTGGCAATTGTCCGTCGGCAATCGAGAAAGCTACGGCACGCACATGATCTGAAATGACACGAATTGCAACATCAACTTTTTCATCTGTACCATACGCTTTATCAGCAATAGTTTCAATCTCCCTAATAATTGGCGTAAAAACATCAGTATCATAGTTGGATTGAACACCTTGCAATACCATACAAAGTCTTTCAAATCCCATTCCAGTATCAATATGCTTGTTAGGTAAACTTTCAAGTGATCCATTGGCTTTTCGGTTATACTGCATAAAAACCAAATTCCAAATTTCTACAACTTGAGGATGATCTTNNCCCATTTCCCAGAAGTTATCTTTTTTATTTCCCTTTAAAATACGGTCTTCAGAAATAAATTGTTTCCATAAATTATAAGCTTCTGTATCCATAGGAAGCTTGTCGTCTTCACTTCCTTCAAAAACAGTTACATAAAGAATATCTTTATTAATTTTATAAACTTTGGTTAACAATTCCCAAGCCCAAGCAATAGCTTCTTTTTTAAAATAATCGCCAAAACTCCAGTTTCCCAACATTTCAAACAAGGTGTGGTGATACGTATCATAACCCACTTCTTCCAAATCGTTGTGCTTTCCAGATACTCGCAAACATTTTTGGGTATCGGCAATTCGATTATTTTTTGGCTTGGCATTTCCTAAAAAATATTCCTTAAAAGGTGCCATTCCAGAATTAACAAACATTAAGGTTGGGTCATCTTTTAAAACCATAGGAGCAGATGGTACAATGCTATGATTTTTTTCTTCAAAAAAACTTAAAAATTTAGAGCGAATATCTTGAGATTTCATCTATATAAAATGGTTACTGTATTGTAAAATTATATTAATTGCAAAACAATTTTTATATTTACTCTCATTTTTTATTTAAAATTTTAGAGAGTGCGAACCTACAATTATAACTACATCATAATATTGTTATAATATTTTTGTAGGTTTGGTCGTTTGCATGTAATATTAATGATAAATTGCATGTTAAACAAAGTGCAAAAATAGTATAATTTAAGTAATGAGTAAGGTAAAATATTATTACGATTCAGAATCGCTTTCTTACCGAAAAATAGAGCGCAAAAAGAGAACAACTATAAAATATGCATTCATGTTTTTATTGGCTTCTGCACTTTTTGGGTTTTTATTTGTGTTTATTGCAAGTCAATATGTTGAATCTCCTAAAGAGCGTGCTCTTAAAAGAGAATTGCAAAACGCTCAACTTCAATTTCAATTATTAAATAAAAAAATGACAGAAGCTGAAGCTGTTTTAGCTAATGTTGCTGACAGAGACAATAACATATACCGCGTATATTTTGAAGCAAATCCAATTCCAGATGAGCAAAGAAAAGCTGGTTTTGGAGGTATTAACAGATATAAAGATTTAGAAGGTTTTGATAACTCTAAATTAATTATTGAGAGCAACAAACGCATAGATATTCTTCAAAAACAAATAGTAGTGCAATCGAAATCACTTGATGAAATAGCTATATTGGCAGAAGAAAAAGAAAAACTTTTGGCTGCCATACCTGCTATACAACCTGTACGTAATGAAGATTTAAAACGTATGGCTTCTGGTTACGGTATGCGTTCTGACCCTTTTACTAAGGCAAGAAAAATGCATTGGGGTATGGATTTTTCTGCACCAAAAGGCACACCCATTTATGCTACTGGTGATGGTGTAGTAGAACGTGCAGATAATACTGCTACCGGTTATGGAAACCACGTTAGAATTAATCATGGTTATGGGTATGTTAGTTTATACGGGCATTTATTTAAGTATAATGTCAAAAAAAACCAGAAAGTAAAACGTGGCGACCTAATAGGTTTTGTTGGTAGCACAGGTCGTTCAGAAGCTCCTCATTGTCATTATGAGATTTTTAAAGATGGTGAGAGAATAAATCCTATCAACTTCTATTACGGTAGTTTAACTGCTGAAGAGTTTAACGAGATGCTAGAACACGCGTCATTAGAAAACCAATCATTAGACTAATGTACATAGAGTTACCAGATAAACGATATTATGGCATTGGAGAAGTTGCAGAAGCTTTTGGTGTAAACACCTCATTAATTAGGTTTTGGGAAAAAGAGTTTGATGCTTTAAAACCAAAAAAGAATGCCAAAGGAAATAGAAAATTTACACCCGAGGACATTAAAAACCTTAAGCTTATTTTTCATTTAGTTAAGGAGCGTGGTTTCACTCTTGAAGGCGCTAAAACTCATCTTAAAGAAGAAAAGCAAAAAACACTTAACAACTTCGAAATTATCACTAAATTAGAGGATATAAAATCTCAACTTATCAAAATTAAAAGCGAGTTGTAACATTTTTACAACTTGCACTACTAATAGTGAAATAATAAAACTAACTTTTTAAAATATAATTCTTATGAAAAAATGGCTGATTCCAGTAATTATAATTGTTGTTATAATTTTTGGTATATACAGATGGGCTGTTGGCTTTAACAACAACGCCGTAAGGTTAAACGAAAGCGTAAGTGAAGCTTGGGGAAATGTGCAAACGTCGTATCAACGTAGAAACGACCTGATTGGAAACCTTGTGAACACCGTAAAAGGGGCCGCCGATTTTGAACGCAAAACATTGACCGATGTTATTGAAGCCCGTTCAAAAGCTACACAAACAACCATAGACCCTGCAAACATAACACCTGAGCAACTTAAGCAATTCAATGAAGCCCAAGGTGGATTAAGCAGTGCTTTATCAAGACTTTTGGTAACGGTAGAACGATACCCTGAATTGAAAGCCAATGAGAATTTCTTAAAACTTCAGGATGAATTGACCAGCACAGAAAACACCATCCAAACCGCCAGAACGCGTTACAATGAAGCCATTAAGCCTTTCAATAATCACGTGAAAACATTCCCTAATTCGTTATTGGCAGGCTTATTTCATTTTGAAGGTAAACCATATTTTGATGCTGAAGCCGGAGCCGAAAAACCGGTGGATGTAGAATTCGATTTTAATTAAAACCCTATGTCTAAAGTAGAAGATTTCCTTTCAAAAAAAGACGAACAGGAAATCATTGAAGCCATAAGAACTGCTGAGTTGAACACGTCGGGTGAGATTCGCGTGCATATTGAAAAGACATCCCAAACAGATGCATTCAATCGTGCTTTGGAAGTATTCCATTATTTAAAAATGGACAATACCAAAGAACAAAACGGTGTCCTTATTTATGTGGCCGTAGAAGACAGAACCTTTGTTATTTATGGCGACAAAGGCATTAACGATGTGGTCCCCAATGGTTTTTGGGACAGTACCAAAGACATCATGCAATCGCATTTTAAATTAGGGAACTTTAAGCAAGGACTTGTAGAAGGTGTTTTAAAAGCAGGAAAAGAACTTGAAAAACACTTCCCTTGGCAACAAAAAGACAACAATGAACTCTCTGACGAAATTTCAAAAGGTTGAAGATTAAACGTAAACATACAACACTTTTTTTATCCCTTTTGTTAGGTTTGTGCTTTACACAAGTTGCAAAAGCACAGTTTGATATTCCCCCAATTCCTAAAGAGCAGACCAGTGTTTATGACTATATAAACCTGTTGTCTCCTTCTGAAAAACAAGCATTGGAAACGAAGCTTATTAGATATTCAGATACAACTTCCACCCAAATTGTGGTTGCCATCATCAGTACAACAAAAGGTGAAAACATAGGTCTGCTTGCCCCAAATTGGGCCCAAAAATGGGGTATTGGACAAGCTAAAGAAGATAATGGTGTTTTTATTTTATTGGCCAGAGACGATAGAAAGATATGGATTTCTCCTGGTTATGGTGTTGAAGATAGATTAACTGCTGGTATTGTTGGAGAACTTACAAGAAATATAATTATCCCAGAATTTAAAAAAGGTGATTATTACCAAGGGTTAAACAAAGGTGTTGATGCAATTTTTGATGTTTTAACTGGAGCCTATCATGGTAGCAGAAAAGTTGACTCACCATCTTTTCCTCCACAATTAATCTTTATTTTATTTATCATATTTATAATCATTATTATTTCAATATCAAAAAACAAACGCGATGGTGATGGCAAAGGTGGTAATAGGCATAAAGGTTTTGATATTTGGGATGCTATTATTTTAAGCAACTTGGGCAGAGGAAGTTATGGTGGAGGAAGCTCTGGCGGGTTTGGTGGAAGCTCTGGTGGTGGTGGCTTTGGTGGCGGCTTTGGCGGCGGTGGTTTCTCCGGGGGCGGCTCTGGTGGTAGTTGGTGATTGGGTTTTAGGTTTTAGGCAAATGTCTCTTCCTTAAATATGGAAACAGGTTAAAAACTGACTTTAGCGATTCCGAGTGATTTGGACGTAGTCGAATAAGCCGTAATTGCATTCATATACTGTTGGGCATAGTATTCATTTAAAATACCCATCTATTTTGTTGAATACTCTATTATTTTTTGAATCAATCACTAGTCCATCGTAGCCTAATTTTTCTAGAATTATTATTTGCAATGCTTTTATTGCTGGTTCTAAAATATGAATGGCTTGCTCTCCTGAGATTTTAATTTTACCTTGGTGTACAACTAAATCCCTCATTTCTTTTAATTCTCTTAAATTAGGATTTACTGTTTGTATATTAAAATTACTCTCTAAAATTAAATTCTCAAGCCTAGAAATTAATTTTTCTTGATTTAGTGAAATTTTGAGATTTGTGCCTATCTCTCCATTTATATCAATATAATCAGTTTCCTTTTTCCAGTCTTTGTATGTTTTAACTATTCTTTTTTCTAATTCCTTTAAATTTTCAGATAGCTCAACAGGTTTAGTCCAATAATTTGCGGAACATTCCCAAGCTTGCATCGTTCTTAAAATTCTATCTTCTATAAAGTCTTTCCTCGTTTGATTTAAATAGTCTGTTACAATATAAAAGTCTGTTTTTTCTGATTTGGTTAACTCACTCCATTTAGGTAAAGTTTTTTTTAGAAAATTTTCAATTTCAAAGTCGGGAACAATTTGAACTCCAAAATTGGTGCTTTCGCTCATTTCCTTATTAACAATAGTTTGCGTTTCATTTGACCAATAAGATTGTTTGTCAAAAATTATTCTTCGCCCCAGAGCAATTGAGAGTAAATTTTTTATATCTAATGCTAGGTTTAATAACTCATCTTTGTCTTGATTGTCAGTAATTGTTAGTATAGAAAATTCGGAATAATCAGATAGCTCCTCTTTTATCTTTTTGTATTCTTCATACTTTTCTTTAAGAGTTTCAATCTTTATGGTTTGATTATTAAACGAAAGTTGAACTTTTTGTACTAATAAATAATCTTTCAAAAAAAATTCTGCTTTGTCTATCATTTCAACATTCTATAATTTATGCTTAACCAACAACTAACAACCAACAAAACTACTTTTTCCGCATATATACACTTATTGGCACTCCGTGAAAATCAAAATGCTCTCGTAACTTATTCTCTAAAAACCTTTTGTAAGGGTCTTTAACATATTGTGGCAAGTTACAGAAAAACGCAAACTGTGGCTGGGGCGTTGGCAACTGCATAATATATTTAATCTTTACATATTTTCCTTTAAGGGCAGGTGGTGGATAACTTTCTATGATTGGTAAAAACAACTCATTTAGCTTACTTGTTTTTATTTTCTTAGACCTATTGTTATAAACCTCAACAGCTGTTTCTACAGCTTTATAAACACGTTGTTTGGTTAAAGCAGAAACAAATACAATTGGCACATCTGTAAAAGGTTCTATTTGTTTTCTAATTACCTTTTCGTATTCTAGAGTAGATTTATTATCCTTTTCAACCAAATCCCATTTATTAACTAATATGACAATACCTTTACGATTGCGTTCAGCTAACCAAAAAATATTTTGTTCTTGTCCGTCAAATCCTCTAGTTGCATCTAACACAAGTATGCAAACATCACAATTTTCAATAGCACGAATACTACGCATTACCGAATAAAACTCTAAGTCTTCTTTAACTTTTGATTTTCTTCTGATTCCAGCTGTATCTACTAAATTAAACTCAAAGCCAAAACTGTTATATTTTGTATCAATAGAATCACGTGTAGTACCTGCTATATCTGTTACTATATATCTGTTTTCTCCAATTAAGGCATTAATAAATGATGATTTACCCGCATTTGGACGACCTACTACTGCAAATCGCGGCAAGTTTTCTTCAACAACTTCTTCTTTTTCTGGTAATGCTTTCACTAAAGCATCCAATAAGTCACCAGTACCACTACCATTAATACTTGCTATGGTATAATATTCTCCTAATCCTAATGAATAAAACTCAACAGCATCTTCCTCTCTTTTTGCATTATCCACCTTGTTTATTACTAAAAAAACCGGCTTATTTACTTTTCGTAATAGTTTAGCAACATCTTCATCCATTCCAGTTACACCAGATTCTACATCAACCATAAAAATGATAGCATCAGCTTCATCAATGGCTAATTCTACTTGCTTATCAATTTCAGCTTCAAAAATATCATCACTTCCTAAAACATACCCACCAGTATCAATTAGTGAAAATTCTTTCCCATTCCAATCACTTTTTCCGTAATGGCGATCTCTTGTAACTCCACTTACCGCATCAACAATGGCTTCTCTTCGTTGAATTAAACGATTGAAAAATGTTGACTTCCCTACATTTGGACGTCCTACTATAGCAACTATATTACTCATAATCTTTAAATTGTCTGCAAAGGTAGTGTTTACTCTTTGAAAAAAATAGTATTTTAATCTCCTTAAAACAAAACTAAATGTCAACAACCAATACTATTGTGTTACGGCCTCGTTTTAAAATAAGTTTAAAACGCTACAATGAAGACGTTTTACAAACTTTTGAAAAGGCAAAAAAAGCACAAAATAACTTTATTGTAAACCGTATAGACGACCATGTTTTTATAAAATTTCCCAAAGAAAAGCAACATTTTTGGTCGCCTCAATTACATCTTGAAATCAATGAAGTTGATAGTAAATCTTGTATAGTTCACGGATTATTTGGACCAAACCCCACAGTTTGGACCCTATTTATGTTTTTACACTTTATAGTTGCAGGTTTATTTATAGCCTTTAGTATTTGGGCTTATACAAACTGGTCCTTAAAAACCAGTTATTCTTTACAAATTAGTATGATGTTTTTTATGGTAATAGCTTGGTTTGTACTCTACTTTGGTGGTAGTATAGGAAAAACTTCTAGCAAACATGAAATGCATGAATTAAATAATTTCATGAATAAAACTCTAAGTTTATAAAATATCCGTATATAAAATATATTTCAGCTTTTTTACATCACTTTTTAATTGTTATTACTTATGAAAAATAATCTTAGTGCAATCATTTTCGGGCTTGCTATCATTATCGGGGCCTACTTATTAGGCAATGCATATACGAATAGAAATAAAATAGATGGAACCATTTCTGTTACTGGTTTAGGAAATGCTGACTTCACTTCTGACCTTATTGTATGGGAAGGTTCTTTTTCTAAAGAAAGTAGTAATCTTGAAAAAGCTTATAGTGACCTTGAAAAAGATAAAAAAATAATTTCTGAATACCTTCTATCTAAAGGCATAACTAATAAAGAATTAGTTTTCAATGCAGTAAACAGCAGAAAAAATATGCAGGCAAAATATACTGCTGATGGAAAATATATTGGAGATGAGTTTTTAGGATATGTTTTAACTCAATCCTTACAAGTTGATTCAAATGATGTTGAAAAAGTTGAAAATATCTCTCGTGAAATAACTGAACTTTTGAATAAAGGGATTCAATTTTATTCTCAGGCACCAAGATATTATTACACCAAATTGGCCGATTTAAAAATTGAAATGATATCTAAAGCAACAGCTGATGCCAGGACAAGAGCAGAAATGATAGCGAAAAATTCTGGAGGGAAATTGGGTGAGTTAATTTCAGCAAAAATGGGAATTTTTCAAATTACTGGTCAAAATTCCAATGAGGATTATTCTTGGGGTGGTACTTATAATACCGATTCAAAAGAAAAAACAGCCTCTATAACCATGAAACTTGATTATAAAGTTGATTAATTATTTTTGATTGTAACCAAAACGTTTCAATTGGTTAACATTGGATCGCCAGTTCTTGTTTACCTTAACATACAGTTCTATATGAATTTGTTTACCAAAGAATTTTTCTAAATCTTTTCTGGCTTCTACTCCAACACGTTTTAAAGCACTTCCTTTATGACCTATAATAATTCCTTTTTGAGTATCACGTTCAACCATAATTACTGAACGAACTCTAATAATATTATCTTCTTCAAAAAACTCTTCGGTATCCACTTCGACAGCGTATGGAATTTCTTTTTTATAATGAAGTAATATTTTTTCTCTTATAGTTTCATTTATAAAAAAGCGTTCAGGTTTATCTGTTAACTGATCTTTTGGATAAAATGCAGGCGATTCTGGAAGTAACTCAATAATTCTATTAAACACTTCTTTTATATTAAACCCTTCTAATGCAGAAATTGGGAAAATCTCAGCATTTGGCACTTTCTCAGACCAAAGCTGAACTTGACTTTCTAGTTGTTCTTGATTTGATTTATCAATTTTATTTAAGAGTAAAAGAACTGGGATTTTTGAATTTGTTATTTTATTAAAAAAAGCCTCATCTTTTAATTCTTGTTCACCAATTTCAACCATATAAAGCAACACATCGGCATCTTCAAAGGCAGACTTTACAAAATCCATCATAGATTCCTGAAGTTCATAAGCCGGTTTAATGATTCCAGGTGTATCTGACAAGACTACTTGAAAATCTTCTCCATTTACAATTCCTAAAATACGATGTCTTGTCGTTTGAGCTTTTGATGTAATGATGGATAGTTTCTCTCCAACAAAAGCATTCATTAGAGTAGATTTACCCACATTTGGATTTCCAATAATATTTACAAAACCTGCTTTATGACTCATGCATTCATTTTTTTCAAGGTACAAAGTTACAACCTTGTTTTGGTAATTTAGTTATGATATTGCTATAAACAAAAAAAAACAGGAAGTAAAACCTCCTGTTTATATTTGAAAAATAGAGTGTTTAAATCTATTATTTAACAATTTCTAAAAGTTCAACTTCAAATATTAAAGCAGAAAATGGCTTAATTGCTCCGCCTGGACGAGGAAACGCGCCATATGCTAAATCTTGAGGTATGAAAAATTTATATTTTGAGCCTATTGGCATTAACTGTAAACCTTCTGTCCAACCTTTAATGACTTGACCAACACCAAATTGAGTTGGCTCTCCTCTATCAACTGAACTATCAAATACAGTTCCATCTATTAATGTTCCGTGGTAGTGAACTTTCACTCTAGAAGCAGCTGTTGGTTTTTCACCAGTACCTTCTTTTAAAACTATATATTGCAAACCACTTTCAGTAACTTTAACACCTTCTTTAGTTTTATTTTCTTCTAGGAATTTTTCACCAGCAACTTTATTGTCGTTAAATTGTTCTTCTGCTTTTGCCAAATCTTCTGCTTGTTTTTTAGCTCTTTCTGCCTCTTGCTTTTTTCTAAAATAAGTACTTAAAATTTCCTGTACTTTTTCTTTTTCAATTAAAAGATTTGTTGAATCCAAAGTATTTCTAAATCCTTGAATAAAAAGATCTGTATCCAATTCAGAAACATTAGTTTGAACATTACGTGCTACATCCATTCCAATAGCATAACTTAATGAGTCAATTTCTGTATCCAATGATTTTTTGGTAACACCTTGGCTATTGCAAGAAGACACTATAGTAGTTAAAAATACAACTGCTAAAAACTTGATTAATTTCATTTGTTTATTTGTTTAAAATTTTGAACAAAAGTAATAAATTTAAAATGAGAATAACAGATGCTTTTGTTACAATTTTCATAAATAAAAATAAGAATAGACGATTAATTTATGAATACTTTTAATTATCTAACAAAAGTCATATATAAAAATACACTCAATCTCTATCTTTATAGATAAACTTATCTAAAATACTAAACTCATGTTATCACAAAACATAGCACTCTATAGTTGGACAAATGGAGCAATCATGATTGCCGTATTTGGAATTGTTTGCCTTTCATTAATTGGTATTCTTATTAATTTTATGATGGGTGGAAAGAAAAAAGAAGATAATGAAGAAAAAGTAGAATAGAAGAGCTTTTTTTTTTAGCATTTCACTTTTTAACCATTATCTTCTTGGTTTTTTAACTAAAATTTCTTTTGAAAAAAGACCGTTATATTTCTTCCTGGTTCAGTAATTGGAACCATACCAAAATCTGCTTGATTATTAAATGAAAAATTTAAATGATTATGATACGTTTGATCAAATACATTTAGAACTGCTACTCCTAAAGACACATTTTTGAAAGGTTTTACCCCAAAACGGAGGTCTAAAGTTTCGTAACCAGCTGTTTCAATTTCACCAAAACTTTCAGCAATATTTGATTGTTTACTATTGATATTATATTGCGCATTAGCCCAAATCTTATCTTTTTCAAAACCTGCTGTTAGCATCATGTTAAATGGAGGAATAAGTGGCAAAGATTCATTTAAATCTTTGTTTTTAGCATATACATAAGCTGCCTCAGCTTTAAAATAATAATCGTTTAAAAAATCTAATTTCCCCATAACTTCAAACCCTGTTTTATAAGCTTTGTCTAAATTTTGAAAAACTTTAGGATGAACTGGCTGTAATGTTGGCATATATTTTCTTGTTAAACTAGCGTCTTCTAGAGCAACTATGTAATTATCAAAAAACGAATAGTAAAAAGAGGTTTCATAACTAAATTTATTGAACCCATTGCTTAAATTTTCATACCCTTTAAAACCTAATTCAAATTGATTGTTTACTTCAGCCTTTAAATTAGGATTTCCTATATATTCATAAGCATCTTGCCCTACTGTAAAATGATTAATAAAACGTTCAATCATATTTGCTGATCGCACTCCTCTTCCAAAAGCGGCTTCAATTGTAAAGTTTTCAGATACCATTTTTTTTATTGAGACAGTAGTGCTTATGTTTTCTTCGGTTCTCTTTCTTAACATATACATAGCATCAAAATCTGCTTCTGGATCTTTAATATCAGAAGTTACAATATCCATGCGTAATCCAGCTGTTAAAATAGTAGAACTATTAACAGACCATTTAGCTTCGGTAAACAAACCTATGTCATCTATATAAGAATCTTGCCATACTTTATCATGAAACAATTTAGGTGTTGGCAACACCATGCCATTCATTATTTTTACTTCTCTATCTCTACCTCCATCTCTTGCTATATGCATAAAATCTATCCCAGAAAAAACATTTAGTTTACTTGCTGGTTTCCAGTTTAACTCAACTTTTCCACCAATTGTAGTCGCTTCAACCGCTGAAGTTGCACCTGTCATCATAAAAGATGGTCTCATATTATTTGACATTAAATGATCTACATAGCTATAATATGTTTTAGCCGTAATAGACTTTAAAACATCTCCAATATTTGACCACTTATAATCTAATGACAAAATACTGCTATTATCATAATCAGTATCCATTGGCAATCCTGCATGCAACACATCTCTTCCAAAAGATTGTCTCCAATGCGCTTGTAAACGTTGGCTTTCAGTAAAATTATAACCTAATTTAAGACCGTAATCTGTACTACGAAATGAAGAAGGAATTTCTGTTTGACTTCCATCTTTATAATTTCCAAAATCTCTATACCCAACATTACCAACTATGTCATAAGTATTGGTTACCTGCTGTAATTGCAACATAGTTACATATGAATTTCCATTAGATTCATAACCACCAGAGACTTTGCCATGAAAACCAGTATCTTCTGCATTAAGCTTACCAGTTACAATATTAATAACACCTCCAAAAGTTGCTCCATAACGCACGGTGTAAGGTCCTTTTATAATTTCTATTTTAGAAACTTCTTCTGGAATAATATGTGTAGTTATAGGATCCATTCTGTTTGGACAAGCATTCATAGCTTTGGTTCCACCATCATATTGAATGTTTAATTGCTCATATTGAGCTGCTCTAAATGACGGATCTGTAGCATAATTGCCACGTTTTATAACCGAAAAACCGTTGATATTATTGAATAAGTCGGCTACATTTTTAGGTTGAACAATATTTTTTTGATAGTCGTTTGACACTTGAGTAAGAACAGGATCTGTAATAGCATTTCCTGTTATCAAAATTTCATCAAGCTGCACTACTTTTTGTGCAATAGTATCCTTGTCTATATCTTTTTTTTCCTGTGAAAAAGACATGGCATAAATAAGCGTGCAAAAAAGCACACTATAAAATGTTCTCATTTTATATTATTTAAAAATTGAAATAAATAGATTGTCAAAAGATGATTCAACGTCTTTTGAATTAAAACTTAAAAATGTGAGAACTATACTTGTGGAGGATGATCAAAAGCTTTCGCTAGTGAATATGTATATAAATTGTTATAATTAACTTTTTGAGTTTGATTTAATGAAGAATTAACAAACTCATACCTTGTTGGTTCAACTACATATAATAAAATCTCTTTAAAATTGATATCCTTAAAAGGCAGTTTATCATCTTTAGTATTTTTTTCAACAACCTTTTTTAAATGACATTTACCATTACATTGCATCTCTGGTTTGTCCTTATTTTCACAAAGCTTTTCAATAAAACCAGCCGTATCTACAAAATAATAGGCATATGTGAATGATATACGCAAACTGCTAAACAAAATAATTGTAGCTAAAAGAAATGATAATATGACTGTAGTTACTTTCAAGTGAGCAAAATTATAACTTTTTAACTTATAAAAATATTACCAATATCATATCTGCTAATTTTTTTTTTGAATATAGAGTCTAAATTGAACAGATTGCGTAACCCAGGTTACTAAACAACTTTAAAAAGTAAAGTACTTTTGATATAATATTTATTTTGACCAATCAATTCTTTTAAAAAAATAAATTAAAGAGTCATGAAAAATGCGATTTTAAAATTTTCAATTATCATAATATCAACCGGATGGCTCAATATTTTTGGTCAAAGTGCAAATCTTTCAAACCAAGAAGTAGCTGACATGAAATACATGCTAGAAGAAGAAAAAGTAGCTCGCGATACTTATGAATTTTTAGACTCCAAATGGAACTTAATGGTTTTTAATAATATAAAACAAAGTGAACAACAACACATGAATATGATGGAGTATTTACTAAATGCCAATAAAGTAAGCTATAAATTAAGTGAATACCATGGTGTGTTCTACAATGAACGCTTACAAAAAATGTATAATGATTTAATCGAAAAAGGTTCAAAATCAAAATATGATGCTTTAGAAGTTGGTAAAACCATTGAGGTTACAGATATAGAAGACTTGGAAAATGCCATAAAAAACACTTCAAATTCAGAGATAAATGATGTGTATTCTAGGTTATTATTTGCTTCAAATAACCATTTGCGTGCTTTTAACAGAAATTTATCCAGATTTTAAAATTTAACACTTCACACAAATCAAATTAATTCATAAATACTGCTATTTAATTAGTTGTGTTGTATTTTTGAAAAACTAAAAATATTACAATGGAAGACATGCTCTTTTATGACAGAATGCAATTCGCATTCACCATTACATTCCATTATCTGTTTCCCCAATTAACCATGGGGTTATCTTTAATAATTGTTTATTTTAAATGGAAATTCTTAAAAACCAAAATTGACAAATACAACGAAGCCTCCAAATTTTGGATGAAAATTTTTGCTTTAAATTTTGCTATGGGTGTTGTAACCGGTATCCCTATGGAATTTCAATTTGGAACCAATTGGGCAAAGTTTTCTGAGTTAACAGGCGGCATCATTGGCCAAACTTTAGCCATGGAAGGTATGTTTTCCTTCTTTCTGGAATCATCTTTTTTAGGCTTATTCCTTTTTGGAGAAAAACTATTAGGACATAAACTTCATTTTGTCACTGGATTTTTAGTGTTTTTAGGATCCTGGGCTAGCGGTTTTTTAATTATCGCAACTCATTCTTGGATGCAATATCCTGTTGGTTATGAAGTTTTAGAAAACGGTAAATTTGTTCTCAATAATTTTGGAGCCCTATTTAGCAATCCTTGGTTATGGCCATCATATTTTCATAATCAAGCAGCTTCGCTTGTTACCTCCTCATTTGTTGTAGCAGCCATTGGAGCTTTTTACATTTTAAACAACAAGCATAGTGAATTTGGCAAATTATTTATCAAAACAGGTGTGGTTTTTGGGTTAATTTCTTCATTACTAGTTGCATTTCCAACAGGTGATTTAGCTGCAAAAAACGTAGTAAAACATCAACCAGTAACTTTTGCTGCTATGGAAGGTATTTTTGAAACTGAAAACGGTGGTTCTGAAATTGTTTTAATTGGACAGCCTAACATGTTAGAAAAAAAATTGGATAATAAAATTGCCGTACCCAATATCTTAAGTTTTTTAACCTATCAAAAATGGGATGCAGAAATAAAAGGATTGAATGAATTTGATAAAAAAGATTATCCTACAAACATTCCTGGTTTATATTATAGCTATCATATTATGGTTGGATTAGGAACCATTTTTATAGCATTAATGCTACTTGCTACAGTTCAATTATTCAGAAAAAAATTATATAAAACCAAATGGATTTTGTGGACTATTATGTTCATGTTACCATTCCCTTATATAGCAAATACAACTGGTTGGTACACCGCCGAGTTAGGTAGACAACCTTGGTTGGTTTATAATTTATTAAGAACAGCAGATGGAGCTTCCCCAACAGTTTCATCAGGTAATACGTTATTTACTCTATTGGGCTTTATAGGGTTATACTTATTGCTTGGTTTGCTTTTTGTTATGTTGGTGGGAAAAATTATTAATAAGGGACCCGAAATCATAAAACACTAATTATGGAATTATTTTGGTATATCGTTTTAATGTTAATGTTGGCTATGTATTTAATACTAGACGGTTATGATTTTGGAGCTGGAATTATTCATTTATTTTTTGCTAAAACTGAAAAAGATAAAAAAGCAATCACAAGTGCAATAGGACCTTTTTGGGATGCAAATGAAGTTTGGCTTATCGCTGCAGGTGGTGTTTTATTTTTTGCATTTCCAACCTTATACGCTTCTTCTTTTAGTGGGTTTTATTTACCATTAATTATGATTTTATGGCTGCTAATTTTTAGAGCCATCGGTTTAGAGTTACGCGGACAAGTAAGAAATTCTATGTGGGAAAGTATTTGGGATAAATCCTTTGGAATTGCTAGTTTACTTTTAGCATTATTTTTTGGAATTGCCTTAGGAAACATTGTAAGAGGTGTCAATCTCGGAAACGTAACAAATGGCATTTCAACACAAGAAGCACATTATTTCTTTTTACCTTTATGGAACGCTACTTTTAGCCCACAATCAGAACATTTAGGAATTATTGATTGGTTCACCATTTTATTAGGCGTTGTTGCCGTTGTGGCTATAACTATTCACGGTGCCAACTGGATTATTTTTAAAACCAACTCAAGTTTGAACGATAAATTGAAANNNNATAACCTTTACAGGACTTTTTGGGTTATTCAAAATTAAATCTTTCAAAAAGGATGGATTGGGTTTTGTCTTTTCATCATTATTTTTATTTGGTGGGTTTGCATCAACAGCAGCATCAATTTTTCCAAAAGTATTACCATCAACCAATAGCATCAATCCTGCATTAACTATTTACAATGTTGCTGCTAATGAATATGGTTTATCTGTAGGCTTAAATTGGTTCTTTATAGCATTACTTCTGGTTGTAGTTTATTTTACCATTCAATATAAAGTTTTTAAAGGAAAAATGGACAATATAGGTTATGGAGACCATTAAAAAATAAATTTTTAGAAACAAAAAGCAGCAATCAATTACTTTTTTTATATGTAACATTTGTAACAGGTAAATTTATTTTATCAAAGTACATTTGAGTAACTAAACTATTAAACATGTCTAAAATAGTTGTTTTAGGAGCTGGTATATCTGGTCATGTGGCTGCTTCTCATTTAAGAAGAAAGCTGTCAAAAGAACATGAGGTAATTGTGGTCTCTCCTAACAGTAATTATCAATGGATACCCTCAAATATTTGGGTTGGAATTGGCAGAATGCCATCCAAAAAAATTTTATTCCCACTTGCTCCTTTATATAAAAAGAAAGGCATAGACTTTAAACAAGCCAAAGCCATAAGTTTTCATCCAGAAGGAGATGAAAAAGAGAGCAAACCATATGTTGTAGCAGAATATGTAACAGGAGACAAACAAGGGACACAAGAAAAAGTCACTTATGATTATTTAATAAATGCAACGGGGCCTAAATTAAATTTTGAAGCGACCAATGGTTTAATCCCTGGTAAAAATAAAACCTACTCTGTTTGCACCTATACACATGCAGAACATGCTTGGAATGGCTTGAATAAAGTCATACAAGAAATGAAGCAAGGTAAAAAAGCTAAAATCTTAATTGGTACTGGTCATGCCAAAGCAACCTGTCAAGGTGCTGCTTTTGAATACATTTTAAATGTTGAACAAGAATTGCGGCGCCATAAGGTACGTGATATGGCAGAAGTTACTTGGATATCTAATGAGTATAAATTAGGTGATTTTGGAATGGATGGTATGTTGATGAGTTATGGCTCTATTACTATGAAGTCAAGTGAAATGGTTGAAATGATTTTTGAAGACAGAGATATTAAATGGATTCTAGGAGCAGGCGTAAACAAAATTGAAGATGGCATAGCACATTATGAAAATTTAGAAGGAGAAACAAAAACAATACTGTATGATTTTGCCATGTTAATCCCTTCTTTTTCTGGGCATGGGTTTAAAGCTTTTGATAAGAATAATCAAGATATTACCGATAGACTTTTTAAAGGGTTTATGATTGTGGATGCGGATTATACACCAAGACCCTATGAAGAATGGACTGTTCAAGATTGGCCAGAAACTTATCAAAACCCCAGTTATAAAAACATATTTGCACCTGGTATTGCTTTTGCACCACCACATACCATTTCTAAACCAAGAAAAAATAAAAATGGTACAGAAATATTTCCTTCACCACCTAGAACAGGGATGCCTTCGGGTATTACTGCAAAATTAGTAGCAGACAACATCATTGATTCCATTAAAAGTGGAAAAGAGTCATTAAAACACAAAGGTTCTATGGGAAATATGGGAGCGGCTTGTATTGCTTCAGCTGGTTATGGTCTGTTAGACGGAAGTGGTATTAGCATCACAACATTTCCAATTATACCAGATTATAAAAAATATTCTGACACACAAGGAAGACATTTAGGAAAAACATTTGGTTCTATAGGATTAGCTGGCCATTGGTTAAAACTTGCATTGCATTACGCCTTTATTTATAAAGCTAAAATGAAACCCTTTTGGTGGTTGATTCCTGAATAAGATAAAATTCCTGAGTAAAGAAATTAAACTATGATTGCTAAATAAATAATATTATGAGAAGAATTTCACCTATACAACGATTCAAAATGATGAATCCGATAATTCAACTTTTTAAATTTTTTATATTAAGTATAAAAGTCATGGTAATAGTTGCCGGCGGGCATGGCGGCACAAGAAAAGCAAATTAGCCTCCGTGATTGGTTAATTTCTTTGTTGTTTGGTTTTTAAAATAGCAATCTTTAGTATTTAAAGATTGCTATTTTTTTCTAAATAATTCATAAAATTATTTTTTCAATTCTGTGATAAAAGTCATACTTTTTTTCATTATCTATTTTTATCTTGTAGGGTTATCATCCCATTAAATATATTAATAAGTAACATAGGTTACTAAACAACTTTAAAAACACTTCTACTTTTGCTACGTTAAATAAATCAACAAATGAAAAATAACTTAAGTATATTAACTTTTTGTTTTTTAAGTTTTGTTTCTATTCTTAATGCGCAGGAAATTATTCAAATTTCTAAAGCCGACGTTTTAGAAAGAGTTTCAAAAGACAATCAAACCTTAAAAATCTCTAAAGAAGACTTTAATCAAGCTAGGGCAGATTACAGACAAACCAATGCTATTTTTTTACCAAACATTGCGGTTTCTCATACAGGTATTTCCACAACCAATCCTTTAATGGCTTTTGGATCAAAATTGAATCAGGAAATATTAACTGCTAATGATTTTAATCCGGCATTATTAAATAATCCTGATCAAACACAAAACTTTGCCACTAAAATTGAAGTAAAACAACCTTTAATTAACATAGATGGTTTTTACCAACGCAAGGCAGCAAAAAACAAGATGGAAGCCATGACTTTACAAACTGAAAGAACCAGTGATTATTTGGTTTTTGAAGTAGATAAAGCCTATATGCAACTTCAATTAGCTTACAAAGCTCTTGATGTTATTGAAAAAGCCCTTAAAGCAGCAGAATCAAACAAAGCATTGGCTGATAATAGTTTTAAACAAGGCTATTTACAACAAGCAGATGTTTTAGCAGTAGATGTTAGAGTTACCGAAGTTAAGAATCAGTTACAAATGGCCAAGAGTAATGTTGAAAATGCTTCAAATTACATATCATTCCTTATGAATGATACTAGCAATATTCTATTAAAACCTTCAGATAGTTTAACCGTTAACAATTTTGATTTAGTAGTTGCATCTCAAGTTTCTACAGAACGTTCAGATATTAAAGCCATGCTATTAGCATCCAATGCTTATGAAACTATGCACAAAGCAGATAAAATGACGTTTCTACCTACTTTAAATGCCTTTGGAAGTTATGAACTGTATGACGACAAAGTATTTCAAGGAGATGCCAACGGTTATTTGGTTGGAGCACAATTAAGCTGGACTATTTTAGATGGAACAAAGCGCTTTGGAAAATCTCAAAAAAGCAGAGCCGAATTCGAAAAATCTAAACTGCAATACGAGCAATATGTATCACAAAGCCAGTTAGAATTGAATAAAGCAAAACGCATGTTTATTGATGCGGAAAACAAATTAAAGCTTTCAAAACTTGCTATGGAACAGTCTCACGAATCTCTAAGAATTAGAACAAACCGTTTTGAAGAAGGATTAGAAAAAACATCTGACTTATTAATAACTGAAACTCAATTTGCTCAAAAACAATTAGAGTACTACCAAACCATTTTTGAATATAATTATGCACAAGCATACTTACAATTTTTAACTAAAGCTTAATAATCCCTCGACTGCGCTCGAGGATACAAAAAAATGTCAGGTCGAGCGCAGTCGAGACCTAAATAAAAACCATGAAAAATAAATATACAATTACTTTTTTAGCATTAACCTTTTTAGCAGTAGGTTGTGGAAATGATGAGAAAAAAATAATAACAGATGATTCGCCTATTACTGTAAAAGTAAGTTCAATAAGTAAAAACGACAACAACCCATTTTTAACAGCCAGCGGAACCATTCAAGCTGTAAACAGTGCCAATTTAAGCACACGTATGATGGGATTTGTAACCAGTACTCCAGTAAATATTGGCGATAAAGTAAAGAAAGGGCAACTGCTAGTATCAATAAACAATTCAGATTTACAAGCAAAACTTTCGCAAGTAAATGCTGGTATTGCAGAAGCTAACGCAGCTTTTACAAATGCTGAAAAAGATTATAACCGCTTTAAAATTTTGTTTGCAGAAAACAGTGCGTCTCAAAAGGAATTTGATGACATGACTGCACATTACAATATGGCCAAAGCCAGATTGGAAGGCGCAAAACAAATGAAAAACGAAGTTGATGCTCAATTTGCCTATGCTAATATTCGTGCGCCTTTTGATGGCGTTGTAACCGGAAAATATATTAAAAACGGTGACATGGCGAACCCAGGAATGCCTTTAATAGCTATGGAAGCTCCAGGAAAGTTTGAAGTTATGGCTAGTGTTCCAGAAAGTGAAATTTCAAAAATTCCAACAAACGCTTCGGTTAATGTCCTAGTAAAGTCTTTAAACAAAACAGTAACAGGAAAAGTTACAGAATTGAGTAGTTCTGCAAAAAATACTGGTGGACAATATATGGTTAAAGTTGCTTTAGATAAAACAGATACTTCTATTCTATCTGGTATGTTTGTTACGGTTCAATTTCCAATTAAAGTTCAGGAAAAATCTGAAATGGTTTTAATACCTAAGGAAGCATTAGTAAATAAAGGTCAACTTTTTGGAGTTTATACAGTTAGCGAAAGTAATACTGCTTTATTGCGTTGGTTGCGCATTGGCAGAGCTTTTGGAAATCAAGTAGAAGTGTTATCTGGTTTATCAGCAAACGAAAGTTATATTATTTCGGCTGATGGTAAATTGTTTAATGGAGCTAAAGTTAGTATTCAATAATTAAAAAAACGCGTTAAGGATAGCAGCGGCATCCTTTTTTTTGAAATAGAAACGTCATTACGAGAAGCCATAGCGACGAAGTAATCTGATTATTATTAAACAGATTGCCACAGTAAATTAAAATTTACATCGCAATGACAAAGCAAAAAAAAGATATAGCGAATAGCCTGTTAAAACGCCCAAAAAAATATAAACATGCAAGAAGGAATTTCAGGTAAAATTGCACATTTTTTCATCAATTCTAAGCTTACCATTTTATTGATGATTGGTTTGATGGTTATTGGTGTTTACAGTTCGTTTCTTATTCCTAGAGAAGAAGAGCCTCAAATAAATGTGCCTATGGCCGACGTTATGGTTGGCTACCCAGGAGCAAACCCAGGAGAAGTTGAGAGTCGAGTTATAAAACCTTTAGAAAAGATTATTTCGAACATTAAAGGTGTTGAACACATACATAGTATGGCTATGAATGGGCAAGCGGTTATGGTGGTTCAATTTTACGTTGGTGAAGATACCGAGCGCTCTTACGTAAAACTTTATGATGAGTTGATGAAACATGAAAACATGTTTCCTGAGGGTGTTTACAAACCAATTGTAAAAACACGTTCAATTGATGATGTACCTATGTTGGGGATAACCCTTTGGAGCGAAAACTATGATGATTTTCAATTGAGGCAAATTGCTGAAGAATTAACCTCAGAAATTGAGAAGGTTAAAGATGTTTCTATTACAAAAGTTATAGGTGGAAGAAACAGGGAATTGAAAGTGATTCTTGATAAAGATAAAATGTCTGGAAATGGTGTAGATGCTTTGGGAATCATGCAAATGATAAAAGCCAATAACAGCAGTTCACAATCTGGTAGTTTTATTAATAATGACACAGAATATTTAATTACCACAGGAAGATTTTTAGAAACGAAGGATGATGTTGAAAATTTAGTGGTTGGTGTGAATCAAAACATGCCTGTTTATTTAAAACAAGTAGCAACTATTCAAGATGGTCCATCATCACCAGAAAGTTATGTGTCTTTTGGATTTGGTCAAGCTAACGATAATTTTAAAGACTTTAAATCTGAATATCCAGCAGTTACCATTTCCATTTCAAAAGTAAAAGGTGCAGATGCTATGAAAATATCTGAAAAGATATTAACGCATATTGATAGATTAAAATCAACTTTAATTCCAAATGATGTT
The DNA here is from genome assembly GCA_002441545.1 of Flavobacteriaceae bacterium UBA6231. GTDB lineage: Bacteria > Bacteroidota > Bacteroidia > Flavobacteriales > Flavobacteriaceae > Yeosuana. The sequence continues at coordinate 10,551 of DJWL01000180.1, read as the reverse complement.
CATATTGATGTAACTCGTAATTATGGTGAAACAGCATCCGATAAAGTAGGTGAATTATTATTGCATTTAGGTGTAGCCATATTAGCAGTAACAATTTTAGTCATGCTGGCTATGGGTTGGCGTGGTGGTTTGGTGGTATTCTTTTCAGTACCGTTAACTTTTGCTTTAACCTTGTTTGCCTATTACATGCTTGGTTATACGTTGAATAGAATTACACTATTCGCTTTAGTATTTGTTGTTGGTATTGTGGTAGATGATAGTATTATTATTGCCGAAAATATGCACAGGCATTTTAAAATGAAGCGTTTGCCATTTAAACAAGCTGCTATTTACGCAATAAACGAAGTAGGAAATCCAACTATATTAGCCACATTTACCGTCATCGCTGCCATTTTACCAATGGCGTTTGTATCTGGTATGATGGGACCTTATATGAGTCCGATGCCAATTGGAGCTTCTATTGCGATGATATTATCTTTATTTGTTGCTCTAACAGTGACACCTTATTTAGGGTATCATTTATTGCAAGAAAAAGATGAACAAACTCATAAAGAAGAGGAAGGATTAGAAACAAGTAAAATCTACAAAATCTATAAAAAAATTGAACAACCATTCTTAAACAGTTCTAAAAAACGTAATGTGATGTTTGGCATTACAGCTATATTACTTGTAGGTTCTGTCCTCATGTTTTTCACCAAATCGGTTGCCGTAAAAATGCTTCCTTTTGATAACAAAAATGAGTTTCAAGTAGTTATAGATATGCCTGAAGGGACTACTTTAGAAAGAACGGCTGTAGTTACTCAAGAAATTACCCAATACTTAAAATCAATTCCAGAAGTTGTAGATTACCAAAACTACGTTGGAGCTTCTGCCCCAATTACATTTAATGGATTGGTTCGTCATTACGACTTGCGTGGAGGCAGCAATATGGCAGACATACAGGTAAATCTTCTGCATAAGGAAGATAGAAAGTTACAAAGTCATGATATTGCAAAAATTGTACGTCCTACCATTCAAAAAATTGCTAAAAAATATAATGCTAATGTAAAAATAGTTGAAGTTCCGCCAGGACCTCCTGTACTATCTACATTGGTTGCAGAGGTTTATGGACCAAATTATGATGAACAAGTAAAAGTTGCCCAACAAGTTAAAAGTATTTTAGAAAATACAGTTGACGTGGTTGATACAGACTGGATGGTTGAAGCCAATCAAGTTGAGTACAGATTAGAAATAGATAAGGAAAAAGCTATGCTTAATGGCATTGCTCCACAACAAGTAGTTGGAAACTTAACCTATTTACTTCAGGAATATCCTATTGCTAATTTATATGATGAAACATCAAACGATAATGTAAGCATTGTTCTTTCACTAGATGATAAAGACAAAACATCACTACAGGATATTCAAAATCTAAAAATTAAAGGAAATCGCGGAAACGTGATTCCTGTGAGTGATTTAGTTTCAGTTAAAAAAGAAACCTTAGAAAAAACTATTTATCGAAAAGATCAAAAACGTGTTGTTTATGTGCTTGCCGATATGGCAGGAGCATTAGAAAGTCCTGTGTATGCCATTTTAGGAATGAATGAAAAACTGCAAAAAATTACGCTTCCAAAAGGTTATAAAATTAACGAGCTATACATGGAATCTCCTACTGAAGAAACAGATTTTACAGTAAAATGGGATGGTGAATGGCAAATAACCTTAGAAGTGTTCCGCGATTTAGGAGCTGCCTTTTTAATTGTTATTGTTATTATCTACATGCTAATTGTTGGTTGGTTCCAAAACTTTAAAACACCATTGGTTATGATGGTTGCCATTCCATTATCATTAGTAGGGATTGTTCTTGGTCACTGGCTTTTAGGAGCATTTTTCACTGCAACATCTTTTATTGGTATGATTGCCTTGGCGGGTGTTATGGTAAGGAATTCGGTATTATTAATCGACTTTATCGAAATTAGATTAAATGATGGCATCCCTTTAAAACAAGCAATTATTGATGCCGGTGCCGTAAGAACTACTCCTATTTTATTAACAACTGGAGCAGTTGTAATTGGTGCATCCATTATTTTGTTCGATCCAATTTTTCAAGGTTTAGCCATATCTTTAGTAGCAGGAGCAATTGTTTCTACGCTTCTTACATTAATTGTAGTGCCATTAATTTATTACATAACTGAACGAAAAAAATGGGAGAAAGAAGATGTTATTGAAGAAAAAAAAGAAAAATTAAATACTTGATACTATGAAACTAGTTATAATTACCGCAATTAAAGAGTTTGAAAAAGACATTAAACTTCAACTAAAAAAAGCTGAAGTTATAAACTTTTCTTATGGAGAAGTTATAGGTTTTAGAGATAGCACAGAGGACTCTATAGAATCTAATTGGTTTTCTAGTGAAATGAACCAAACTGAATCTATTGTATTTTATGCTTTTGTGAAAAAAGAAAATATTGATATGCTATTTAATTTGATTAATAACTTTAATGATAATCAAAAAACAGTATCAAAAATTCACGTAGCTGTTTTAAACATAGAAAAATCAAACTAAAAACAAAATAAAATGAAAAACAGAATTGTTCGTGGAATTGCAGGAAGTTTTATACTTATAAGTTTATTACTTGCTATTTATGTAAACCAAAACTGGTTATGGTTTACAGCCTTTGTAGGTGCCAATTTATTGCAATCCTCCTTAACAAAATGGTGTTTAATGGACACTATTTTGGAAAAAGTATTTAAGGTTAAAGACTAAGTTTTAATCTTAGAAAAGCACTTAAAAAAGCGGTTTGCTAAATGCCAAACCGCTTTTTTATTTTAAATCTTGCAAACTTAAATTTTCTAAAAACAAGGTAAGACTTTCTGAAGCAGGCAAATTAAGTTTTTTACGGATTCTATATCTGGCCGTTTCAACTCCTCGTGTAGAAATATTAAGTATATGTGAAATTTCTTTGTTTGTAAGGTTCATTTTAATCAGCGCACACAATCTCAATTCTCGTTGTGAAAAAGAGGCATCAATGTGTTTTAAATCCATAAAAAAATTGGTGTGGACTCTTTCAAAATTCACATCAAAAATTTCTAAATATTTATCTCCAATTTTATTTTGATTCAGCTTTTTGAAGATTTGAATGATTTTATTTTTAGACTCGCTACTCTTAACAAGCTCTTTGAGTTGTTTTAAATCGTTGCTTAATTCTAAAAAAGCCTCTTTTCTCTTACTTAATAAAAGTGTATAATTAGCTAATTCTTTACTTTTATCAATCAAGTCCATTTCTAAATGAGTATTGTCTTCTTTAATTTTTTGTTGTTCTATGGACAATTTAAGTTGCTCTAATTCTAGTTTAACTAATTTTTGATCTTTTAAAGTTTCTAGTTTTGTTTTTCTTTTCTCTCCTTCTATTTTTTTTAAAATAAGCCTATAAACAAAATACGTCAGAACAAAAAAACTTATAATGTATATAAAAAATGCAAAATTTGTTTGATACCATGTAGGAAGAATAGTAAAAGCATATGCAATTTCTTCTCCATCAATTCCCGTATTGCTTTTGCTTTTTACTTTGAATACATATTTGCCATGTCTCAATTTTGTGTATTCCTTAAAAGGAAGAGAGACCCATTCTGACCAGCCATAATCTAAACCATCTAGAAAATAACTATACTGAACATCATTATATGGAGATATTTTTGGAGCACTAAATTCAAATCTTAAAATATCTGAGTCATTTGGGAATTCAATATCCCCATCAGAGTTAATTGGGGCTAAATTTTTAACCTGATCTTTTATATAACTTATATTATTAAAAACCGTATAAGCTTTTTGATTATTGTTATTATTAATATCGTATAAAAACAAGCCTTTACTTGAGCCAAAAAAGACATAATTTCTAAAAGGCAAAACACATTCCATTCCTTTATTAAAACTTCCCTTAAGATTTAAAAATGGAAGGGTTACAAATTGCTTGTTCTCATCATCATTTAAAAAATAGCCTGCTTCGTCGTCTTGAACAAACCATGTTTTTTCTTTAGTATATAATAATTTTCTGGTGTTTTTTGTAGGATCTAAAATCTTATTTAAAATATCATCCGGAATAAATGTTTTTGAATCTTTGTCAAAAACATAAATGCCATTGTTAGTTGTAAAAACAATACGTCCATTATAATTCACAACATTGATATTAAAAGGTGACTTAAAACCATTATTTGTTGTAAAATGCTCTACAGATTCAACACGTGTAAAGTCAGAATTAATAAGAACCTTATAAACTCCTTTATAACCATGACAAATCCAATATGTATTAGGGTCTTCAGCTTCAATAATATCGCGGGTTGATTCATCAAATCCATCAATTTTATGTTTTAACACCCAATTAGACTGCTCTTTTGCCAGTAAAAACAAGCCATTATAGCTTGAAGCCAAGAATAAATTTTGTTTGCTTTTTATTGGGGTGATTTTCCAAAAACCTGTTCTATTGTTATAAACAGGTTTCAATTTATTATTGCCCAAAACAAACAACCCATCATTATGGCCCACTATAATATCATTATCTACCTTATTCAATGACCAGGCCTGACCAGGCAAGTCTTCAATCAAGTTAATTTTAAAAACAGAAGTATCAAACCCATTTAAGTAATATACGCCTTCATTGGTTGCCAGATAGATGGTTTTGTTTTCAATCAATATATCATAAACCGAGGCATTATCAAAAAGATTGGAATATTGTGAATTAAAGTTTAAACATGAAACACCATTGTTGTGCAAAACCCAAATGTTATTCGATTTTAATTTATAAAAATTATGAATTGCTGTGTTCTTGATGTTTGAAAATGAAATATTACTTCTCTGTGTACTACCATCTTTCCTTAACTCAATAATTTTGGAACTTAAGGTTCCTAAAAGAAATGTAGAGTCATTTTTTTGAATTCCACAATTTATTGGATCTATGTGGCCTTTTTCAAAAAGCTCGATTTTCTTAATAATTTTTTTTGTTATTAAATTTGCTAAAAATATGTTTCCTTCTTTGGTCACCAAAAACACTTCTTGGTCATTTACTTTAAAAACTGCTGAAATAACTCCATTTTCATAACTATCAGGTGCAAAAACCAATGTTATTCTGTTTGCTTCTTTATTCAACAAGTAAACTCCAGTGTTAGCATCTTGAACAATCAAATTGTCGCCGATTTCTTTCGAATAAAGAAATGCTTGATTTGCTTTAAAATGGGTAACGGATTTCCCATCTATTACCAATAATTCTCTAAACGACCTATACACTACTTTACCATTAAAAGCATGTATTTGCCAATTATTCTCGAGATTAGTACCTTCTAAATGAAGTTCATTTACAAGAGAGACATAATTATAATCTCCATGAAAATCCTTTTTCAATACACCCAGCTCATTATATCCCCCAACCCAAACAGTCCCATTATCATCTACCATTAAACTTCTTACAGATGAATTATTGGGAAGCAAGATTTTTTTCCAATATTCTCCATCAAAAACAATAATTCCTTCGTTATTTCCAAAAATCAAAAGCCCATCTTCATCTTCACACATCGTCCAAAACTGAGAATCAGATTTAAAATCATTTTTATCATAGTTTATAGTCTCAGTAACCGAAGATTTTATCTTATCTAACAAAGAAGAATTTATTTGTCCTTGCATATAAGAATACATAAAGAGCAAAACAATATAATACCATCTAAAAGCCAAAGGATGAAATTTTAATATATAAAACAATACCTAAAGATAATGATTTTTTTATTCATAAAGCACTATTTATTAAGCAATAAGAATTAAAAAAGTATAATTGACGTAATATATTTAACTCATACGATGTAATTAAAGTGTATGCAATAAATATGGGCTAAAATTATTAAATTATAAATTTAGCCTATTCTTTATTAACAAAAAACTAAATTAAATTTTTATGAAAACAAAATTACACTTATTACTAATTGCTATATTATTTGGATATAGTATGAATGCACAGGTAGTATCTATCACTGGAAGCGGAACTGGTGGTTGGGATCAGCCAGGCAAAGTAGTTCTAGACGATTTAGGCGGTGGACTTTACTCTAAAGCTGGAGTAAAAATATTAGGTACTGGAGGAGCGAGTTCTGCAATAAAATTTTCAGAAGATGGTTCTTGGGGTACAACAGGCGGTTATGATCCAAATATTTCAGTTGGATGGCCCAATGGAACTGTAATCCTTGGTGGAGGTACCGATATTCCAGCGGAACCAGGTTTTTGGGATGTAACTTATAATAGCACAACCAAAGAATATACATTTGTTCCAGGTGTAGACCCTAATCGAATTATAGTTTTTTCGGGTGCAGGATTATCTAGTGATGTCACTTTAAATACCACAAATAATCAAGATTACTCATTAGAAAGTGTATCATTCGCAACAGGAGGAAATGGAGCGTTTGTAGAAGTTGCAAGCCCTATTAATCCTACACCAACAGCTAATTGGTCAAGTGTAGATTTTCCATCTGGTTTAGGTACTCAAGATGGAACCCTTATTCCAGTTGCCCCAGGAAACTATTATATATTTTTCGATGCCAATTCTGGTGCCTATGATTTTATTGGCACAACTGTTAGTATAATTGGAGGTTTTGCTCAGAGTAATTGGAATACTGATATAGACATGACAACATCCGATAATATTACTTATACGCTTTCTAATTATACTTTTGCTGCTGCTGGTGAGTTAAAATTTAGAGATAATCATAGTTGGAATAATAATTTTGGAGCATCTTCAGTGAATCACTTTCCTACGGGAACAGCCGCACCTGATTGTTGCGAGCTTAGTAATATTAATTTTAGTGCGGGTACTTACAACATTACTTTTAATAGAATCACATTAGAATATAGCTTTGAAAGCCTAAATGCCAATGTTGAATATGTAGGAACTACTTCTACACCAGCTACCAAATCATTAGGCACTACCGATGGAATTAATTATACAGGGCAAGAACTATCTTTTGCAGGCGCTGGTAGTGGCAATTTTAACGAAGTAGCAAGTATTCTAAACCCAGGCCCTACCTTTTTCACCTGGCCTGCTGTTACATCACCTGCTTCAGGATTTTGGAATGTAGCAGTTGATGTATCTACCGGAGTAAATAGTTTTACTCCAACTGTTGTTGGTTTAATTGGAGATTTTACAGCAAGTAACTGGGGTACAGACATTGATTTCACTTCTGTAGATGGAGTTAATTACACTTTAGACGGGGTTGTTTTTGATAGACTTGGTCGCCGTAATTTTAAAATTAGAGATAACCACGGTTGGACTGTTCAATTTGGGCATGATACTTCTATCACAGACCCTGGTACAAGTCCTTTGTCAGGAACTTTAACAGATACAGCTACTCAAGATATGTGGTTAGAGCCTGGAACATACAACTTTACTTTTAACAGAGTTACATTTGCATATACAATCTCAGATGCTACTTTAGCAGTAAATAAATTTGAAACAAATAAGTTTTCTGTCTATCCAAATCCAACACAGGATGCCTGGAATTTTATTTCAAAAAATGATAAAATATCTTCTTTAAAAATTATAGATATTTTAGGTAAAACTGTAATGAACATAAAAGCTTCATCTAAAGAGGTTTCAATTAACGCTTCTTCTTTATCAAAAGGGATGTATTTTGCAAAAGTATCTTCTGGTGATTCAGTTCAAACTTTTAAGCTTCTTAAAAACTAATTTAGTTATAATACTCAAATCCCTTTCAACTTAGGAGTTTTAAGGGATTTTTTTTACTTATGTATGATAATAAATATGGTTTTCTAAAAATAAAAATTGATAAACCAATGGGAAACACGATTACTTTTCAAATTTAGCAAATTATAGTTGGTGTTTATTTTCACTTAATGTAAGAGGGCTAAATATTATGTAAAACTTAAAAACATGTCCTGAGGTGTTTTTGTAATAAAAAAAAAATTCGTTACCCTCTAAAGACATCCCCAAAATTATTACTAATTAATTAATAAAAAAGTTTAGAAAATGAAAATTACAAAATTGCTTATTTTTTGTTTTTTATCTACTCTATTTTCAGTTTATGGACAGGCACAAGATGTTAATGTAGCTGGAACAGTTTTGGATGAAGTCGGTTTTCCTATTCCAGGAGTTACCGTTTTAATTAAAGGGACTACTAGTGGTACAACTACAGATTTCGACGGAAATTATCAAATTGTTGCCTCTTCGAAAGGCACTTTAGTATTTAGCTATATTGGCTATGCTACAATTGAGGAGTCAATTAATGGGAGAACCCAAATTGACATTAAACTTAATCCTGAAGCTCAAAACTTGGATGAGGTTGTGGTTGTAGGGTATGGCTCTCAAAAGAAAAGTGTAGTTACCGGTGCTATTTCCAGCATAAAAACAAAAGACCTCGAAAATGTTCCAAATGGACGTATCGAACAAGCTTTGCAAGGAAGGGTTTCCGGTTTAACTATTGCTGCAAATGCAGGACAACCAGGTTCTTCATCTACAATAAGAATTAGAGGTATAACTACTTTTTCTGAAGGAGGAAACGATCCGCTTTGGGTTGTTGATGGCGTTGTAGTTGACAACGGTGGAATTGGATATTTGAACCAATCAGATATAGAGTCTATTGAAGTGCTTAAAGATGCAGCTTCATTGGCAATTTATGGTTCTAGATCTGCTGGAGGAGTTATCTTGGTAACTACTAAAAAAGGGAAATCTGGGAAAATAAGTGTTAATTATACTGGATTTACGGGAGTGTCAGGCCCAGAAAAAACATTAGAATTGTTAAATGCAACCCAATACGGTTCATTACAGAATGAACAATCTGTAAATGGCGGTGGGAATATTCTCTACCCTAATTTGGCTGTATTGGGTAAAGGCACCGATTGGCAGAAAGCTATTTTCAGCAATAATGCTAGGCGGTATTCACACGAAATAAATTTTAGTGGAGGCAACGATGTTTCTTCATTTTATATGTCCTTTGGTGTTCAAGACCAACAAGGTATTGTAACTCCTGAAATTTCAAATTTTAATAAAAAGAATATTCGTCTTAACTCTACCCACAAAATTTCCAAATACTTTACTCTTGGAGAAACTATAGGATACTCTCATCAAAAAACACAAGGAATTGGAAACACGAATGCGGAGCAAGGCGGCCCTTTAAGTTCTGCTATTCATTTAGATCCCACAACGCCATTAGTAGAAACAGATCCTGATAAATTAAATAATGTTCCTTATGTTGGGAGGACTGATCTTATAAGAGATGAAAATGGGAATCCCTATGGTCTTTCCAGTTTAGTACAAAATAACATGACCAACCCATTGGCTTATGTTAAAACAAGACTAGGAAACTACGATTGGTCTGATGACTTTGTTGGGAATATGTACCTAGAAATTGCTCCTATAGAAGGATTAAAAATAAGATCCACTTTTGGAGCTAAGTTAGCGTATTGGGGTTCTGAAAATTTTACACCAAAATTCTACCTTAATTCCAATACTATTTCTACTGCAAACAGCATTAACAGAAATACCAATAAAGCATTTGGCTGGAATAATGAGAACATTGTTTCTTACACTAAACAAATTAAAGATCATAATTTTACCTTGCTAATTGGTCAAGGTGTTTATGTAGATAATATTTCTAGTGGTTCAAGTGTTACCTATTCAGGTTTGCCTACATCGGATTATAGAGAAGCATCATTCAATTTTAGTACTTTGCCAGAGAACATTACGGCATCAGCATATACTGGTGATGAACATAGGTTAACTTCTTTATTTTCAAGATTAAACTATGATTACAAGGAAAAATATTTACTGACAGGTGTTGTTCGACGTGATGGTTCTTCAAGATTTGGACCAAATAACAAATATGGCGTTTTCCCTTCTATTTCGTTAGGATGGGTAGTTACAAAAGAGGGTTTTTGGAAAGAGAATAATGTTATCAATTCCTTGAAAATTAGAGGTGGCTATGGTATAACAGGAAATGATGCCATAAGAAACTTTGGTTATCAGGCACTTATTGACGATGGCAGGAACTATCCTTTTGGGCCAGACGGCAACATTTTGGTTGGGAACAGCCCAGCAGCTCCATCTAATCCAGACTTAAAATGGGAAGAAACCATACAAACCGACATCGGGATTGATGCACGATTGATTAACAATACAGTAAATTTGACCGTGGATGTTTATAAGAAAAAAACTACTGGAATTTTGCAAGAAGTAGATATACCAAGTTTTATTGGAGCTTCAGCAAGACCGGTAGGAAACGTAGCTGATATGGAAAACCGTGGAATTGAACTTGAATTAGGTTATAACAAAAAATTTGGAGAACTTAATTTTAGAGTTAGCGCTAACGGTTCTTATATAGAAAATGAGGTTACTTATTTAGGTGATGGTAAAACTTTTATTAACTCGGGACCAGGTTTTCAAACTATTGGAGCTTTAACCAGATCAGAAGTAGGACAATCCAGAAACTCGTTTTATGGCTTTAAAACAGCTGGAATTTTTCAAAATCAAGCAGAAATAAATGCTTATACAAATGATACGGGAGGATTAATTCAACCACTTGCCA
>DJWL01000097.1 GCA_002441545.1 Flavobacteriaceae bacterium UBA6231 | reverse complement strand
CCGTTATGTGCAATTATGGTAAACCAAAAAGTATACAATATTCGAAAATCTGTATAAGAAAGCACGACTTCATTTATCCGACTTTTGTCCTATCCTTTAAATCATTAAAAAACAGACGAAAATGAATACAAATCAATTTGGCAAAAAAGGTTGGACACCTGATAGAATCGAAAACTTAAATGGTAAAACATATGTCGTAACAGGTACTACAAGCGGAACAGGTTTTGAAGCAACAAAAATATTGCTTTCAAAAGGGGCAAAGGTGGTCATGCTTAACAGAAACCCAAAGAAAGCAGAAAACACTATTAAAATTTTAAAACAAGAACTTGGAACCAATATAGACGTTTTGGCTATTAAAATGGATTTAGAGGCACAAGATTCAGTAAAAAAAGCGGCTGGAGAGGTTATCAAAACAATTCCGAAAATTGACGCCTTAATCTGCAATGCGGCAATTGCTCAAGTACCTAAACAAAAGCTAACTGTTGACGGTTGGGAAAGTCAAATGGGAACAAATTTCTATGGAAATTGGACATTACAAGCTTTATTGTTTCCACTTATAGAAAAATCTAAAGGACGAATTATAACCGTAGGTAGTATGGGTTATGATATGGGGATTAAAACAATCAAATTTGATGATTTGAATTGGGATAAAGATTACACCCCTAATAATGCGTATAGCCAAAGCAAACTGGCGCAGATTATGACTATCTATGAATTGCAGGATAGATTGAAAGAAGCAGGAAAAACAGATGTTAAAGCCTACGCATGTCATCCCGGTTCTTCAAGAACCAACCTTATTAGCACAAGCGGAAGTTTTATGATGAAGCTTATTTTTGGGATGATGAAATTGTCGCCATTAACACAATCTGCTGAAAAAGGCGCCTATCCGCAATTGATGTGTGCAATAGAACCAAATCTTGACCAGAGTGGTTTTTATGGTCCTACAGGCAGAAGTAATTGGGTTGGGCCGGTTGGTGAACATACATTAGAGCCACACGCTAAAGATAAAGCTGTAGCTAAAAGACTATGGGAACTTTCAGAAAAAGAAACAGGTATAAAATGGATTTTTTAAAATAAAGTAATGAAAGTAATAATAACAGGATCAACAGGAATGGTGGGCAAAGGCGTTTTATTAGAATGTCTTGATGATGACAGAATTAGCGCGGTTTTGCTCGTTAATAGATCTCGTATTGATATTAAACATCCCAAAATAAAAGAAATAATCCATAAAAATTTTACAGATTTAAGTACAATTCAACATGATTTAAAGAACTATAATGCATGTTTTCATTGTATGGGAGTATCATCGGCAGGTATGAAAGAAGAGCAATACTTTGAACTAACTTTTACAATTACTGAAAGTTTAGTGAATGTGCTTTACAATTTTAACCCCAATATGACTTTTATTTATGTTTCAGGCGATGGAACGGATAGCACAGAAAATAGCAAAACGATGTGGGCTAGAGTAAAAGGAAAAACAGAAAACTTGATTTTAAATAAGGGATTTAAAGATGCCTATGCTTTTAGACCAGGTATTATTTTGCCCGAACGGGGAGTGAAATCTAAGACCAAATTGTACAATTCACTTTATATTTTAATGCGCCCAATTTTTCCCATATTGAAAAAAATGAAATCAGTTACTACCTCACAAAATATTGGGAAAGCAATGATTGGGTTAACTTTAAATTCAAAGCAAGTAAAAATATTGTCAGGAAGTGATATTAACCAAGCTGCAACAAACAATTAAAAGATGAAACATTTTACAACATTATCATCGTATTTAGATTATTTAGGATTACCACGACCAGAGCATCCTATGTTGAGTGTGTTCAATTCAAAAGGCGATGGTTATTTACCTTGCCCAAGAGAAAGTTCACCCCCCATCACCAATGATTTCTATTCCATTAGTTTTAAAAAATATGTAGAGGGAAATTTAAACTACGGACGTACCCAATACGATTTTACGAATGGGGCATTAATTTTCATTGCACCTAGGCAAGTCATGCAATGGGATAATAGCGTTGTATTTGAGCAAAAAGGCTTTTCAATAAACTTCCACGAAGATTTTCTGAAAGGAACTGAATTAGCCCAACGGATAAAAAAATATGGTTTCTTTTCCTATTCTGTAAATGAAGCATTGCATCTTTCACCAAAAGAAGAACAGCAGATAGAATCAATTGTAGAAAATATTGAAATTGAATATCAAAATAATCAAGATGTGTTTAGTAAAGAAATTATTATTTCACAATTAGATACGCTATTAAAATATGCCCAACGTTTTTACGAAAGACAGTTTTTAAATAGGAAAGAAATAGCTAACCATTTGTTAGAACAATTTAATCAGTATTTAAGGGAGTTTTTTGAATCGGGACAATTGCAAGAAAAAGGTATTCCTGGCATAGAGCAAATAGCGGATAAAATGAATGTTTCGCAACGTTACCTTAGTGACACACTAAAAAAAGAAACAGGAAAAACCTCTACTGAACATTTACAATTTTATTTAATTGATGAAGCCAAGAATATTCTCTTACAACCTCATACAAGTGTTTCGGAAGTAGCTTACGAATTAGGTTTTGAATATCCTCAATATTTTTCGAGATTATTTAAAAAGAAAGAAGGGATAAGTCCTTCGGCATATCGACAAAAACATAGTTTGAACTAATAATTATGGAAACAATGGAAATATTAAAATTAGCCACTGAATGGGCAAAAGCCGAAGTCTTCTCAACACGTTTCTTCCTCTTTTTTGCATTTTCATTTTTAATCGCAAGCATTGGATTTTGGCAGTTGGGAATAACGGACTTAGCAAAGGCTTACGTCGTTCCAACGTTAGTTGCAGGCCTATTACTTATGACTATAGGACTTGGTTTATTTTACACCAACAAATCAAGAATTACCCAATTTGAAAAAGCCTTTAGTGCTGATGCCCCTGCTTTTTATCAGTCTGAAATTGAACGTACCGAGAGTACCTTAAAGGAATACAAAGTGGTATTTAAAGTCATTCCAATCCTAATTATCGTAGCCGCTTTACTAATTCTATTCATTCATACACCAACCTGGAGAGCCATTAGCATTACAACAATTGCAATGCTAATAGTAATCTTGTTAGTTGACGGGACTGCACACTCGAGAATTGAAACCTATTATAAAGAATTGAAATTGGCGGATTTAAAAATGAAATAAAAAAATAATTGCATATAACAATTTAATTTTCTACCCACCTAAATGCCTATCGGCTGATGTTCGTAAGCGGAGGCTGTGCATTCGCGCGCGTCTCCTGACGCGTGCGAGCGGGGAAATCCGGTAAAATAAAATAAGAAAGCTCCGTAGGAGCTAAATAGGGGTAGAAGAAAAAAACACGGAATTTTGTTTCGTCCCGTATGGGACGAAATGTTCATTTGGAATTCAATTTTCTACCCACATTAAATGCCTAACGGCATAAAAAAATGAGAAGAACACCTAGTTTATGCTTTGTATGGATGAACGGAGGAGGAGGTTGCGATTGTGGAGAATTCGGTAAAATAAGAAAGCTCCATAGGAGCTAAATAAGGGTAGAAGAAAAAAATACGGAATTTTGTTCCGTCCCGTATGGGACGAAATGTTCATTTGGAATACAATTTTCTACCCACATTAAATGCCTAGCGGCGGATGTTCCTAAGCGGAGACTGTGCGTTAGCACGCGTCAGAAAAGCGCGCGCGAGCTGCGGAGACTAATTTAGTGTAAAGTATAATCTATAACTTATGTATAGCATGTGTCTTAACGAACATAAAAAAATTGAACAATAATTAGTAACTATATTCCAAATAATGCTTGCGTATGATGTATTTGTGATGTATATTTACACCATAAAGATAAATATTATGACTAGACAAAGTATATCGCTCACACAACCAAATGATGAATGGTTAAAAACGCAAGTTGACAGCAAAGAGTATTCAAGTAAAAGCGAATTGATAAATGATTTAGTACGCCAAGCCAGAAAGCAACAACGTCAAATTGATTGGATAAGTTCTAAATTGGAAAGCGCTGAAAATAGTGGATTTACCAATGACAGTAAAGAGCAAATATTAAAACAATCTAAGTCTTTACTTAATGGCTAAATATAAATTAAGTAATACAGCAAAAGAGGACTTAATTAGAATTCATCATTACGGAGTTAAAAAATTTGGAATAATACAAGCTGACAAATATTTTGATTCGTTTTTTGAATATTTTGACATTATAACTCAACGTCCATTTTCATTTGAATCCGTTGACTATATAAAAAAAGGATATAGACGTTGTGTATGTGGTTCTGATTGTATTTATTTCAAAGTAAATACTGACATAGTAGAGATTATGGCGATTGTTGGAAAACAAGATTTGAACAATATTCTAAATGATTAAATTACAGTTGGTAACAAAGGTGCCTATGCAATAGCGGCGGTAGCCCGTAGCAAGGCTTTCTCGACGATTCCTTATCGATCGTGCCGACCGAAAAAGAATTACCTTCGATGCCGCTACTGCATATAGTCTCAAGCGT
>DJWL01000013.1 GCA_002441545.1 Flavobacteriaceae bacterium UBA6231 | reverse complement strand
GGTGGAACTCCAACATTTTTTAGTCCTAATAATTTAAAACGGTTAATTCAGGGTATTTTTAAGGATGCCATACTTGCCGATGGACATGAATTTAGTTTTGAAGGACACCCTAATAACACAACCAGAGAACATTTACAATCTCTACATGATGTGGGATTTAATCGTGTTAGTTTTGGGGTTCAAGATTATAATATTACTGTTCAAAAGGCCATTCATAGAATTCAACCATTTGAAAATGTAAAACGTGCTACAGAACTGGCTAGAGAGATTGGTTATTTATCGGTTGGGCATGATATTATTTTTGGTTTACCTTTTCAAACCATAGAACATGTTGAACAAACTATATTAAAAACAAAGGAATTAGCTCCAGATAGGTTAGCGTTTTACAGTTATGCTCATGTGCCTTGGATTAAAGGAAATGGACAACGTGGATTTAAAGATTCTGATTTGCCAAAAGCAGAATTAAAGCGCCAACAGTATGAATTAGGGAAGCAATTGCTTACCGAAGTTGGTTATCATGAAATTGGAATGGATCATTTCGCTATACCATCAGACACTTTATATAAATCTATGCAAAATAAAAGTTTACATAGAAATTTTATGGGTTATACCGCTTCAAAAACACAAGCAATGATTGGGTTAGGGGTTTCTTCAATAGGTGATAGTTGGTACGGATTTGGACAAAATGTGAAGGTTTTAGAAGAATACTATGAATTGTTGGAGAAAAATGAATTACCTGTTTATAGAGGCCATATTTTAAATGACGAAGATTTAGTAATAAGAAGGCATATTCTTAATTTAATGTGTGGTTTTGAAACCTCATGGGAATCAGAATCCATGAATTTTCCTGAAATACCAGAAGTATTAATGAAGCTTAAGGAAATGGAACATGATGAGCTTTTAGAAATACAAACAAAATCAATAAAAATACTACCTAAAGGACAACCTTTTGTTAGAAATATCTGTATGGCTTTTGATTTACTGTTGCAACGAAAAACACCCGATGTACAGTTATTTTCAATGACTGTTTAATATAAATTAATATACAAACTAGACTAATTTTAAAGGAACAACTTTTAAAAAGTTGTTCCTTTTTTTTATTTTTTAATAATTAGCTGTTCAAAGTAAAATCAACAGTAATGTTGGTATCCAATAATTTTGAAATAGGGCAGTTTGCCTCAGCATCTTTTACTAATTCTTCAAATTCTTCTTTAGAAATTCCTTTAACTTTTGCATCTAAAACTAAATGAGAATTGGTAATTGATCCTTCTTCAAGAGTTATTTGGCATGTTGTATTTAATGAATCAGCGGTATAATTTTTTGCCTGTAAGTTAAAAGCTAATTTCATAGTAAAACAACCGGCATGAGCTGCAGCAACTAATTCCTCAGGATTTGTTCCTATACCATTTTCAAACCTTGATGAGAAGGAATATTGAGTTTCACTTAAAACTTTACTTTGCGTTGTTAAATGTCCTTTACCGTCTTTTCCAGTACCAGTCCAAAAGGCTTCTGCTTTTCTTTTCATGTTTAATTGATTTTATAAAAATATTTTTGTTTTAGTAATTCAAGAATTATGAAGTGATAAAAGCTAAATAATTCTGCTAAATAAAGGTAATATTTTTAAGGCAATTAACCCTGCTTATTAATAAAATAAAGTTCAATGAAATTAAAGGACAATAATTTAATAGCAATTTAATGAGCTTGTAACCTTTTCAAAAATGGGAGCAGGAGATATGTAAGGAATTCCTAAACCAAGACCGCGTAGAATAAAAAGCGCACCAATTATAATTACAAATACAGGAATTGCCTTTTGAATTTTTTGACGCATGGCCCCTTTTAAAAAATTGCTAAAGTAAATAGCTGATGTCATTAGTGGGATAGTTCCTAATCCAAAAAACAGCATATAAATACTTCCTAGTAAAGCATTTCCACTTGCTATAGCACCAAATACAGCCATATAAACTAATCCGCAAGGTAAGAATCCGTTTAAAAAACCAATGGTTAAAAAGGTGTCGTTAGTTTTTTTCTTTAATGCAGTTCCTAATGACGATTTAACTTTAGAGACTATTTTATAAATAGGTTTAGAAAAATTGTACTTATTGAAAGTTTTGTAAGGAATAAGTACAACAACAATCATCAATACTCCAATGATAATTGAAAGTTGTTGCTGAAAACCAAATAAGTAAAGCCCTTTTCCAATAATGCCAAAAATAAGTCCTATGATACTATAACTTAAAAGGCGTCCAAAATGGTAAAGTAGTATTTGGGTTATTTTTTTATAAACATTATTTCGGTCAACAGGTAGCATAAAGGCAATAGGTCCACACATTCCTACACAGTGGAAACTTCCTAAAAAACCAAAAATTAATGCCGATAGAAACATGTTTAATACACTAACGATTTTTTATATAAATATGAATTTCCATTATACTGCCAATCGATAGAAATGTCCCATCGACCATCTAATAAACGTTTGTCAGGTACGAGCAAATAAGGTTCAGACAATGAAATTGGAGTTTCAAAATCTAATTGTTTGTTAGATGGCCTGTATAGGGACACTTTACCAGTAATTTTTTTTGAATCAAAATTTTGAGGAAACTTAATAAGTAAACCTTCACTTGTTTTGCTGTAAGAAATATTTTCTTCAAGTGAATTGGCATTCTTTTGCTTGTTGATATCATCTTGATAACCAAGTTCCATTTTATAATAGTCTTCAGTTACTAAATCATGATCATATTTTTTATTAAAATTCATTGAAATAACAAAATACATAATGAATGAAATAAAGCCTACAAAAGCTATAACGATTCCTGTTCCCCAATTAAATTTCATAATATTTTTATTTTTAGTTGTAACTTCTAGGCCCTAAAAAGTTAACGGTTGTGGTTTCAATCAGCTTGTCATGACTGTAAACTTCAATCATTAATTTATTTTTATCGCCTGTTAAATCACTTTTATTAATTTCAATAAATAAGGTTCCTTCTGCAAGGCCTTGGGCCGGAACAGTAAAGTTATCTTTAGTAGAAACTAGTTTAATTGTGCCTTTGTATTTTCTGAGCTTAAAAACTACATCATCGATCTCTTTGGTAGTTTTATTTATTAGTTTATAAGTAAATACATTACTTATTATATTGTTTTCTTTATGCTCAAATAATTGTCCAGGTAATCTTAAAACTCTTGCTTCTACATCATTTCTTAAAAAAAGCATACCTGTTAAAACACCAATTAGAATAATAAGAACTGCTATATAACCTTTCAATCTGGCAGTTAGTTTAAAAGGTTCTTTATTTTCTATTTCTGCTTCACTGGCGTATCTAATGAGTCCTTTTTCAAGACCTACTTTTTCCATGATAGAATCGCATTCATCAATACAAGCTGTACAGTTTACACATTCTAATTGTGTTCCGTTTCTAATATCTATTCCTGTTGGGCAAACATGAACACATTGAGTGCAATCAATGCAATCACCATATCCTAATGCATTTCTGTCTTCATCATTGCGCCACTTTTTTCTGCCATTTTCAGATTCACCGCGTTTATGGTCATAAGCTACTACTATAGATTTGTTGTCTAATAAAACCCCTTGTAGTCTTCCATAAGGGCACGCAATAATACATACTTGTTCTCTAAACCAAGCAAATACAAAATAAAAAACTGCTGTGAAAATACCTAAAGGAAAAAGAGTCGATACATGTTGAGCAGGACCATCTATTACATATTGAATTACTTTATCGCTACCAATTAAGTACGCTAAAAACACATTGGCAATTAAAAAAGAAATCACTAAAAAAATGAACCATTTTAATAGACGTTTTCTTATTTTTTCAGCATCCCATCTCTGTTTAGCAAGTTTTATTTGTTTGTTTCTATCACCATCTATCCAAAATTCTATTCGTCTAAAAACCATTTCCATAAAAATAGTTTGAGGACAAATCCATCCACAAAAAATCCGACCAAAAGCTACTGTGAAAAGGGTTATAAAGATGACCCCAATAATCATAGAAATTACAAATAAATGAAAATCTTGAGGCCAAAACGGAAAACTAAAAATATTAAATCGACGTTCTAAAATATTGAAGAGCAGAAACTGGTTTCCGTTAATTTTTATAAATGGTGAAAAAACCAAAATAGCTAATAATAAATAGCTAACTAGTTTTCTGGATTCATAAAGCTTGCCACTTGGTTTTTTTGGAAAAACCCAAGCACGTTTGCCTTCTTCAGTTATTGTACCTATAGAATCTCTGAATTTTTCATTATCTGAAGTTTCCATTTTTTTTGGACTAACAAGATGATGAAGCAATAATATAACAGATATATTATTGCTTCTTAATTTATTTTAAACTTTTAATTAGGTGATACAGATAGTGAATCTGATACAATAGTAGTTTCAGTAGTTTCAGCTGGAACTGCGTTTTCATCTACCCAAATATCTCCTTCTGGTTCTTTAGGGTTGGCTGGTGTGGTACCTTGTAAAGATAAAACATAACTAGCAACTTGAGCAATTTCTGATGGTTTGAAATTTTGTTTCCATGAAATCATTCCTTTTCCATCACGTCCGCCTTCGGTAATCGTATTGAACACGTTTTTAATGCCACCACCTAATATCCAATGATTGTCTGTTAAGTTTGGACCAATACCACCACCGCCATCTGCCATATGGCAAGGTATACAATTCTGTATAAATATAGCTTTACCGCTATTTAAATCTGCAGGGTCTGTTAATAAGGCAACAGAATTGATGTCAACTAAATCTTTAGCGTTTTTCTTGTATTCTGCGATGCTAATTTCGGCTTCTTTATATTCTTGAGCATATTCATCAAACTGACTGTTGTTTCCAAAGTAATGAAAATTTACTAAATAAATTACAGCAAATACTATAGAAGCATAGAATGAATATAGCCACCAAGGAGGCAATGAGTTGTCAAGCTCTTTTATACCATCATAATTGTGATCTAGAATAAGTTCACCTTCTTCTTCAATTGGTTTTGTTCCTACTAATTTTTTGTAGATATTTTTAATCCAGTTAAATTGAGGAACTTTGTTTTTTGAAGCTAAAAAGCGTTCTTTTCCTTCTTCTGTTAAGCTTTGAAACATCACATTTTCTAATGCGCCAATAATAGCTTCAATAGCAATAAGAATTAATAATACTAATAATAAAAATAAAAGTACTATAGGG
>DJWL01000086.1 GCA_002441545.1 Flavobacteriaceae bacterium UBA6231 | reverse complement strand
GCTTTTGTTAGAACAAAAATGAAAAGTGTTACAAATGGAAAAGTGTTAGATAATACATTTTCGGCAGGACACAAACTAGAAGATGTTCGTGTTGAAACCCATAAATTTCAATTTTTATATAATGATGGTGAATATTATCATTTTATGAATACCGAAGATTATTCCCAAATTCAATTAAGAGAATCTGCTTTAGATAACCCTGGTTTAATGAAAGAAGGTGAGGTAGTTACGGTAATAATAAATACTGAAGATAATATGCCTCTTTCTGTAGAAATGCCTGCAAGTGTTATTTTAGAAGTTACTGCTACTGAGCCAGGTGTTAAAGGAAATACAGCAACTAATGCTACCAAACCAGCGACTGTAGAAACCGGAGCTACTGTAAATGTACCTTTGTTTATCAATGAAGGTGATAAAATTAGGGTAGAAACAGAAAAAGGAACTTATAAAGAACGCGTTAAAGAATAATTTCCTTGAAATTCACAAAACAACATACATTAAAACAGATAGCTGAAATAATTGATTGCAGTTTTATTGGTGACGACAATTTTCCAGTTTTAGGGATGAATGAAATACATGTAGTCACGCCTGGTGATATTGTATTTGTTGATCATCCTAAATATTATGATAAGGCTTTAAATTCCAAAGCGACAATTATTTTAATAAACAAAAATGTTGATTGCCCGAAAGGAAAAGCATTATTAATAAGTGATGACCCGTTTAGAGATTTCAATAAACTTACTGATTACTTTAAGCCTTTTCAATCTTCAAATTCTTCAATTTCAGACTCAGCAGCAATAGGAAAAAATACTGTAATACAGCCAAATTGTTTTATTGGTCATAATGTAGTTATTGGTGATAATTGTATCATTCATTCAAACGTAAGTATTTATGATGATGCAGTAATAGGCAACAATGTAACTATTCATGCGGGTACTGTTTTAGGTGCTAATGCATTTTACTATAAAAAGAGGCCAGAAGGGTATGATAGATTAAAATCTGGTGGACGCGTTGTTATTGAAAACGATGTGGATTTGGGAGCTCTTTGTACTATAGATAGGGGTGTTACAGGAGACACAATTATAGGAGAAGGATCAAAACTTGATAATCAAATTCAAATTGGACATGATACAATTGTTGGTAAAAAATGTTTAATTGCTTCACAAGTTGGGATTGCTGGATGTGTTGTTATTGAAGATGAAGTAACCATTTGGGGTCAGGTTGGATGCACAAGCGGCATAACTATTGGGAAAAAAGCGGTCATTCATGCGCAATCAGGTATCAGCAAATCTTTAGAAGGAAATAAAACCTATTGGGGAACTCCTGCGCAAGAAGCTCGAATTGATTTAAAAGAAAAAGCTTATATTAAACAAATACCTGAGATTTTGTCTCAATTGAAAAAAAATAAAATAATTTAAACTTAAAACTAACTACAATAAAGTACTTTTGTATTGCTTTAAAAAATAAAATAAAATGAGTGTTTTAGTAAATAAAAATTCAAAAATAATAGTTCAAGGTTTTACAGGAAGTGAAGGAACTTTTCACGCAAGTCAAATGATTGAATACGGAACAAATGTTGTTGGAGGAGTAACACCTGGTAAAGGTGGCCAATCACATTTAGACAAGCCAGTTTTCAATACTGTTGCTGATGCTGTTAAATTAGCAGGGGCAGATACAACCATTATTTTTGTTCCACCAGCTTTTGCTGCTGATGCTATAATGGAAGCGGCTGATGCTGGAATTAAAGTTATTATTACTATTACAGAAGGTATTCCTGTCGCAGATATGATAAAAGCATCAGATTATATCAAAGGAAAAGATTGTAGATTAATAGGGCCAAACTGTCCAGGAGTTATTACACCAGGTGAAGCTAAAGTTGGTATTATGCCAGGTTTTGTATTTAAAAAAGGAACGGTAGGTATTGTATCAAAATCAGGAACACTTACTTATGAAGCAGCCGATCAAGTTGTAAAGCAAGGTTTAGGAATTACAACAGCTATAGGAATTGGTGGAGATCCTATTATAGGAACCACAACAAAAGATGCTGTTCAATTGCTTATCAACGATCCAGAAACAGAAGCTGTTGTAATGATTGGTGAAATTGGAGGTCAATTAGAAGCAGATGCAGCCAATTGGTATAAAGCTAGCGGTAGTAAAAAACCAATCATTGGTTTCATTGCTGGAGAAACTGCTCCTGCTGGACGCACAATGGGACATGCTGGAGCTATTGTTGGTGGAAGCGATGATACTGCACAAGCTAAAAAGAAAATCATGAGAGCTTGTGGAATTCATGTTGTTGATTCTCCAGCTGAAATAGGAAAAAAAGTTGCAGAAGTATTAGCTTCTCTTTAAATAAATTAAACATAACATAAAAAAGCCTTACATAAATCTTGTAAGGTTTTTTTATTGGTTGCCATTTGTATTTGTTATCTTTGAATATCAACTAATCTTTATTAAAAAAATGAAATTATTAGAAGGAAAAACGGCTATCATCACAGGAGCAAGTAGAGGGATAGGTAGAGGAATTGCTCAAGTATTTGCGAAACAAGGTGCCAATGTAGCTTTTACATACAGTTCATCTGTTGAAGCTGCTAACGAATTAGAAAACGAATTAAAAGCTTTGGGTATTAAAGCAAGAGGTTATAAAAGTAACGCTGCCAGTTTTGATGAAGCTCAAAAATTAGCTGACGATGTTGTGGCAGAATTTGGAAGTATTGATATTTTAGTAAATAATGCAGGTATTACAAAAGATAATTTGCTAATGCGTATTACTGAAGAAGATTTCGATACGGTTATAGAAGTCAATTTAAAATCTGTTTTTAATATGACAAAAGCTGTTCAAAAAACCATGCTTAAACAACGAAAAGGGTCAATAATCAATATGAGTTCTGTGGTTGGTGTTAAGGGAAACGCTGGACAAACCAATTATGCGGCTTCAAAAGCAGGAATTATTGGTTTTTCTAAATCGGTTGCTTTAGAATTAGGCTCACGAAATATCAGAAGTAATGTGATTGCTCCTGGATTTATAGAAACAGAAATGACTGCTAAATTAGATGAAGAAGTAGTAAAAGGATGGCGTGCAGGAATTCCTTTAAAACGTGGTGGAACTCCGGAAGATGTTGCTAATGTATGCGTTTTTTTAGCAAGTGATTTAAGTGCTTATGTAACAGGACAAACTATAAATGTTGATGGAGGAATGTTAACTTAATTAATGTCAAGTTTAACTATATTATATATTATCATTGCAGGAATCATAGCGCTATTATTAGCGCTTTTTCTGTATAAACATAAAAGCAATTCACACAAAACACTAAATTATTTATTTGGCTTTTTAAGATTTATTACTATTTTTTGTGTTTTATTACTTTTAATAAACCCAAAATTTGAACACGTAAGGTATTATACAGAAAAACCTAACTTGATAGTTGCTGTTGATAATTCTGCATCAATTAAATACTTAAATCAAGATAAAAATGTTTTAAATTTCATTGAAACACTTACAAATAATAAAGAGCTTAATGATAAATTTAATATTGATTTTTACACTTTTGGAAATGCAGTAAACAATTCTGATTCTATTGGTTTTTCTGAAAGTGAAACTAATTTAGATAACATGTTTAATAAACTTTCTCAAGTTTATAAAAACACAACAGCACCCATGTTGCTTATCACAGATGGAAATCAAACTTTTGGAAACGATTATCAATATACATCTTCAAAATACAAACAACCTATATACCCAATTATATTAGGAGACACTATAACCTATACAGATTTAAGTATTCAGCAACTTAACGTTAATAAGTATGCCTTTTTAAAAAACAAGTTTCCTATTGAATGCATTTTGGTTTATAATGGTAACAATACTGTAAATAGTCGATTCGAAGTGTTTTCAGGAAAAAATTTAGTGTATTCACAACCGTTGAGCCTTTCAAAAAATAACAATTCAATTATTGTTAATTTTAACTTGCCAGCAAATAATGTTGGTGTTTATAGCTACAAAGTATCCATTGTTCCGCTTGAAAATGAAAAAAATTCAATTAATAATTCAAAAACTTTTGCTGTAGAAGTTATAGATCAAAAAACCAATATAGCTATTGTTAGCGATTTTGACCATCCAGATTTGGGTATGTTTAAAAAGAGTATTGAAAGTAATGAGCAACATACAGTAAGTATTTTAAAGCCAAACGAAATTTTAAATAAAATAAATGATTTTCAATTATTTATTCTGTATCAGCCAAATAATTCATTTAAAAAATTGATTGAAACTTTAAATACTGAAAAAAAGAATAGGTTGGTAGTTGTTGGAACTAAAACAGATTTAATTTTTTTGAATTTAGTTAGTTCATTTTATAAACATGAAATTACAAATCAAACAGAAGATTATTTTCCAGCTTTAAATTCAAGTTATGCGCCTTTTATAGTGGATGATATAGCATTTGAATCATTTCCACCACTAAAATCTCATTTTGGTGAAATAACATTTTCAATTCCTTTTGAATCTTTGCTTTTTAAAAAAGTTAGAAATATCACTACTAATCAACCATTATTAGGAACTTTTGAATCTAACAGTAGGAGAGAAGGTGTTTTACTTGGAGAAAATATTTGGCAATGGAGAGCGCAAAGTTATTTGAACTCTAAATCGTTTAATGGATTTGATAGTTTCTTTGGAAAAATTATTCAATATTTAGCTTCAAATAAAAGAAAAGACAGATTAAACTTAGACTATGAATCTTTTTATAATGGAACAAATGGAGTAATTTTTAATGCTGAGTTTTTTGATAAAAACTACGAGTTTGATGCCAGAGAAACGTTGGTTATAAAAGTTAAAGACACAATTTCAAAAGAAGAAAAAACGTTCCCTTTTATTTTAAAAAATAATGTTTACCAAGTTGATTTAAGTAGTTTACCACCTTCAGATTATAGTTTTACAGTAAGTGCAACAAACGAGAAAATTTCAAAATCTGGAACATTTAAAATTTTAGAATACAATGTTGAGCAACAATTTTTAAATGCTAATGTAACAAAACTAGAACAAGTAGCTACTAATAGCACAGGAACCAGTTATTTTATTGCTAATAAAAATTCGTTTATTACAGAAATTTTAAAAGATAATAGATATCAATTCATCCAAAAAGAAAGTAAAAATACCATACCTTTAATCGATTTTAAATATTTACTCTTTTTAATTATTTTAAGTCTAGCAATAGAATGGTTTTTAAGAAAATATAACGGACTAATTTAAATACAAACAATCATGGAAAAATTACCAAAAATTGGCATACCAATTATTATTGTTGCCATAATTCTTATTATAGTACTTGCAAAATCTGCTGTTACCATTGGCTCAGGACAAGCAGGAGTTCTTTATAAAACTTTTGATAATGGAGTGGTAACAGACCAGCCACCTTTAGGAGAAGGATTTCATATTATAGCACCTTGGAACAAAGTCTTTATTTACGAAGTACGCCAGCAAGAACTTTTTGAAAAAATGAAAGTATTATCATCTAACGGACTTGAAATACAAATAGATGGTTCCGCTTGGTACCAACCAGTCTTTAATGATTTAGGGAAATTACACCAAACTCGTGGAGAAGATTATTTACAACGTGTTATTCAGCCAGCAATTAGGAGTGCTGCACGTAGTGTTGTAGGACGCTATACCCCAGAACAATTATATTCTAGTAAACGAGATGCCATTCAAGATGAAATATTTATTGAAACAAAAAAGATTTTAGAAAAACAATTTGTACAGCTCAATGAATTTTTAGTGCGTGATGTTACATTACCAAATACCATTAGAGAAGCCATTGAACGTAAATTAAAGCAAGAACAAGAATCTTTAGAATATGAATTTAGACTTGTTACAGCATCAAAAGAAGCTGAAAAAGTAATTATTGATGCTAAAGGTAAGGCTGAATCTAACAGAATATTAAGTGCGTCTTTAACAGATAAAATATTGCAGGATAAAGGTATTGAAGCAACTATTAAGTTGGCTGAATCACCAAATAGTAAAGTTATAGTAATTGGTTCTGGAGATAGCGGATTGCCAATTATTTTAGGAAATCAATAAAAATTAATTTCATAATTTTTACTCATTTGAATTTTTATTCATGATTAAGCATTTTTTTCATTGCTAAACCTATAAATATTCAATTCGAAAAAAAATAGAACTAAAAGTTTGGAAACATTCGTTTAAATTTTAGATATTTGTTTAATAACAAGAAAAAACATGAACTTTATTCAATGTCATCATCATCATTTTCAAATTTGCACTCAAGCGAAATGAAAATGTATTGAATAAATTCAACATATATTTTAAACCCGTTTGAGACAATCAAACGGGTTTTTTAATTCCTAAATAGATTGTTTCAAACTCATAAAAAACAAAAACATGAGTAAATTAAAAATTGCAGTACAGAAAGCAGGCAGATTACATGAAGAGTCAATGGAAATACTTAAAGATATTGGTATTTCTATAGACAATGGCAAAGATCAATTAAAAGCATCAGCAAGGAATTTTCCTTTAGAAGTATTTTATTTAAGAAATGGCGATATTCCTCAGTACCTAAAAGATGGTGTTGTAGACGCTGCTATTATAGGAGAAAATATTTTGATTGAAAAAGGGAACGGAATTACTATTGCAGAAAAATTAGGGTTTTCGGCTTGTAAGGTTTCAATTGCTATTCCAAAATCAGTAAAATATAATGGAATTCAAGATTTAGAAGGAAAACGAATTGCTACTTCTTACCCAAATACCATTCAAAATTATTTAAACGAAAAGGGTATCAATGCGCATTTGCACATTATTAATGGGTCTGTTGAAATTGCACCAAACATTGGGTTGGCAGATGCCATTTGTGATATTGTTTCGAGCGGAAGTACGCTCTTTAAAAACAATTTAAAAGAAGTAGAAGTTATCATGAAATCAGAAGCAGTTTTAGCTGTTTCACCTGTTCTGAGTAAAGAAAAACAAGAGATTTTAGATAAGATACAATTCAGACTTCAATCTGTTTTAAAAGGTAGAAATTCTAAATATGTATTATTAAATGCTCCTAATGATAGGTTGCAAGACATCATAGATATATTACCAGGAATGAAAAGTCCAACGGTATTGCCATTGGCTGAAGAAGGTTGGAGTTCCGTGCACTCTGTTATAAGCAAAAATCAATTTTGGGATATTATTGATGAGTTAAAAAGAAAAGGAGCTCAAGGAATTTTAGTGTGTCCAATAGAAAAAATGGTTCTTTAGAATATAATCATGCAAACAATAATAAATCCTAGTAAAAATGAATGGTTTGAAGTTTTAAAAAGACCAACACAAACCGTTGATGATATTGAATCTACTGTCATTAAAATTTTTGATGAAGTTTGTAAGAATGGTGATGAAGCTATCAAAAATTATACCTTTCAATTTGATGGAATCAATTTAAAATCGAATAGTGTGACTGCCGATGAAATTAAATTTGCAAGTAACAGTATCCCCGAAGAACTTAAAATTGCCATAAAAACAGCAAAGCAACATATTGAAGCATTTCACTTAGCTCAAAAAACATCAAAAGTTCATGTTGAAACTACAGCAGGTGTATCATGTTGGCAAGAAAAAAGACCTATTGAGAAAGTAGGTTTATATATTCCTGGAGGAACAGCTCCTTTGTTTTCAACTGTTTTAATGTTGGCAATTCCTGCACAAATTGCTGAATGCAAAGAAATTGTATTGTGTTCTCCACCAAATAAAACAGGGTCAATTGCTCCAGAAATTTTGTATGCAGCTCAACTTTGTGGCGTAACAAAAATTATTAAAGTTGGTGGTATTCAAGCTATTGCTGGATTAACTTTTGGAACAGAAACCATTCCTAAAGTTTATAAAATTTTTGGTCCTGGTAATCAGTTTGTAACGGTTGCCAAACAATTAGCAACCAAATATGGAGTTGCCATTGATATGCCTGCCGGACCTAGTGAATTATTGGTTGTTGCTGATGAAAATGCTAATGCTTCATATATAGCTTCAGATTTATTAAGTCAGGCAGAACACGGAACAGATAGTCAGGTTATTTTGGTTTCAACATCAAAAAAAATGATAGATGAAGTTTCAAAAGAAGTAGAAAAGCAATTACAGGTGCTTCCGCGCAAAGTCATTGCAGAAAAATCTATTGGAAATTCTAAACTCATCTATATTGAAAATGATGTGATAGCACTTGAGTTAATCAACGAATATGGACCAGAACATTTTATTATTTGTACAGAAAATAATGATTTTTACATCAACGGAATTGCAAATGCTGGATCTGTTTTTATAGGTAATTATACACCTGAAAGTGCAGGCGATTATGCATCTGGAACTAATCATACCTTACCAACCAATGGGTTTTCAAAAGCATACTCTGGAGTGAATTTAGATAGTTTCTTAAAGAGTATGACTTTTCAAAAAATTACTAAAGAAGGGTTATTGAATATTGGAAAAACTATAGAACTTATGGCTGAAGCTGAAGGTTTACAAGCACACAAAAACGCTGTATCAATACGATTAAAAGATTTGAAATAATAAGTCACCCTGAGCGCAGTCGAAGGG
Organism: Flavobacteriaceae bacterium UBA6231; assembly: GCA_002441545.1. Lineage (GTDB taxonomy): Bacteria > Bacteroidota > Bacteroidia > Flavobacteriales > Flavobacteriaceae > Yeosuana. Next base: position 55,374 of record DJWL01000086.1, on the reverse strand, counting down.
TTGGTTCAGAAAGCACAAATAAAAATTAATGAGACACTGAAATAAATTCAGTGTGAAAAAAAAATGAATATTAAAGATTTAATAAGACCAACAATTAAGGCTTTAAAACCCTATTCGTCAGCAAGAGATGAATTTCAAGGCGTTCCTGCAGACATGGTGTTTTTGGATGCTAATGAAAATCCGTTTGAAAATGGCGTTAATCGATATCCTGATCCGCATCAAAATAAATTGAAAAGCATTATATCAGAAATTAAAAATGTTTCAACTCAAAATATACTTTTAGGAAATGGAAGTGATGAAGTTTTAGATCTTGTTTTTAGAATGTTTTGCGAACCAAATAAAGATAATGTAATCATTCTTCCACCAACCTATGGCATGTACGAGGTGCTTGCAAATTTGAATGCCATTGAAACTATTAAAGTACCACTTTCTGGAACTTTCCAACCAAATGTTGATGAGATTTTAAACATTACAAATTCCAATAGTAAACTCTTGTTTTTATGCTCGCCAAACAATCCAACAGGAAATAGTTTTTCAGTTAATAGTGTTGAACAATTGTTGAAATCGTTTAATGGCATCGTTGTTATTGATGAAGCTTATATTGATTTTTCAAAGGAGCAAAGTTGGCTTCAAAGATTGGAAGAATTTCCAAATCTAATTGTAACACAAACCTTATCTAAAGCATATGGAATGGCAGGAATTCGTTTAGGGATTTGTTATGCTTCAACAGAAATAATTTCTGTTTTAAATGCTATTAAACCACCTTATAATGTTAACGAGTTAACACAACAAAAAGCCATAGAAAATCTTAAAAAAGATTTGGCAAAACATCAAATAGCCGATATTTTAAAGGAGAGGAGCGTTTTAATAACAGAATTAAAATCCATAAATTTTGTTTCTAAGATATATCCTTCTGATGCTAATTTTATTTTAATCAAAGTTGACGATGCTAACAAACGTTACAATCAACTAATAAGCAAAGGTATTGTTATTAGAAACAGAACAACTCAATATGGCTGTGACAATTGTTTAAGAATAACTGTTGGAACAGCTTTTGAAAACAAAAAATTAATTACAGAATTTCGTGAACTTCAAAGTTTGTAAATTATGAAGAAAGTATTATTTATAGATCGTGATGGAACCATCATAAAAGAACCTGCTGATGAACAGATTGATTCATTTGAGAAGCTTAAGTTTTATCCAAAAGTATTTCAATACTTAAGTAAAATTGCAAAAGAATTGGATTATGAATTGGTTATGGTTACAAATCAGGATGGTTTAGGTACTGAAGTTTATCCAGAAAACACCTTTTGGCCAGTACATAATTTCGTAATTAAATGCTTTGAGGATGAAGGTGTTATATTTACAGAACAGTTTATTGATAGGACTTTTGCTAAAGATAATGCTCCAACACGAAAGCCCAATACAGGCTTGCTTACAAAATACTTTTCTGAAGATTACGACTTGGAAAACTCATTTGTAATTGGAGATAGGCTCACCGATATTGAATTGGCTAAGAATTTAGGCGCTAAAGGCATTTTTATTAATGATGAAACACATTTAGGTATTGACGAAATTACAGTTAAACATGATGAATTGAATAAATACATCGCCTTAGAAACTAATGACTGGCAAAAAATTTATGCATTTTTAAAAGCTGATGACAGAAGTGGTGGTATTATAAGAAATACCAATGAAACTAAAATTGCCATTCAGTTGAATCTTGATGGAATTGGAAAAAGTAAAATTGATACAGGAATTGCCTTTTTTGACCATATGTTAGATCAAATTGCACGTCACGGACAATTGGATTTAAAAATACAAGTTGATGGCGATTTAGAAGTTGACGAACACCACACCATTGAAGATACTGCTATTGCTTTAGGAGAATTATTTCATTCTGTTTTAGGAAATAAATTAGGCATAGAGCGATACGGATTTTGTTTACCAATGGATGATTGTTATGCGCAAGCAGCCATTGATTTTGGAGGTAGAAACTGGTTAGTTTGGGAAGCCGATTTTAAACGTGAAATGGTTGGAAAAATGCCAACAGAGATGTTCTATCACTTTTTTAAATCATTTACAGACGGAGCAAAATGTAACTTAAATATTAAAGCAGAAGGCACTAATGAGCATCATAAAATAGAAGCCATATTTAAAGCCTTTGCAAAAGCCATTAAAATGGCTGTAAAGCGAGATATTGAAAAAATGATTTTGCCATCAACAAAAGGAATGCTATAAATAGTTTTCAGCTCTTTGTGGTTAGCCATTAGCTAATTGCCAAATGCTAAAAGCCAAAAGCTAAGATGTATGAAATTAGTAATAATAAATTATGGTGCCGGCAACATAAAAAGTATTCAGTTCGCTTTTAATCGTTTAGGAATTGAAGCCGTTTTATCAAATAATGCAAAAGAAATTTTAAATGCAGATAAAATAATTTTTCCAGGAGTTGGAGAGGCAAGTACTGCTATGAAAAAATTAAAAGAAAGTGGGTTAGACGAATTGATACCAAATTTAAAGCAACCAGTTTTAGGTATTTGTTTAGGGATGCAGCTGCTATGTAATTCAACAGAAGAAGGAAATACTAAAGGTCTTGGAATTTTTAATACAGTAGTGAAACGGTTTTCAAATGACGTAAAAGTACCTCAAATGGGATGGAATGTCATTAAAAATTTAAAGTCTGATTTGTTTTCAGGAATTAAAGAAAATGAATATATGTATTTAGTTCATAGTTATTATGCTGAGTATTGTGAAGAAACCATTGCAACTACAGATTATGGACTTAACTATGCCTCAGCATTACAACATAAAAACTTTTATGGAGTTCAGTTTCATCCAGAAAAGAGTAGTTTAGCAGGAGAAAAAATATTAAAGAATTTTTTGAATTTATAAACAAATAGTTTTTGATGATTTGCTGTTAGTCTTTGCTAATAGCTAAAAACCAAAAGCAAATAGCTAAAGCATGAGAATTATACCAGCAATAGATATTATAGATGGAAAGTGTGTTCGTTTAACAAAAGGTGATTATGAAACGAAAAAAATTTATAATGAAAACCCCCTTGAAGTCGCAAAAGCTTTCGAAGCTTCTGGGATTGAATATTTACATTTAGTTGATTTAGATGGGGCAAAAGCTCAGCATATCGTTAATTTTAAAGTGTTAGAACAAATTGCTTCAAAAACTACTTTAAAAATTGATTTTGGTGGAGGACTTAAGGCCAATGAAGATTTACATATTGCTTTTAATTCTGGAGCGAAGCAAATCACAGGAGGAAGTATTGCAGTTAAAAATCCAAAAGTATTTGAAGGGTGGATATCAAAATATGGAGCTGCAAAAATCATTTTAGGAGCAGATAGTCATCATGGTAAAGTATCTATTAGTGGTTGGATGGAACAAAGCAAAGAAGATATAATTCCATTTATAAAAGCATATCAAAAGAAAAGTATTCAGTATGTTATTTGTACAGATATTTCAAAAGATGGTATGCTTGAGGGACCATCGATAGATTTATATAAACAAATTATTGCAGAGTGTAGCAACAGTAGCAGTGGTCAATCTATAAAATTAATAGCATCTGGAGGTATTTCTTCTATTGAAGAGTTGCCTATTCTTAGAGAATTAGGTTGTGAAGGTGTTATTATTGGAAAAGCTATTTACGAAGATAGAATAAGTTTAAAGCAACTTGAAAAATACGTTTAAAATGAAGTTTAAACCATGTTAACAAAACGAATTATTCCTTGTTTAGATATAAAAAATGGAAGAACAGTTAAAGGAGTCAATTTTATTGATTTAAGGGATGCTGGTGACCCTGTTGAATTAGCTAAACAATATGCTGATATGGGTGCAGACGAATTGGTATTCCTTGATATTTCAGCAACTCTTGAAGGGAGAGCTACAACTTTAGAAATGGTATTGCATGTGGCTGAACAAGTTAATATTCCGTTTACGGTTGGAGGAGGCATTTCATCAATTGAGCATGTTGATGCGTTATTGCAAAGTGGTGCAGATAAAATATCCATCAATTCTTCGGCAGTAAAAAGGCCAGAATTAATTAATGAATTATCAAAAAAATTTGGTAGCCAATGTGTGGTGGTTGCTATTGATGCTAAGCAAATTAATGGACTTTGGAAAGTTCATTTAGCTGGAGGAAGTATTCCAACAGAAATAGATTTATTTGAATGGGCTAAAGAAGTTGAAGAACGTGGAGCTGGTGAAATTTTATTCACTTCTATGAACCATGATGGTACTAAAAACGGATTTGCGAATGAAGCTTTAGCTAAACTTTCAGAAACATTGAATATTCCTATTATTGCTTCAGGTGGTGCTGGAAATGTGCAACATTTTATTGATACATTTAAAGAAGGTAAAGCAGATGCTGCTTTGGCTGCAAGTGTATTTCATTTTGGAGAAATACCAATTTCAGAATTAAAAAAAGAATTAAAAAACCATAATATAGAAGTACGGTTATGACTATAAAATATGATACAAATGGACTCGTCCCGGCTATTATTCAAGATGCTACAACAAAAAATGTATTGATGTTAGGTTATATGAATGAAGAAGCTTATCAAAAAACCTTAGAAACAAAAAAAGTTACTTTTTTTAGTAGAAGTAAACAACGACTATGGACAAAAGGTGAAGAAAGTGGACATTTTTTAAATCTGATAGATATTAAAAATGATTGTGACAATGACACTTTACTTATTCAAGTAAACCCTGTTGGGCCAACCTGTCATACAGGAACCGACTCTTGTTGGGGCGAAGAAAATAAATCTAATTATGGTTTTTTTTCAACTTTAGAACATGTTATAGCAGAACGAATTACTAATAAAGATACGAGTAAATCCTATGTTGCAAGTTTATTTGCAAAAGGCATTAATAAAGTTGCACAAAAAGTAGGTGAGGAAGCTGTTGAAACGGTTATTGAAGCTATGGACAATAATGATGAATTGTTCCTTTATGAATCAGCAGATTTAATGTTTCATTACCTCATGTTACTTCAGGCAAAAGGCTTTACACTTAAAGATATTGAAGCAGAATTAAAAGGCAGACATAAATAATAAAATTTAATTTAAGAAATCCAACCTTTTGATTTTGATTTTTGAGAAAACCAAACCAAAAAGATTGCGAAAACAATAATGCTAATCGTCATTCCTATATGGTCGTAATATTCTTTTATTAAAGTGTACCCCATTTGTGCTATTACTGCAATTAAAGAAATTATGAAAAATAAGATAGCCCATTTTTTTCTTAACAGAAGCCCAATAACTCCTATAACGGCAGAAAATACAGCTATTGCAAAAGCACCCATCATCCATGAAGGTAAGCTTGCAGCTATTTCAAGTTGTTCTTTTGTAAAAGAGCTTCTGTATCTTTCAGTATTATAGGCCTGGCCTAAATAACCATCTACTCCAAGCCCATTCCAAATAAGGGCTATTACACTTACAATCCAATACCAAATTGGAGGTTTGCTTAATTTTGATGCCATAAAATTCGTTTTAGTTAGTTAATTGTGATACAATTTATAAAATTTTTGCCATAGTTAATAAATTAACTTAATTTCAAAACTTTAAAAATTCTCATGCTGCTTTGAAAAAATACTATTATGTCATTACAGTTCAATTTTTAGGTTACCGGTTTCACGGTTGGCAAAAACAGCCACATGTTAAAACAGTTCATTTAATGATTGATAAAACATTAAAGTTTATTCTAGAAAAAAAACCTTTTAAAACGCTTGGCTCTGGTAGAACAGATGCTATGGTATCGGCTAATGAGGCCGCTTTTGAATTGTTTTTAGAAGAACCCATTACAGATTTTGAAGATTTTTTAAACTTATTCAACTATAATTTACCTCAGGATATTAGAGCTTTAAGTATTAGAGAAGTAGATTCTGAATTCAACATCATCCAAAACTCTAAAATTAAAGAATACTTGTATTTGTTTACTCAGGGAAGTAAAAACCATCCTTTTTGTGCCCCAATAATGACTACCATTTTAGAACCTTTAGATATAGAGTTGATGAAGCAAGGAGCTAAATGTTTTGAAGGGTATCATAACTTTAAAACATACTCGTACAAAGCTACAAATGAAGGTGTTTATAACAGAACTATAGATACCTGTGAACTGTTTGAAAACAATATTTTTACTGCTAATTTTTTTCCAGAAACCAGTTATATTTTAAGGGTTAGAGGAAAAGGTTTTATGAGAAACCAAATCAGGCTTATGATGGGAGCCTTGATTAAATTAGGTAGAGGCGATATTTCTATAGAGTATATTAAGAATAGTTTAAAGCCTGAAAGTGTCAAAATTATGGAATACATAGCGCCTGCATCAGGTTTGATCTTAAATAAAATTGAATTTAATTAACATAAGAAAAATGAGTTTAAGTATAAATAGCAATGCTTTTGAGTTTTTAAAGAAACTGGAAAAAAACAATAATCGTGAGTGGTTTAACGACAATAAAAAAGAATTTAAATCTATTGAAGCGGATGTTAAAAAGGTTTATAATGCTGTTTTTGAAAATTTGAAAAAACATGATGATGTAGATAAATTAAAAATGTTTAGAATTTATCGTGATGTTCGTTTTTCAAAAAATAAACAACCCTACAAAACACATTTTGGTGGTTCTTTTCATAGAACTAAACCTCATTTAAGAGGCGGATACTATCTTCATATTCAACCTAATAACGAAAGTTTTATTGCAACTGGTTTTTGGGAACCAAATAATGAAGATTTATTAAGAATGCGAAAAGAATTTGAAATGGATGATGAAGAGATGAGAACTATTATCAATGATGAATCTTTTAAAAATGTATGGGGTAACTTATTAGGTGACGAATTAGTTTCAGCTCCAAAAGGTTTCAATAAAGAGCATAAAGCCATTGATTTAATCAGAAAAAAACAATACATCTTTACTAAAAAATTTACCGATAAAGAAGTATTGAGTCAAGATTTTTTACCAAATGTAAATACCGCATTTAAAGCCATTCGCCCATATTTTAATTATATGAGCGATGTCCTTACAACAGATTTAAATGGTGTTTCTTTAATTTAAACAGCGCTCAAAAATTCTGGTCTCTCAAATAATTGAATGTTACTGATTAAGCGGTCTTTAACTATACCCATCATGCGTTTGTTTAATGCAGATGAATTTTGAATGTAAGTCAAATATTCCCCAACTGTAAAAAGACCAATAACTATTCCTTTTAAAGAATTTCTAAACTTTATATCTCTTTGAATAGAATTTTCTATGTAGATAATCTTTTTTTCAACTGTTAAATCATAAAATGAATTTTTGTGCTTATTTACATAGTTTTTAAACACTTCAATAAGTAAATCATTTTGCAATTTTATAACTGGTCTTAAAACCAAATTTTGAAATCGCTCATCATTACTCATATTGTCGTTAATTGTATCCGTAGAAATTTCAGGGCGAATACTTTCTAGGTTTAATTGTCTTGTATTCATGATGTTGATTTTTACTAAAATTATAGATTTATAAAAAGATATAAAACAAATGCATTTTTACTTTTTAACTAGGTTATCAACAATTTTGAAATCCTTACCTTTATTGTCATAAAAAAATCAAAAAAAATATCAGAAATTTATGAAGTTTGGAAGTGTAGAAAACCCTGAAATTATTGACTTCACATTACCTAAAGATCATGTAGATACTAAAAGGGTTTTAAATACATTTAAAGATGATAACGTTCCGGAAATTTATGTGGGTTGTGCCAAATGGAATAAGGCCGATTTAAAAGGATTCTATCCAAAAGGAACAAAAGACGAATTGGTGCACTATGCTTCACAATTCAATTCAATAGAATTGAATGCCACTTTTTACAGAATATTTCCTGCACAACAATTTGAAAATTGGCATGAAAAAACGCCAAAGGGTTTTAAATTTTTTCCAAAACTTAATCAAGAAATTAGCCATTGGAAGCGTTTGGTTGAAGTTAAAAATGTGGTAGAAAATTATTTATACAATGCTTCAAACCTGAAAGAGAAACTAGGAACCATTTTTTTGCAAATGCATAACAATTTTAGTCCTAAAGATTTTAATAGAGTAGTGGATTTTGTTGAAAATTGGCCAATGGAATTGCCTTTAGCCATAGAATTTAGACATACCAATTGGTTTAATGATCTTGAAGTTGCAAAAGATTTGTATCAACTTCTTGAAGAAAATAACGTATCAAATATTATAGTTGATACTGCCGGAAGGCGCGATTTATTACATATGAGATTGACTAATGCAACAGCATTTGTTCGTTATGTTGGTGCCAATCATGAAAGCGATTATGCACGATTGAACGATTGGGTACAGCGATTAAAACTATGGAAAGAAGAAGGAATAAAAGAAATTGATTTCTTTATTCATCAAAATATAGAAAAAGAATCACCATTGCTTTCTGCTTATTTCATAAAAAAATTAAACAGGGAATTAGGTTATTCATTAACAATTCCAAATGATGATTCTCAACAAAGTTTATTATTATAATACAAAAAAGAAAATGAAATTTCATACACGTAAATGGGTAAAAACAGAAGATTTAAATCCCAACGGAACACTGTTTGGTGGACGCCTTTTAGAATGGATTGATGAAGAAGCTGCGCTATACAACATCATTCAATTAGAAAATCAAAAAGTAGTCACCAAATATATGAGCGAAATTGATTTTAAATCATCTGCTAGACAAGGAGATATTGTAGAAATTGGTATTGAAGTTGTTAAATTTGGAAAGGCATCTTTAACCCTAAGTAGTGAGGTTAGAAATAAAATGACACACGAAACAATCATTACAATTTCAAACATTGTTATGGTTAATTTAGGTTCCGATGGGAAAGCTAAACCTCATGGGAAAACACATATAGAATTTGTAGAAGACAGATTAAAGTAATAATTCAAAATTTGGTCTTTAAAATTTATGAGCAAACAACCATTTCTATTGAGATAAAATCGATTTTTTCTCAATCCATTAATAATATTATAAAAATGATTCTCTATACAACGTAACTTTTAGTATTATGATGAAAAAAGTTGAGTTTTTTATAAATTTGCCATCCTTATAACTTGTTGTGAAATATAGATTTATTTACGTTCAAGTTTCAATATTAAATTAAAGATATTTATGAACAAAACATTGTTTGACAAAGTATGGGATTCACACGTTGTTAAAAAAATAGAAGGAGGACCAGATGTGTTTTTTATTGACCGTCATTTTATTCATGAAGTGACAAGTCCAGTTGCTTTCCTTGGATTAAAAACCAGAGGTTTAAAAGTATTATATCCAGAACGCACATTTGCAACTGCCGACCATAATACACCAACAATTAATCAACACTTGCCAGTTCAGGATCCATTATCTGCAAACCAATTGAAGGCTTTAGAAGATAATTCAAAAGAATATGGAATTAGTCACTGGGGACTTGGTGATAAAAAAAATGGCATTGTACACGTTGTTGGTCCTGAAAACGGCATAACTTTTCCAGGAGCAACCATAGTTTGTGGTGATTCACACACATCAACTCATGGTGCATTTGGCGCCATTGCTTTTGGTATTGGTACTTCTGAAGTTGAAATGGTATTATCTACACAATGTATCATGCAACCAAAACCTAAAAAAATGCGCATTAACGTTAATGGGCAATTAGGAAAAGGTGTAACGCCTAAAGATGTGGCTTTATATATTATTTCTCAACTTACTACTTCTGGCGCTACAGGTTATTTTGTTGAATATGCAGGTGATGTTTTTGAAAGCATGACCATGGAAGGTAGAATGACTGTTTGTAATTTGTCTATTGAAATGGGTGCTCGTGGAGGTATGATTGCTCCAGATGAAACAACTTTTGCTTATTTAAAAGGAAAACCATTATCACTAAAAGGAGAAGAATGGAATAAAGCTGTAGCACATTGGAAAACTTTAAAAACGGATGCTAATGCAACTTTTGATAAAGAATTAACCTTTTTAGCAAGTGATATTGAGCCTATGATTACTTATGGAACTAATCCTGGTATGGGTATGGGTATTTCTAAAAATATTCCTGATGCAGATAAAGTTGAAGGAGGAGTTGCTACTTATAAAAAATCATTAGAATATATGGGATATCATGAAAATGATTCTATGATTGGCAAAAAAATTGACTACGTATTTTTAGGAAGTTGTACCAATGGTAGAATTGAAGATTTTCGTGCGTTTGCATCAATAGTAAAAGGAAAGAAAAAAGCAGATCATGTTACAGCTTGGTTAGTTCCAGGATCTCATGAAGTTGAAGCTTTAATTAAAGAAGAAGGAATTCTAGATATTATTACTGAAGCAGGGTTTGTATTAAGACAACCTGGTTGTTCTGCATGTTTAGCTATGAATGATGATAAAGTTCCGGCTGGGAAATATGCGGTTAGTACCTCAAACAGAAACTTTGAAGGTCGTCAAGGTCCTGGCTCAAGAACATTATTAGCAAGTCCATTAGTAGCTGCTGCAGCTGCTATAACTGGTGTAGTAACAGATCCAAGGGATTTACTATAATAGTTTCCAGCTTTTGGCCTTTGGCTATTAGCTAAAAAACATAAAAAAAAATATTTATAATTTTGCCAATAGCAAACAGCTAATGGCCCATAGCAAACAAAAACATGGCTTACGATAAATTTAATATACTTACAAGTACAGCGGTTCCTTTACCATTAGAAAATGTTGATACAGATCAAATTATACCTGCACGTTTTTTAAAAGCTACTGAGCGAAAAGGATTTGGCGACAACTTATTTAGAGATTGGAGATATAACAATGATGATTCTCCAAAAGAGAGTTTTGTTTTAAACAACCCTATTTATTCAGGAAAAATTTTAGTTGGAGGCAAAAATTTTGGTTCTGGTTCATCAAGAGAACATGCTGCTTGGGCAGTTTACGATTATGGATTTCGTTGTGTGGTTTCTAGCTTTTTTGCCGATATTTTTAGAAATAACTGCTTGAATGTTGGTGTATTGCCAGTTCAAGTGAGCACAGAATTTTCTGAACAACTATTCAATGCTATTTATGATGATCCAAATACTGAAATAGAAGTAAACCTTCCAAATCAAACTATTACTATTGTTTCAACTGGAGCTCAAGAATCCTTTGAAATTAATAGTTATAAAAAAGAAAATATGCTTAATGGTTTTGATGATATAGATTATCTTCAAAATATTAAAGGAGAAATAGAATCTTTTGCAAATGGTCTGTTACTATAAATAAATGGCTAGAAAAAAGATAGAAATAATGGATACGACATTACGTGATGGTGAGCAAACCTCAGGTGTGTCGTTTTCTGCTTCTGAAAAATTAACAATAGCCAAACTGTTACTTGAAGAATTAAAGGTTGACCGTATTGAAATTGCTTCTGCCAGAGTTTCTGAAGGTGAATTTCAAGCTGTTAAAAGTGTAACGGATTGGGCAAAAAAGAATGGGTATATTGATAGGGTTGAAGTATTGACATTTGTTGATAATGGCGTGTCCATTGATTGGATGATTGAGGCTGGTGCCAAGGTTCAAAATCTATTAACTAAGGGTTCATTGAATCATTTAACTCATCAATTAAAAAAGACTTCTAGCCAGCACTTTAAAGAAATTTCAGAAACTATTTCATTAGCAAAAAGTAAAGATATTGAAACCAATGTTTATTTAGAAGATTGGAGTAATGGAATGAGAAATTCTAAAGATTATGTTTATGAGTTTTTAGAGTTTTTATCTACACAACCTATTAAACGTATTATGCTTCCTGATACTTTGGGTGTATTAACACCTTCTGAATCTTATGCCTTTGTTTTGGAAATTAGAGAAAAGTATCCAACTTTACATTTTGATTTTCATGCACATAATGATTACGATTTAGGAGTTTCTAATGCTATAGAAGCTTTAAAAGCTGGAGCAGATGGTTTGCACCTTACAATTAATGGTATGGGTGAACGTGCTGGTAATGCACCTATGGCCAGTACAATTGCTGTTATAAACGATTTTATGCCATCAATACAAATTGGGGTAAACGAAAAGGTACTATATACAGTAAGTAAATTAGTTGAAAACTTTTCTGGAGTCATGATCCCTTCCAATAAACCAATTATTGGAGCTAATGTGTTTACGCAAACTGCAGGGATTCATGCGGATGGAGATAATAAAAAGAATTTATATTTCAGTGATTTATTGCCAGAACGTTTTGGTAGAACCAGAAAATATGCTTTAGGAAAAGCTTCAGGTAAAGCTAATATTCAAAAAAACTTACAAGAGTTAGGGCTACAGCTTAATGATGATGATTTAAAAAAGGTGACTCAACGAATCATTGAATTAGGTGATAAAAAGCAAGTAGTTACTAAAGAAGATTTACCTTATATAATTTCTGATGTGTTAGACAGAACATATGAAGAAAAAGTAAAAGTAGACTCGTATGTATTAACTCATTCAAAAGGATTAAGACCTTCAACAACTGTTGCTATTTCCATTAATGGTAAAACATTTGAAGAAAACTCACAAGGTGATGGACAATTTGATGCCTTTATGAACGCCATAAGAACAGTATTCAAAAAGCTTAATTTAGAATTGCCTAATTTGATTGATTATGCTGTTAGAATTCCTCCTGGAAGCCATTCAGATGCCTTATGCGAAACTATTATTACATGGAAAAGCTCTGAAAAGGAATTTAAGACACGTGGTTTAGATTCTGATCAAACAGTTTCTGCTATTAAGGCAACCGAAAAAATGCTCAACATTATTATTAATTAAGAATACAAAATTAAATATATGAAATCGCATGATTTGGAAACATAAATACCAATAAGATATAGCGATTACATATGACAATTAAAAAACAATAAATATTCACATATGAAATTAAATATAGCGCTATTAGCAGGTGATGGTATTGGGCCAGAAGTTATTGATCAAGCGGTAAAAGTAAGTAATGCGATTGCGCAAAAATTTGGACATGAAATTACATGGACACCAGCTTTAACTGGTGCAGCAGCTATTGATGCTGTTGGAGAACCATATCCGGATGAAACCCATGAGATTTGTATGAAAGCTGATGCTGTTTTATTTGGAGCTATTGGTCACCCTAAATATGATAATGATCCAAGTGCTAAAGTAAGACCAGAGCAAGGGCTTCTTAAAATGCGTAAAAAATTAGGGTTGTTTGCTAATGTGAGACCAACATTTACATTTCCTTCTTTAATTGATAATTCTCCTTTAAAAAGAGAACGCATTGAAGGTACCGACTTAGTTTTTTTAAGAGAGTTGACAGGTGGTATCTACTTTGGCGAAAAGGGCAGAAGAGATGAAGGAGAAACAGCTTACGATAATTGTGTTTACACAAGAGAAGAAGTGAAAAGACTGGCCAAAAAAGGATTTGAATTAGCCATGACACGTTCTAAAAAATTATGTTGCGTTGATAAAGCTAATGTTTTAGAAACTTCTCGTTTATGGAGAGAAACTGTTCAAGCAATGGAAAAGGACTATCCAGAAGTTAAAGTTAGTTATGAATTTGTTGACGCTGTTGCGATGAGATTGGTACAATGGCCAAATAGTTATGATGTGTTAATTACTGAAAATCTTTTTGGGGATATTTTGACAGATGAGGCTTCCGTTATTTCAGGGTCTATGGGATTAATGCCTTCAGCCTCTGTTGGAGAGCATACATCATTATATGAGCCAATTCATGGGTCATATCCACAAGCAACAGGTCTTGATATAGCAAATCCATTAGCAACCGTTTTGTCTGCTGCTATGATGTTTGAAGATGCATTTGGTTTAATCGAGGAAGCTAAAGCAATTCGTGCTGTGGTTGACAAATCTCTTGCAGAAGGGATTGTTACAGAAGACTTAGCCGGAAAAAATAAAGCTTATAAAACTAGCGAAGTTGGTGATTGGTTAGCTAGTCATGTTTAATAAAAAATATAACTTAAAAAAAAAGCGAGTTTTAATAAAACTCGCTTTTTTTATTTATTCATAAAACTAGAACCTGTAGGAAGTTCATATATTTCCAAATTAAAAAAAGGAGTGGCAGCGATTAAATGGTCAAATATGTCTGCCATGATATATTCATAATTTTCCCATCGTTTGTCTGTGCTAAAAGCATATATTTCTAAAGGAATACCTTGGGTTGTAGGCGCTAATTGCCTAACCATAATCATCATGTTTTTATTAATAGCAGAATGATTTTCAAGATAAGTTTGAGCATACTTTCTAAAAACACCTAAATTGGTTAGGTTTCTACCATTTAAAGGGAGTTCTTTGTTTATATTATGGCTATTATTATAGCTATCAATATCATTTTGACGTTTTTCAAGATATGAAGTTATTAGTTGAATATTTTTTAATTCATCTACTTCATTTTTAGATAAATACCTAACACTATTTAATTTAATGCTTAATGAGCGTTTAATACGTCTTCCTTCAGAATTTACCATGCCACGCCAGTTCTTAAACGAGTCTGAAATTAAGGCATACGTTGGTATTGTAGTAATCGTTTTATCAAAGTTTTGAACTTTAACCGTAGCTAAATTTATTTCGATAACATCTCCATCAGCACCATATTTTTCAAAAGTAATCCAGTCTCCAATATGAACCATATTGTTAATAGATACTTGAATACTGGCTACAAATCCTAAAATAGTGTCTTTAAAGATTAATATGATAACAGCAGATGCCGCACCAAGTCCAGTTATAAAATGTATAAAGGCAATACCTGTAATAATGGCTATTGCTGAAAAAATACCAATAACCCATGCAAAAATCATAAAAACCTGAATGTAGCTATCTATGGGTTTGTCTTTTAGTTTTGGTAAAGTTTTAAAATAATCTTTTATTGCATTTAAGACGCTTCTAACTATCCAAAGGGTTAAAAGAATTGAAAATACTTTTAGTGATTTTTCAACAATGTTTTCATAATATCCAAAATCTGTCAAAACAATTGGCATAAATTCCAACATGATTAATAACGGAATAACATGAGCAATATTCCGTGGGACTTTATTGGCAATTAGTAAATCATCAAAATTGGTTTTTGTTTTAGAAGCAAATCGAGTAAATACTTGAATTAATATTTTTCTAATGATAAAGTCAACAATTAAAACAATTATAATTAAAACTATTGCTAAAGCCAGCATATTAAGGAATTCAGAAATGGGTTCTGATAAACCTAATGAAATCAAGTAGTTGTAGAGCAAATGTTTTATTGAGTTCATATTACTTAATAGTTTTTAAATATTTTCTATCGACATAAAAAGTTCCTAAAGGTATTATTGAAGCAAGTAAAACTGAGTAAAGTTGAGATTTTGTCCAATTGGTTTCAGATTTAAGCATAAATGCAAGAATAATGTAACCTATAAATAACAATCCATGAGGCATTCCCAATAATTTTACATATTTAGGTTCATGCAAAAGGTATTTAACTGGAGTTGCAATAAAAAGTAATAAAAGATAAGAAACGCCTTCTAATAGCGCCACGATTCTAAAAATATTCAAAAATGATAACATATAATTTTTTTTTACAAAGTTACTAATTAGAGATTCAAAATGCATCAATCCAAATTGGAATTAAAAAACATGAAAAATTACCAGTCCGTAAATAAGAAATCTTACCAAACGTAACGAACCATAGAACACCACATTTTTAAAAGGAAATGCAATAATTCCAGCAGCCATACATGAAATGGAAAAAGGCAAGGGTAATAAGGCACCAACGATGATTAAAAAACCACCCCATTTTTTTGAATTTTTAAGTTGTTTTTCCATTTTTCTCTCCAGATAGATATGAACTCTTGGAATTTTTGTGATTCCAATTCCAATCCAATAAGAACAAAGACCACCGAAATAAGATAAAAGCGCTAGAATACTTAGATATATCCAGGGTAAATCTAATTTACCAGCCCATGCAATAAATATTTCTGGAGGAACCAATCCTAAAAGGATTTCTGAAATAAAAAAAAACGTTAAAACACCATTAACAGGAAGTGTTTCTGTGAGATGAATTAAAAATTCATTAATATTAAAAAACTTATTTAAAATAAAAACGGCAGCAATAATAATTAAAATATATGGTAATGCTTTTTTTATGGCTTGACCAACAAACGCATAAAAACCCGTATAAAGATAATACTGGTGTAGCAAATGCAACCGCGATTTTTCGGTTTTTGATCTGGGCTTATTTTTCATTGCAAACTTATTGTTTTTAAAGGTTGCAAATATAGGTTTATAAGCCTATCTATTGGTGCTATTATTTTTTTTTATAAAAACTTTAATATTGTTTTAACAGTTGAAATACATTACTGGTATTAATTATTTACACATTTTTTTGATTTTTTTAGCTGACTTAAGTCATTTTTTTATTAATTTAATGGAGTTAGCTTTATTTTCATAACAATTAAACTTAAGACATGAAAATATTTGACGAAAAGCACATTAAAAACATTGTTTTAGTTGGAGCTCATAACAGCGGAAAAACGACACTGTCTGAAACCATGTTGTTTGAAGCTGGACTTATTAATAGAAGAGGAACAGTAGAAGATCACAACACTGTTTCAGACTATCATAGCGTGGAGCATGAACGTGGAGCTTCGGTTTATGCAACGCCAATGCATACAGAATGGCGTAATTACAAAATAAATATTATTGACACACCTGGATTTGATGATTTTATTGGAGAAATTATTTCATCTATTCGTGTGGCAGATACTGTGGTTGTTACAATTAATGGCAGACAAGGTTTAGAAGTAGGTACCGAAATTATTTGGAATTATATAGATAAGTATCATATTCCAACTTTGTTTGTAATCAATCAAATTGATCATGTTGACACAAAGTTTGATCATAATTTTAAAGGAATTCAGTCTTTAGTTGGAAATAATGCGGTTATCATTCAATATCCAATTAAAATTGATGGAGCACAAGGTATTATTGATGTTTTAAAAATGAAGCTTTATAAGTTTGGTCCAAAAGGAGGGAAGCCAGAAAAATTAGCTATTCCCAAAGATCAAAAAGAATTGGCAGATAAACTTCATAATGAATTAATTGAGAAAGCTGCTGAAAATGATGATGAGCTTTTAGAACTATTCTTTGAAAAAGGCACATTAAATGAGGATGAAATGCGTAAAGGCATCAAAGCAGGAATGCTAAATCATGATTTGTATCCTGTATTTTGTGTATCGGCACTCAATGATATGGGTTCTGGTAGATTGATGGGATTTATAGATAATGTAGCTCCAGCAGCAGCCGATTTAAAATCTGAACAAACTATTGAAGGGATGGAGCTTCATCCAAAAAGTGACGGACCAACGGCTCTATTTGTTTTTAAAACACTATTTCAAACTAATTTAGGACAAATAACTTTTTTTAAAGTAAAATCGGGTGAAGTAAACGTAAATGACCGATTAACAAATTCAAGAACAGGAGAATCTGAAATTATCAATCAGTTATTTATAATGGATGGAAAGGAACGCCAACCTGTTTCAAAACTCACTGTTGGTGATATTGGGGCAACGTTAAAGCTAAAGTTTACCGAAACCAATGACACTTTATATAGTGGTAAAGAGCAAATTTCACTAAAACACATACAATACCCAGAACAACGTATGGTTCTATCTGTAAGCGCTTCAACCCAAAATGATGAAGAAAAATTAAGTGAAGCTCTTAAAAAGATTCATATTCAAGACCCCACAGTTAGTTTATCATTTTCAAAAGAAACAAAAGAACTGCTTATTGGTTGTCAGGGAGAATTACACTTAATAACTATAGATTGGACTTTAAAAAATATTTATCAGGTAGAAGCTAAATTTGAAAAGCCAAAAACAGCTTATAGAGAAACCATTCAAAGATCATCAACTGCTAATTATCGTCACAAAAAACAATCAGGAGGATCAGGTCAATTTGCACAAGTACATATTAAAATAGAGCCATGGCAAGAGGGTATGCCTGAACCAGAAGGTTTTAATATTAGAGGAAAAGAGGTGGTTGATTTAGCTTGGGGCGGAAAATTAGTTTTTTATAACTGTATTGTAGGTGGTGTGATTGATACACGATATCTGCCTTCAATTATGAAAGGCGTTTTAGAAGTTATGGAATCTGGGCCACTTACAGGATCTTATATTAGAGATATTCGTGTGATGGTGTACGATGGCAAAATGCACTCAGTTGATTCTAATGATATTTCCTTTAAAATAGCTGGAGCACATGCTTTTAGTGAAGCATTTTTAAATGCCAATCCTAAATTATTAGAACCTAAAAACGAACTTATAGTTAAAGTTCCAGAAGAAATGGTAGGACAAGTCATGACCGATTTACAATCAAGAAGAGCTGTAATTCAAGGTTTTGAGAATAATGATAATTATCAAATTTTAAACTGTCAAATACCTGCAGATGAGTTATTTGGATACTCAACCGATTTACGATCTATTACTCAAGGTCGTGCAACGTTTAGCACTCAATTTTCATCATATCAAATGGTGCCACCACATATTCAAAGTCAATTAGTAAAAAATTAATTAATATAAATAGAATCCTATGCAAACTAAAGTATTATATCTAAGCGATTTAAAATTCAATTTAGAAACTTGGAAACGTGAATTGCGTTTTCATTTTAACGAAATGGATACTTTTCAAGAAAAATTGGAAGAAATTGCAGAACGTGAATTTGGTCAGAAAGCTTTAAAACCATTAGAAGTTTTTCAGAATAGAATTATGATTGAAAAAGATGCTATTTCAAAATTGCTTCATAGAATTAGAAATAAGATGATTAACATTAACAGAGTTAGCTATGAAGAGAAAATTGATGGAAGACTACATAATGAGCAACATACTTTACGCGAGGATATGAGAAATTATATAAAATTGCATTATGAGTTAAAAGAAGAAATGATGGATTATTTTTTAGAATGGTTATAATACATTTATTTTTTACAAATAAGCCATATGTTTTACATATGGTTTTTTTGTTTTATATAATATAGTAGAAGAGGTTTTGAAACATTCTATTTTACATAATATAAATTATAGTACAAATGTTAGTATAAGTAAAATAGCGAATAGAACTTTTTCTGTTCTATTTTACATAGTTGCAGATATGATGCCTTTAGGTTCATATCGATAGCAATTATGTAACAGCTATTTTACGACCAACAGTTTGTTAAACATTCGTAAGCTATAATTCGATATTATGTAAAATATCCCAGATACATATATTTTCATTAAAATAATTGGAACTTGGGTCATTAAACTAATAAGCGGTTTGCTTCGCAGCGTTTATAAAACATTTGTATCTATAATTAGCCGTTATGTAAAATAGCCGCTGCCAAACGCTCGATTGTTTTATAAAATCAAATTGCTCTGGCAATTTATTTTACACACAATTATCCATCGCTTGCCAACGCCAAAATAAAAGCTAACCTTTTTGCTCTTATTAAAAATCGCGTATTTGATAAAATTGTACGAAATAAAAAATTTTAGACGATTCTCGTAAGCTTACCATAAGAGTATAAAATTTTCCCTCGCTCAAATCCTTGCTTTAAAATTTCTATACACTTGTTCTATTTAGAATTCCAATTAAACTTTTTGAAATTCTATTTTACATAATATTATTAGAGGCTATTATTTATGAGTTTTATCATGACAAGACTTACATATTGAAACTAACCATTTTATTGGTTCCTTTCCTATATTTCTCTTCGCATATTTTTTATGATGAACTTGTGTAGCACGTGCACCGCAATACACACAACGCCAATTATCTCGTTTGAGAACAACAAAACGTTTTCGTTTCCATGCATCAGATTCAAGGTAAACATTTCGGTAATAGTTTCACGTCGTTTACGTTTAATATTAAAAATCCAACGTTTAACCAACCAAGCGACTACTCCAATAATTATTATAAGTAATACGCTGTAATCCATATATCATAAATTATCAATCATATTCTCTAAAGCATATTTACTTAATTCTGGAATTGCATTTGAAAACACATTTATTCCCCAATTAGATAAATGCTCTAACATCACGTCATTGCTTTTAAATATAGAATTAGGATTTAAAAAGACTGTTGATGGAATTAAATATAAAACTTTCGCTTCGCTATCAATTAAAAGAACTAGACCAATTAATAGATTTTCTTTTAATTCACCTAAATCTTGTTTTGGAATTTTAATGCTTCTTTCTGTGCTAAAATCAATAGATTTAAAGAATAATTTATAAGAATTACCATTATTAGCCTTGATAAAAAAGTCTACTCCTTCTCTCCCACTTTTATTATTTGAAACTTCAATTTGAGCTTTTTTAAGCTCTGATTTCATAAAGTTTAATCTGTTTTCATTAGCAGTATTCATAGATAACAATATACATTTTTAAGTTTTATTATCTTTTTTTCTTGATAAAAAAAGAAACAAAAAAATCATGACCGCATAAACTTTTGGAAACAATTACGGCTCGTTTCGCTATATTTTAGGAAACATTGGAACTCGTTAACATTCCTTTGAAATCCTTGTATAATTGAGGCTATTAAGAAACTGTATTACTAAACCCCTAAAATATGGACGCTCTTTTCTCCTATTGTTTTGACCAAAATTTTATGAGGCCAGGTTTAACATCGAGGTTCTATTTTACATAATGTTTAAAATACTCGCTTTCGATTAGCGTTTTATTTAATTTATTGTTAGTGATCATCTCGGATTCTATACATAATCCTGAAATAACAGTACCAAATTGCATACATTTTTTCGTGTCATATCCTTTAGAAAACCCATATAAAAACCCAGAAAAGAAAGAGTCTCCAGCTCCATTGGAGTTCTTCAATTTATAATTATCAATTATTGGAACTTCAATCCATTCTCGGTCTTTTGTATAAGCAGTTGCGCCACTTTTTCCATGTGTGCAAACAACCAATTTCTTTCCATTTTCAATTTGCGCTTCCATAAAGGGTTTATAATCTGGTAAATTATCGGAACTTAAAAATATATAGTCGGACGCATTTATAAAATCTTGGTGGTATTCATTTTTTCCATCATAATCATGTAAATCTGTCCATATAGGTTTTTTTAGCTTCTTGCAGATAGGTAAAATATTTCTGCAATAATTCGTAATATTTACAACAATATAATCTGATGTAATTAAATACGTCTCAAATTTAGAATAATCGCTATTTAGATTATCAGAACTCGAATTCATGAAAATAGAAATCCGTTCTCCTCTACTGTTCATAATATTTAAATGCCTTTCGGTACCTTTTGAGTCTATGTCTGTAATAAAATTTAGGTTTGGCTCTTGTAAAAGTGAGGTTACTTTTTCACCAAATGAATCATCACCAATCAAAGAATGAAATGTTGTATTAAAACCTAACTTTGAAAGCGTTAGTGCCTTTCCTGCTCCTGTATTACCAATAGTTTCATTAAAATGACAATTGTGAATAGTTTGTGGTATTGCTTTTGGAAATTCATCTAAAGTAATTACTGAATTATAGGATGCTCCACCAATAATAAAGATATTTTTCATTAGTTTTTCAGTTTAATAATTAACGCTGAATTGGCTTTTAAATGTAAAGATTTTAAGGAAGAAATCTCCTCTCCTGTTATAATATCTACTCCAGATATATACCCTATCAAAGATTCTTTATAGCGCTCTAAGCTATAATTTGCGATATCCTTTGTGCTATTATTTAAGATAACCATGGTACTCACTGAGTCTGTATATCTAAAATAGACATAAATGTTTTCCAAAGGTTGATAATGCTTCAATTTTCCTTTATGGATTTCTGTAGCGGTTTTGCGCCAATTCAAAATAGTTTGTACATAATGATAACTGTCATTTTGCTGCGAGGTTCTTCCCCCTTCAGTAAAATCGTTGATTTTATCTGACTTCCATCCGCCAGGAAAATCTTTTCGTATTTGTCCGTCTGGTTTATCTCCTTTAAACAGTAATTCATCTCCATAGTAAAATTGTGGAATCCCTCTAGTTGTCAATATAAAAGCCATACTTAATTTAAATTTATTAATATCTTCACCCAACAAAGAGAACAATCGTCCAACATCGTGATTACCATTAAATATTTTATTGTTAAAAGCATCACCATACACAAAATCCTCTGCCAAAGTTTCATAGAGTTTATATGTATTTCCTTCTTTACCAAATGCTTTTAACATGGCATAGTATAAAGGATAATCGCAGACACTATTTAAGGGGGAATTATAACCATCATTATTGACTCCTCTGCTATTCCAATAGGATAATGATGAGGCTTTTGCTTCCCATGTTTCTGCAACAATATATAAGTTTTGGAATTCTGTATTGATCGTTTCTACCCACTTGGCCATCACGGTTTTATCAGGGTAAGGATATGTATCCATTCTTACACCATCCAAATTGGCATATTCAATCCACCAAATGGAATTTTGAATCAGATAGGTTGCTAAAAACGGATTTTCCAAGTTTAAATCGGGCAAATTAGTATCAAACCAACCTTTTGTAAATAAATCATAATCTCTTTTTGAAGCGTACGGATCTGAAGCAGCAATATTGGTAAAATTGCTCTTTGTAAACGAGTCCCATTGGTTAAGCCAATCCTTAGAAGGCAAATCATTCATCCACCAATGACCAGATCCACAATGATTGAAAACTTGGTCCATTATCATTTTCATTCCTTTTTGATGGCATAAATCCACCAAATTCAAGAAATCTGCATTAGTCCCAAAACGACTATCTGTTTTATAAAAATCTGATATTCCATAACCGTGATACGAATATGTTGGCTGATCGTTTTCTAAAAATGGATTTAACCATAAAGTGGTAACACCCAATTCTTGTATATAATCTAGATGATTTATAATACCTTGCAAATCTCCGCCATGTCTCCCATCTTGGTTTGAACGGTTTACTTTTTCTAGGGTATCGTCTGTATTATCGTTTTTGGAATTTCCATTCGCAAATCGATCCGGTGTTATCAAGTAGATTACATCAGAGGCATCAATGGTTTGAGTTCTATTGTTTTTTTTCTTTTTTGATTTCAATTCATACTTATAGACTAGCTTTTTACCAAAATCAGTATCAAAAACAATATCAAAAACACCTCTATTTGTTGTCTTAGCAATAGTGAGATTTATAAATAAATAGTTACTGCTTTCCAATTTAGTCACACTGTTAATTGTAACGCCTTCATATTGAATTGTTGGTTTTGTAGTACCAATATTTTTTCCGTAAACCAAAAGTTGCAATTTGGGGTTTTCCATTCCTATCCACCAATTTTGAGGCTCTATTCTATCCAATTTTACGTTTTGAGCACTTATAAATTGAATTGAAATAAACACGAGTAAACAAGTGATAAAAGTTCTAAATTTTGACTTCATTTTTCTAAGTTTTAAATTATTTGAGTCAATATTAAAACTGAAATTCAAAAAAAACAAACCCATTATACACATAACCTTTTATAAGTGTCAAACTACTTTGTTTAACTGTTATTAATACATCTATTGGAAGTTTTAATTAAATCCAAAACAGTCATTTAATACTGCTATCAGTATAAAATTACTGGTTGTTGGTACTTAACTAATGGTTATTCAAATTATTTTTTAGAATTTAGCAATATGAACTTTTACAACAAGACGTTTCCCTTTTTTAATGTAAATCGCCTTAACTATAGAATTGTAAAGCATTTATTCTACTGGTTGCTGTTTGTTCTTTTCTTTACAATAATTTGGGGAACTTATGATAATGACTATTATCGAAATTTGAAGATTCAGATATTTAGTTTGCCTTCTAGAGCAACTTTGGTTTATGTAACATTATATGTTTTAATTCCTTCCTTTTTTCTTCAAAGGAAGTATACAGTATTTATCGTGTCATTTTTACTTTTGTTAATTGGAGTATCTGTTCTTATTCAAAGACCCATTATTTTTTACGTGGTTCAACTGTTGTATATGTATAATTTTAAAAGCGACAATTTCTTTGCCGTTACAGAAATAATGAACACCATTTTAGATGTAAATCTTGCAGTAATTATTCCATTAGGTTATGTTTTTTTTAAGAGTTGGCAAAAGACAAATCAAAAAGCAATAGATTTGGAACTGCAACAATTAAAACAAAATACAGAAGAAGATTACATCTATTTAAAAATAGAAAAATCTCTTCAAAAAGTTCTTGTTAGAGATATTTTATATATTGAAAGTCAGAAAAATTATACAAAATTAAAAACTACAGAAAGAGAAATTGTTGTTCACAAAAGTATTTCATCAATTCAAAAATCTTTGCCAGAAAAGGAATTTTTAAGAGTACACCGTTCTTATATTGTTGCCATTAAATTTATTGATTCGTTTTCACCAAGTAAATTAATTCTTAAAGAAATTTCTATACCAGTTGGAAGGAAATACAAAGATGAAGTAAAAGACGTTTTAAGCTATTTTTAATCATTTCACACATATTATGCTTCGACTTCGCTCAGCACAGGCTTGTCGCATAAAAAGTGTTTACTCGCACACACTATTTTGATAAATAGGAGCTCGTGAACCTCGTAAACTCGGTTTCATTAACATTACAGAGGAAACTTTTAGATTAAATTTTTTTCAAGAAACTGTAGTAACAACTTTTGCTTTTAACCAAATCGACGAAGGAGATTCGCGAATACCTCTCTAACAAATAAAAATGAGGTGAGCAAAGCTCAAGTTACCCTTCGGCTACGCTCAGGATAAACGCCACGCGGAACATTATAGCACAAATACAATTAATAAATAAAATGGTGATTGGTTTAAAAATATTTTTAAAAAATTGTGTTTAAGAAAGGTTTATTTCATGTTCCCAATCCCAAGTTTTGCCTTGATGTCTAGAAACCAATATTAACTGATTAATTTCAATTTGTTTATTTGGATAATTCATTTTCTGAAAAAAGGTAAAACTTTCGTAAAGTGCTTTCTTATCGTTAGTTTTAGCAATGGTCATATGTGGTACACTGGGAATTGTAATTGTGCTTTCTTTTCTATGTAAATCTCTAATCCATAAAATTTTAATGTTTTTGTGAATTAGTTTAATATCCTCAGTCATTGGAATTTTCAGAAACAAAACATTAGCATTATTTTCAAATATATCAAAGCCATAAATGTTTAGTTGAAACTTTTTAATGCTTGATAGTTGGTTAAACACCTTCACCAATATATCTTGATATTCTGAATCCATTTCAAATTCAGCTAAGGTAATATGGGGTTTTGATTTAGAAAGAGGTTGTCTTCCAAAGGTTTCTACTAATAGCTTTTTAAAATTAACAACCTCATCAAAAACTGGTTTGGTTGGTACAATTCTTAGGTTGTATATTTTAATTGTGAACACACCTATTTGGTACTAATGTTTTTTATACTTTTAACCTAAATAAGCAAAACAGAAGACTCTTTTTACTTGTCTAAAGAACCAGTTGAATCTAATACAATATCTTTTTTAGCTACGTACATATTGCCTTCTTTTTCAAGTCTTAACATGCTTTTTACAGCTTGAGCACGACAAGAAAGTGTTAAATCTGGTATTAATGGATCGTCATTAAAAAAGAATGAAGTCAATTCATATTCAGGTTTTCCTGGTTCTTTAATTACTCTATGAATTTGTTTTAATTCTTTACTTCTCACATACTTACCAGGCATAAAGGTATAAATTGTGTATTTCCCGTCAGCATCTGTTTTAATCCAGCCTCTGTGTTTTACATAGCGTTTATGCAAATCGTCTCTTTTTAACTCAAAATTTCCATTTTCATCAGTTTGATAAACGTATAGAATAATATCTGCTGCAGGTGTTTTTTTATCTTTTTGATAAATAGTTCCTGTTATTTTTAATTTATCTGGTTTCGTCTCAAAATCAGGAATAGTATCTGTGTTGTTTAATTGAAGTTCTGAATAATCATATACAGGACTACGCTTTTTATAACTAACATTGTCTATAACATCTGCATAATCTTGTGCAAAAAGTGAAGGGCTTGTACCAATAAAATAGATAACACATAAAATAGTAAGTAGATTTTTCATGGGGCTTTTATTTATAATTAATTCAAAACTAATAGATTAAGTTTATTTATAAATAAAAATCTTATAAACGTTCAAATTATACGATGAATGGTTTACTGTTTATGTGAATGATTAAAATTTACCGATGAAATGACTATTAAAAAAATACTTTTTGTATAGTCTGTTTTCCAGTTGGATATTAATCAGTAAAATTAATTTATAGACAATTTTGCTTTTGTTTTAATTATTTCATTAATTTTGTTAACCATATGGTTAAACTATTTAGTTAATTAATAAAGTGATGAAAAGCGAAACCTCTGAAGTGTTGATATTAAATGCAGCAAAATCTGTATTTATAAAAAAAGGTATGGATGGAGCCAGAATGCAAGAAATTGCAGACGAAGCTGGAATAAATAAAGCACTATTGCATTATTATTTTAGAAGTAAACAACAATTGTTTGAAGCTGTTTTTTTCAATGCTTTTTCGTTATTGGCTCCTCAATTAAACTATATATTAAATGACGATTCGTCTGTAGAAGATAAAATAATAAAATTTACTCATAACTATGTTTCGTTTGTAAGTCAACATCCTTATTTACCCAATTTTGTTATTCAGGAAATAAATAGAAATCCAGATTTTGCTTTAAAATTTAAAGGAAATGAGAATTTGCCAAATCTTGAAAAATTTAAAATCCAGGTTAATAATGAAGTTCAAAAAGGAATTATAAAACCTATAAATCCTGAACAATTATTTATTAATATCATATCGCTATGTGTATTCCCTTTTGTTGGTTCGCCTTTAATAAAAGCTATAGGAATTATTGATGATGAAAATTTCAATCAACTTATTGATGAAAGAAAAACACATGTTGCAAATTTTATTATCAGTTCAATTAAAATGTAATGTCATGAAAAAAGTTGTTTTATCTTTTATTTTACTACTGACATTTAGCGGTTTTTCTCAACAGCAATTGTCTTTGGTTGATTGTTACCAATTAGTTGATAAAAACTATCCATTAATAAAACAAAAAGCTTTATTAGAGAAGCAAAACAATATAGATTTAGAAGTTATTACAAATAAGACGCTTCCTCAATTAAGCATAGATGCCCAAGCTACTTATCAATCTGATGTTACTCATGTAGCCATTCCAAATACAGGCGTTGAACCTTTAAACAAAGATCAATACAGAGCAACTGCTACATTAAGTCAATTAATTTATAATGGAGGTTTAATAGATGCCTCATTACAAGCAAAATCTGTTGCGTCAAAAACTCTACAAAAACAAGTAGAAGTCAATTTATATCAGCTTAAAAAGCAAGTCAATCAATTATATTTTTCTATTTTATTATTGCAAGAAAAAAAGGCTTTACTAACAGCAAAGCAAGAACAGTTGATGGCAAGGATTAAAGAAGTGAAATCTGGCATAACTTATGGAACCATTTTACCAGCTTCAGATAAAGTGCTTGAAGCCGAATTAATAAAAATCAACCAACAATTTGTAGAAATTGATTATAACAAAATAAGTTTATTTGATACCTTATCATCTTTATTAGGAGAAAATATTAATGCAACAAGCATTTTAAAAAATCCAGAAATCTACACAAACTTTCAAGGAAATATTAGCAGACCAGAATTAGAATTATTTCAGTTAAAAAAAGAACAAGTTGAATCTAATGAAATGCTTATATCTAAGCAAAACGCGCCTAAAATTTCTGGTTTTGCAACAGGTGGTTATGGCTACCCGGGTTTAAATATGCTTGACAATTCGTTTAAGGGATTTTATACCATCGGATTAAAGCTTAACTGGAATATTTTTGATTGGAATTCAAACAAAAAAGAGCGTGAATCCTTATTGATCAATACTGATATTATTAATAACGAAACAGAAATTTTTAATCTAAACACCAATATTGAGTTGCGTCAGCAAGAATCTGAAATGAAGAAAATTGAAAGCTTCATTGCTTCAGATTCTGAAATAATAACATTAAGAAAAGAAGTATTACAATCGGCAGAATCTCAATTAAAAAATGGAGTAATAACATCTTCAGCATATATAACAGAATTGACGAATCTATTTGAAGATGAAAACAACTTAAAAACACACAACATTCAATTATTACTAGTAAAGGCAAATTACAATATAACTAAAGGACAATAAAATTATGATAACATCTATAAAAAGAATATCGCTTTTGGGAGTTGTTACCACTACCCTATTTTCATGTGGAAATGGTAATGATAATGCAGATGGATATGGGAATTTTGAAGCTACAGAAATCACAATATCTGCAGAGAATAATGGAAAGTTAGAAGTATTTAATGTTACCGAAGGACAACAGCTTAAAAAAGAGGCCTTTGTTGGATATATTGATACCATACCATTAAGTTTAAAACGTGAGCAATTAATGGTTTCAAAAGAAGTAACTATATCAAAATCAAAAGGAGTTTTGTCACAAATTAGTGTTTTAAACGCTCAGCTTTCAACTGCTAAAAAAAATCAAATCAGAATCAAAAATCTTATAAAAGATAATGCAGCTACACAAAAACAATTAGATGATATAAATGGTGAAATCAATGTTATAAAACAACAAATTATAAGTATTGAAACACAAAATGCTCCAGTGGTTAATGAGTTAAAAAACATTGATGTTCAAATAAAACAAATTGACGATCAAATTAAAAAAAGTAAAATTAAAAACCCTATTAATGGAACCGTTTTAGTGAAATATGCTGAGCCAAATGAAATCACTTCTTTTGGTAAACCTCTTTATAAAATAGCAGATTTAAACACCATGCAATTAAGAGTTTACATTAGTGAAACCCAACTTGAAAGTGTAAAAATAGGTCAAGAAGTTACTGTTAAAGTTAATGCCAATGATGGTTTGAAAAACTATAAAGGAACTATTACTTGGATTGCTTCTGAGGCAGAATTTACACCAAAAATAATTCAAACAAAAGACGAGCGTGTTGCATTGGTTTATGCTGTTAAAATTGATGTCAAAAATGATGGAGGATTAAAAATTGGAATGCCTGCAGAGATGTGGTTACAAAATTAGAAAACTAAATATTTTAAAAAATTTAAATACAAACAAAATGGAAAAGCATTTTTACAACGTTGACATAGCATGGAAACATGACCGTAAAGGAATTATGTGTTCACCAGAGTTGCACAATAATTCAACTAACGAGAAAAACTGTATTGAGGTTGCTACGCCACCTGAATTTGAAAAAGGAATGCCAAATATTTGGTCTCCAGAACATTTATTTACAGCTGCTGTAAGCAGTTGTTTGATGACCACATTTCTAGCTATTTCTGAATATTCAAAATTTGAATTTATAAGTTTTAAATGTAATTCAAAAGGAATTTTAGATAAAGTTGACGGAAAGTTTGTAATGACTGAAGTGCTTTTGTTTCCAGAAGTATTCATAGCCGATGAAAGCCAAAAAGATAAAGCACTTCGTATTCTTGAAAAATCTGAAAAGGCGTGTTTAATTTCAAATTCTATAACTTCTAAAGTAATTATGGAACCAAAAATTACTGTTCAAAATTAAAATTGTGTGAGTATTTCTGTATCTAACATATCAAAATCATATAAAAATGTTCAAGCATTAAAAGATGTTTCCTTTCATGTAAATGAAGGTGAATTATTTGGTCTTATAGGTCCAGATGGTGCTGGAAAAACAAGCTTATTCAGAATTCTTACCACGCTTTTAATAGCTGATTCTGGTAAAGCAAATGTTGCTGGTTATGATGTGGTAGATGATTTTAAAGAAATACGAAATTGCGTAGGTTATATGCCAGGTAAATTTTCACTCTATCAAGATTTAACCGTTGAAGAAAACCTCAATTTTTTTGCAACTATTTTTGGAACAAGCATCAAAGAGAATTATCATTTAATAAAAGATATATACGTTCAAATAGAACCTTTTAAAAATCGTAGAGCAGGAAAACTTTCAGGAGGGATGAAACAAAAACTAGCACTTTGCTGTGCTTTAATTCATAAACCAAAAGTGCTGTTTTTAGATGAACCTACAACTGGTGTAGATCCTGTTTCGCGTAAAGAATTTTGGGACATGCTTAAAAGATTACAACAAAAAGGCATTTCTATATTGGTTTCAACGCCTTATATGGATGAAGCAGCTTTATGTGATAGAATTGCTTTTATACAAAATGGCGAAATTTTAGAGATTGATTCTCCACAAGACATTGTTAAGCATTTTCCTAAAAAGCTTTACAATGTTGGTGCAGATAATATGTACAAACTAATTGAGAGTTTAAAACATTATGAGCACATGCACAGTGTTTTTCCTTTTGGTGAATTTGTGCATTACACTGATAAAAGAAATGACTTTAATTCAATTGAATTGAATGAATATTTAACTTCTAAAGGGCTTAATCAAATTTCTGTTGAAGTTGCACAACCAACCATTGAAGACACCTTCATGGCTTTAGCAAAATAATTTATGGAAAAAGTAATAGAAGCTAAAAGTTTAACAAAGTCGTTTGGAGATTTTACGGCTGTAAATGCTATTACATTTCATGTAGAAAAGGGTGAAATTTTTGGATTTCTTGGAGCTAATGGCGCAGGAAAAACTACAGCTATGAAAATGCTTATAGGTATTTCAAATCCTACTTCTGGCGAAGCAAAAGTTGCTGGTTTTGATGTGTTTAAACAACGGGAAAGTATAAAGAATAACATTGGTTATATGAGTCAGAAGTTTGCTCTTTATGATGATTTAACAGTTAAAGAAAATATTACTTTTTTTGGTGGTATTTATGGGTTGTCAAGAGAAGTGATAAAATCAAAAACTCAAGTGCTTATTAAAGAGTTAAACCTTGAAGAAGTAGAAAATCAATTAGTTGGATCATTGCCATTAGGCTGGAAACAAAAAATTTCATTTTCAGTAGCCTTATTGCATAACCCAAAAATTGTATTTCTTGATGAACCTACAGGAGGTGTTGACCCTATTACAAGACGACAGTTTTGGGAAATGATTTACAAAGCGGCCAACCAAGGAACCACCATTTTTGTTACAACACATTATATGGATGAAGCAGAATATTGCGATAGGGTTTCAATTATGGTTAATGGCAAAATAGAAGCTTTAGATACACCAAAGAATTTAAAAAATTCTTATAAAGCAGATAGTATGAACGATGTGTTTTTAAAATTAGCAAGAGGTTAAAGCATGAAACTATTTTATGTTTTCATTAAAAAAGAATTCTATCATATCATAAGAGATAGACGTTCATTGTTTATATTATTAGGTATGCCAATCATTCAGATATTACTGTTTGGCTTTGCAATTACTAATGAAATAAATAACGTTAATATAGCTATCCTCGATCATTCAAAAGATGTAACAACTCAAAACATAATTAATAAAATTTCTGCTTCCTCCTACTTTAGCATTAAACAATTTATTGAGCGAGAATCTGATATTGAAAAGGTCTTTAAAAAAGGAAAAATAAAAGCTGTTTTAATTTTTGAAAATGATTTTAGTAAAAAACTTCTTAAAAATAGCCATGCAACTGTACAGATAATTGCAGATGCTACAGACCCAAATACAGCTAATACTATTTCAAATTATATTAATGCCATCATACAATCTTATACGCAAGAACTTAATAAAGATGTTGTGGTTTCATACCAAATTATACCCATATCGCATATGGTTTACAACCCAGAATTAAAAAGTGTATTTATGTTTGTTCCTGGTGTTATGACTGTTATTTTAATGTTAGTGTCGGCTATGATGACCTCTATTTCTATTACAAGAGAAAAAGAATTAGGTACTATGGAAATCATTTTAGTGTCGCCATTAAAGCCCATTCAAGTCATTGCTGGAAAAGTAATCCCCTATGTTTTTATTTCAATAATAAATGCAACTATTATTATTTTACTAAGCCTTTTTATTTTTAAAATGCCTGTTCAAGGAAGTTTGATTTTATTAGGCTTTGAAAACGTCATATTTATTGTTACTGCTTTAGCTTTTGGTATTTTAATTTCAACAATATCAGCAACTCAACAAACGGCTATGATGATATCGTTAATGGGCTTAATGTTACCTGTTATTATTTTGTCTGGGTTTATTTTTCCTATTGAAAGCATGCCACTTCCATTACAAATTATTAGTAACATCATACCTGCAAAATGGTTTATCATCATTATAAAAGGAATTATGCTAAAAGGTGTTGGTATTACTTATTTATGGAAAGAAACGCTTGTTTTAATAGCTATGTCTTTGTTTTTTATTGGTTTGAGTACAAAAAAATATAAAATAAGGCTGGAATAATGAAAATATTAGGATTTATAATTCAAAAAGAATTTAAGCAGATATTTAGAAATAAAGGCATGTTACCTATAATTTTTGTGATGCCTTTCATTCAGCTTCTTATACTGTCTAATGCAGCTACTTTTGATATAAAAAACATCAAATTTTCTTATATAGATAATGATCATTCTACATATTCCAGAGAATTGATTAGTAAATTTGAAGCTTCAAAATACTTTCATGTTATAACAGATTTTCCTTCTGAAAAGAAAGCAAAATTGGCTATGCTAAATGGAGATGTTAATGTTATTTTAGAAATTCCAAAATATTTTGAACGTGACTTGCAAAAAGAAAAATACGCTAATTTAAGCGTGACCATTAATGCCATTGATGGTGCCTCCGCTGGAGTTGAAAATGTTTATGTAAATCAGATTATTCAAAATTTTAATAAAAATATTCAAGTAGAACTTTTTCAGCCTTCAAATTCAAATATAGCTTCTGTTGATATTTTAACTATTCCATCATTTTGGTACAATAAAACCTTGAATTATAAAACTTACATGGTTCCTGGTATTTTGGTTTTATTGGTTACCATGATAACCTTATTCTTATCAGGAATGAATATTGTACGTGAAAAAGAAATCGGCACTTTAGAGCAAATAAACGTGACACCTATCAAAAAAAGTCAATTTATCGTTGGAAAACTGTTTCCTTTTTGGGTTTTAGGACTTTCAATACTTACGGTAGGTTTAATTATTGCTAAAGTAATTTTTAATGTTCCTATTGTTGGTAACCTAATGCTTATGTATTTATATACTTCCATTTATATTTTGGTGATTTTAGGTATTGGTCTTTTTATCTCTAACTTTACAGAAACTCAACAGCAAGCCATGTTTATCTCATGGTTTTTTATGGTCATTTTTATTTTAATGAGCGGGTTATTTACGCCTATTGAAAGTATGCCAAATTGGGCCCAAAGAATTACAGACTTTAATCCTATTAAATACTTTGTTGAAGTTATGCGAATGGTCATGCTTAAAGGTTCTGGCTTTATCGATATTTTGCCCCAGGTTTTAAAAACAGTTCTGTTTGCCCTTATAATGAACGGATTAGCCGTTTGGAGTTATAAAAAAACTACTTAGCCATATATTTCTAATTACCGACACGTATAATTTTGGTTGTTCAAAAAATTGATTTAAAAACTTTGAAATATGTTAATAAAAGTAAATGAATCCAATTTGTTACTGCTTTTTTTGTGTTTGAAAATTAAAAAGAAAGCCTGATATTATGTATCGTGTTTTTTATAGAGCAAATTTAAGATCAAACCACCAATAATAAGGGTTATTCCTAATAAACTCCAAAAGGTATATACTTCTTTAACCCAAAATAATCCAATAACAAGAGTAAAAACCACTTCTATATATTTTAAAGGTGCCACTTGATTTGTAGGCGCAGATTGAAATGCTTTAGTCATATATACCTGTCCGTAGTATCCAAATACTCCTAAACTAAGTAATAAAACTAATTGAAATCCATCTGGAGTTACCCAATTATTAATTGATAAAACACCTCCAACAATTGTTGCTATAATCATAAAATAATTAACAACAACAACTGGATGCTCACTTTTACCAATTTTACTAAGGATAATATAAACAAAACCACTAAATACAGAAGCTATTAAAACTAATAAAAGTCCATAAGTACTAACATGTGTATCAAAACCTTTTAAAACAACAACACCTGAAAATGCCATGATAAAAAACAACCATTGTAGGGGCTTAATTTTTTCCTTTAGAAATAATACAGCAAAAATTGCCGCAAAAATTGGCGCAATATAACGTAATGAAACAGCTGTGCCAACAGATAAATATTTGATTGATGCAAAGAAGAATGTCATTGAAGTTACACCTACTATACCTCTTAAAATCAATAACTTTTTATTGTTTCCAGAAACAGGAATTTTATTTTTAAGAAGGTATCCAAAAGTAAAAAACAATGAACTAGCAGATCTAAAAAAAACAATTTGAGGCGCATTGATAGTAGATAAATACTTAACAGTAACATTCATGCAAGCAAATGCCAAAGTACTGATAATCATAAATTTTATGGCATTCTTGATATCCACTAAACCGGTATTTGCTGACTAAGACAATGTAAAGTTCCAAATCCCCATATTAAATCTATAGCACTCATGCCAATTATTTCTCTGTCAGGAAAACAACTAGCTATAATATTTAAAGCAATCCTATCATTTACATCATTAAATGTAGGGACTAAAACACATTTATTTAAAATAATGAAGTTGGCATAACTTGCCGGAATATTAATTCCATCAAATTCTATAGGTGTTGGCATTGGTAGCTCAACAATATTTATTTTTTTGCCGTTTTCTAAAACAGCATTTTTTAAACGTGTTAAATTGTCTTGTAACGCTTTATAGTTTTTACTTTTAGTATTAGATTCAACAACTGTAATAATAGTATCTTCATTTACAAAACGACATAAATCATCTATATGTCCATGTGTATCATCTCCAATAATGCCATCTCCTACCCAAATAACATTTGTAATTCCGAGATATTCTTTAAATATATCCTCATAATCACTTTTGGTGAAATTTTTATTTCTTACTTGAATAGTTGGATGTAATAAACATTCCTCTGAAGTTAATAAAGTACCTTTTCCGTTTACATCAATTGCACCGCCTTCAAGAACAACAGGTTTCTCTTTATACATTACTTGTGTTAACGGAACATTTAAATGATTGGCAACTTTTGCTGGTACATGTTTATCTAATTGGTAGTTTTTATACTTTGCCCAACCATTAAAATTGAAGTTTAAAGCTTCACGTTTTGAACCATTTTTTACAATGATTGGTCCAGAATCACGCATCCAACTTCTATTGGTCTTTTGAATAATATAAGATACATTTGAAATATTTACATGAGCCATTTCAAGCATATCATTAACTTTTGCTTTTAATTTATTATCTACAACAACTAAAAAAACGGTTTCAACAAGAGTTACTTTTTTAATGAATTCAACAAAAGCCCATTGAATAGCGCCATATTTTCCAGGCCAATCATTACCATTATGTGGAAAACAAAGTAATAATCCTTGTTGTTTTTCCCATTCTGCTGGAAATCTTCTCATTAGTCTATTGCACGTTTAGTTATGTCACCAAAAGCATCAATGCGTCTATCTCTAAAAAATGGCCAATTTTGACGGACATTTTCTTGTAAATCTAAATCGACTTCAGCAATTAATATTTCTTCTTTATCATGTGATGCTTGAGCTAAAATTTCACCTTGAGGTCCCGCAATAAAGGATGCGCCCCAAAACTCAATGCCATCTGTATTTGGTAAATATTGTTCTAAACCAATTCTGTTTGCAGCTGCAACGAATACGCCATTAGCAACAGCGTGTCCTTTCATAACATTCATCCAAGCTCCATATTGATTGTCTCCGTATTGCTCTTTTTCTTTTGGATGCCAACCAATTGCAGTTGGGTAAAACAAGACCTCTGCTCCTTTTAACGCTGTTAATCTAGCAGCTTCTGGATACCATTGATCCCAACAGATTAGTACACCAATATTTCCTTTTTTAGTAGTGTTAGATTTAAAACCTAAATCGCCTGGTGTAAAATAGAATTTTTCATAAAAATGAGGATCATCTGGAATGTGCATTTTTCGATACAAACCAGCTTCAGAGCCATCAGTATCTAAAATATAGGCACTGTTATGATAAATTCCTGCCATACGTTTTTCAAAAAAAGGAACTATTATCACAACACCTAATTCTTTAGCCAATTCACTAAAAGCCTTAAATGACGTACTATATAGTGGTTCTGCTAATGCAAAATTGTCGGTATCTTCACTCTGACAAAAATAATGACTACTATAAAGCTCTGGTAATGAAATAACTTCAGCTCCTTGTTTAGCAGCCTCTTTAACCCAACTCAAACATTTTTTTAAATTGTTTTCTGGTTTGTCATTTAAATTAAGCTGAATAACAGCTATTTTATATGTTCTGTTTCCCATGTGTTAAGATTAAGAATACAAAAATAGGTATTTAGATTAGAATAGGTAAGTGGAATTTAAAAATCCATTGAATTACCAATCAATGGGTCGGTAATCTTTTAAAAATTTGCCGCACCAATGTTTTCCTGTGTTTATCCCATCAAATAGCGGATCCATAACTCTAGCAGCACCATCAACAATATCGAGTGGCGGTTGAAAATCATGCACTTCTGCCTTATGCTTTGCTAAATCTACCGGATCTTCATCAGTTACCCAACCAGTATCAACAGCATTGATAAAAATTCCATGTTTAGACAAATCATCAGAAGCTGTATGGGTTAACATATTTAAAGCTGCTTTAGCCATATTGGTATGTGGATGACGTGAAGCTTTAAAAAAGCGATGAAATTTTCCTTCCATAGCAGTTACATTAATAATATGTTTTTTACCTGTATTGTCTATCTTCATGATTTCAGAAAGGCGATTACACAACACAAATGGTGCAACAGAATTTACTAATTGCACTTCAATCATTTCAGTAGTTTCTATTTCACCAAGTTTTAAACGCCAACTATTTGTTTTACGTAAATCTACCTGTTGTAAATCGGCATCTAACTGCCCTTCAGGAAAAACCTCTTTAGCAACCAATGTGTTATCAAAACTATATGGTATTTGTGATAATTTAGCTGATGCACGCAATCCTATGCCAGGTTCAGGTCCATGCCAAGTTACAGGCATATTTTGGTTTGAAGATGCATTAGCTGTCAATATTTTTAATTCTTGCAAACAACTATCGTGGTCTGAGAGCAAGTCTTTAGCAAATTTTGGTAAAGATTCTATTGGACGTTCTTCATTTTGCATTAAATGTGCATAAAAACCAGCTGGTCTTCTTACTGTTTGTGCTGCATTGTTAATAAGAATGTCTAAACGATCATATTTTTGTTCAATAAAATTACAGAAGATTTCTACACTAGGAATATGCCTCAAATCTAGTCCGTGAATTTTTAATCGATGTCCCCATTCTGTAAAATCTGCTTCTTTTGAAAAGCGTAAAGCAGAATCCACTGGAAAACGTGTTGTAGCAACAACAGTTGCTCCTGCACGTAAACACATTAATGTTATGTGATACCCGATTTTTAATCGAGAGCCCGTAATAACAGCTACTTGACCTCTTAAATCAGCTGTTTGAAAACGTTTTGCATAATTAAAGTCACCACATTCTGTACACATGGTATCGTAAAAATGATGCAGTTTGGTGAATTCAGTTTTGCAGACATAACAATTTCTAGGTGTTTGTAACTCTAGTGTTTCTTTGTTGGTTAATTCTGCTGCTGAAAGTAATTTAGGTGCTTGAAAAATTATAGATTCTCTGGCACTTCTTATCCCAGTTTCTTTTCTTGCTGTTCTATCTTTTGCTGCTAATTTTCTGCGTTCAGTTTTTTTTGCGTCTTTTTTCCATTTTATAAATTCCTGCTTGTTAGGACGCGACAATTGTCCGGAAGCTTTAATTAATGCTATTCGCTGTTCTTCAGGAATTTCAAAAATTTGATTTGAATTAGAAACCAAACGTTCTAAAATGTCGATGCACTTATTTATTTCTTCCGAAGAAATTTCAGAGTTTAACTTATTCTCATTAATCATAAAACGTTATAGATATAAAAAGCGCAAAATTAATTTAATTTCTAACTAAAAAAACAAACTATCTTAAAGTTCTGAAATTTTTCTTTGCGTTGATGAAATAGACACCTGTTAACAATATGGCTGCAGCTAAAATTGATTGTCCAGTGATTTTTTCGTCAAGAACATACCAACCTAAAAGTAAAGCAATAACAGGATTTACATAAGCTGATGTAGAGACTTTTTCTGTAGATACTACTTTAAGCAAATAATTGAAAGAAGTAAAAGCAATGATACTTCCGAATAAAATTAAAAGAATCATGGATAATTTAACCGAAGGAGTCCATAACACGGGCGATAACCATTCTTCTCCAATAGAAAAACTTACGATGAAAAGTAATATACCACCAAAAAGCATTTGATAACCAGTATTAATAAAGAAATTTGAAGGTAATTCTGCTTTTGCAACAAACAGGCTTCCAAAACTCCAGCTGATAACACAAGTAAAAATCATGATGATTCCTAAAATACTGTTGTCTTGATACACTAATTCTCTTTGACTTACCAATAAATACATGCCTATAATTCCTAAAACAATTCCTATAATTGACGAGGTTTTAATTTTTTTTCCATCAATCATTCGCATCATAATCAATACCATTAATGGTTGTATAGACGCTTCTAAAGCACCAAAACCACTATCAACATATTTAAGCGCCCAAACAAACACACCATTTCCATAGGTTAAAAATAAAAAGCCTGCAATGACGCTGTTAATGAGCTGTTTTTTAGTTATTGCTAAACTTAGCTTCATTGATTTTGCAATACCAAAAATTAATAACCCAGCCGAAATAAAACGAATTGAGGCTAAAAAAAGTGGTGAAATTTGAGTAACAGCAATTTTATTTAAAAGATATGTTGATCCCCAAATAACATAAATTGCAAAAAAAGCCAAAATGATAAGAATCGTTTTACGAGGCATGCTCATAGAATACTTTTGATTATTTATTAAACCTCGTTAAATATTTCTGTGACAATTTTAGGATCCAAAGTTAATCGTTCTCCTGTTTGTCCTTTTTTATTGTATTCAAGCCTATTAACAACATAGCGCATCACTTCTTTTCGTGCAACATCTCTTTCATTTCCCTTTACTACAATCCATGGGGAATGCGGTTTAGCAGTTTTTTGAAACATGGCTTCTTTATAAAAGGTGAATTCTTCCCATTTTGATTGTGCTTGAACATCTACACTGCTTAATTTCCATTGTTTTAATGGGTTATGAACACGTTCTTCAAGTCTTCTTTTTTGTTCTTCTTGATCAATAGAAAACCAAAATTTAAAAACATGTATGCCATCTTGAATAAGCATTCTTTCTAAAGATACTACTTGCCTATTGAATAAATTATATTGTTTTTTTGTACAAAAACCCATAACTGGTTCAACAACTGCTCTATTATACCAACTTCTATCAAAAAGGACTATTTCTCCTGGACTTGGTAAATGCTCAAGATATCTTTGAAAATACCACTGACCAGATTCTTTTTCTGTAGGTTTTGAAAGTGCAACAACTTTAAAAAGACGAGGATTTAAAAAGCGGATAAAACGCATGATAGCTCCACCTTTTCCTGCAGTATCTCTACCTTCAAAAATAATGAGAATTCGCTGATTGGTCTCTTTAATATGCTGTTGTAACCAAACAAGCTCTGTTTGTAAATTTATATATTCTTGATCTTGTTCTAAAAGATGTAAAGCCACAAAAAATTCAAGTTTGCTTGATTAAATATTTTAAATCAAAGATAAATATTAAATCTTTTTTACACGAACGGCATTCATACCCTTTTGTCCGCGTTCAAGCTCGTAAGTAACTTTGTCGTTTTCTTGAATAGCATCAATTAACCCACTTATATGTACAAAATATTTTTCTTGTGAAGTTGAATCAATAATGAATCCGAAGCCTTTTGATTTATCAAAAAATGATACTTTTCCTTGTTTCTCAGGAACTACTTCTTCTTCTCTATGCTCTTTTTTTGGAATACCAATTTCTATACTTTCTGCTTCTACTTTTACTTTCAAAGAAGGATCTGGTGGCGTATCAGTCAAATTACCATTATAATCAACATAAGCAAATTGAATTCCTTGTGGGTTTTCTTTAGATTCTGCTTTTCTAGCATCTTTTTTCTTTTGCTTATCTTCACGCTTCTTTAAGCGTTTTTTTTCTTTTTCAATTTTATTAAATGTGACTTGTGATTTTGCCATTACTACTTATTTCCTGTTTTTTTAAGTTATTATATAATTGCAGTGAATTTAATTTTTATTTAAATCTTGAACAAGAAAATTTAAGAATTGAAAAAAATATAAAAATTGCCTTAACATGCTAATTTGCTGTAAAGATAATTAATTTTTAAGTAAGAAAAAATTAGTAATAAAAATTTAAATTTAAGTTAAAAATTAATCTTTTGGAGCATACCCGTTAATGGATTCAAAAACCTCGTCAAAATTAGCTCTTATGTAAGCATTTAGTTTTTTTCTGTATTCACCTTTTAACCATTCAACAAAGTTAAATGTGCTTTTACTAATACATTTTGTATAGCGATTTATTCTGAAATCTATGTCCTCACCTAACATTTTTGCTAATCCTAATGCATCATAAACATCTTCGCTGTTTTCGATACAAATTTTGGCATGTTGCTCAATAGAACGCTCTAAAACTACTTTTGATGATTCTCCATTTCTTATAGAAGCTACATAGGTTTCATGAACGTTAAAAGAAACATCTTCTGACTTTGCAAATTCATCTCTTAATGCTTTTGGCATTTCATACCTAAAATTACTTTCAAGTTCTTCATCACCTAATAAAGAATCTAGGTAATAATTAGGGGATTTAAAAATACGCTGCCAATCTAAACTATCTCCCCAAGGACCAAAGCGATAAAAATTATTACCTAAGTCAATAACATCAAAGGTTTTCTTGTTTTTTAAAATACGCGAACCACGACCAATCATTTGATAATATAAGGTTAATGATTTGGTGGCCCTATTTAAAATAATACTTTCAACGGTTGGTTCATCAAAACCGGTTGTTAAAATACTTACTGATGTTAAAATGGCATCAGGTGTTTTTTTAAACCATCTTAAAATTAGTGCACGTTCTTTTTTTGTGTTGGTATTATCTAAGTGTGCAATTGGATAGCCAGCTGCTCTAAAAGTATCATAAACATGTAAAGATGTATTAATACCATTATTAAAAATAAGTGTTTTTTTGCCTTTAGAACGTTCTTCATAAGCATTTAACAACTTAGTAAGCATGTCATTATCCGTATATAAATCTTCAGAAGATTTAACCGTATAATCACCATTTGCACCTACAACCAATGAAGTTAATCCAACATTATAAGTAAACATTTCTGCACGAGCTAAAAATCCGTTTTCTATAAGAGATTCAATGGTTTCACCAACAATTAATTCATCATAATTATCGGTCATTGGTAATTCAATACTTGAACTTAAAGGTGTTGCAGTAACACCTAAAACAAATGATTTACTAAAAAATTTAAATAGTTTGGTAAATGAGTTATAGTGAGCTTCATCAATAATAACCAAACCAATATCGGAAATATCTAACTTATTGTCGTTAAGTCTGTTATTTAAGGTTTCAACCATTGCAACAAAACAGCTATATTGATTTTGGTCATCTAATTTAGCCTTGCTATCAATAACTTTGTTAACAACTCCAAACTCTGTAAGCACAGATGATGTTTGTTTACAAAGTTCAATACGATGCGTCATCACCAATACTTTTTTATTGTGATGTTTTAAATATTGTCTAACAATTTCCGAGAAAATAACCGTTTTACCACCACCTGTTGGTAATTGATAAAGCAAGTGATAATCTTCTGGAGCCTCTTCAAATAATTTAAAAATTTGACTGATAGCTCCTTTTTGATAACTGTATAAATCCTTACCAACCTTACGTTCTTCTAATTCTGTTTGTTTTGACATGCTTCAATTTTGACCGCTTGCAAAAATAACACCTTTAAAGGGTTTATAACGAATGATTTTAAATTTTGTACAGATTTTTTTTAAAGCATTAAGGAACTTATACTTAGTTATTCCTTAACAATGATAATAGATGCTTTTACATCTTTGGAAAGAGCCCAATGATTGGAAGTTATAACATTTTGCTGATCGTCAACAACTTTAAAAAATGCTGTATTTGGAAGTAAGTATCCTTCACTTAAAGCCAAAAAATCTATTTTATTAAAGCCTTCCTTTAAATCTAACTTAAACCCTTGAACAGTGTTTGTTAAAAAAATTCTGGGATTTATAATTTCATCATTAACTGAAATATTTATTAAATCGCCATCTTGTTCTCCATAATCACTGTACATTACGTAAACGTATTTTGATTTTGTTTTGAAATCTCCAAAATAAACATCTGTTTTACTTCCAACTGTACCTAAAAACATTTCATTTTTAATCTCATCACTTTTTTTATTCAATCTTTTCTCATATAATTCTCCTGGATTACCAAAAGTTTCACCAAACATTGTAAATTCCTTTTTGGGAACATTAATGTCTGAATTTGTTTTTGGGATTGTTAATCCACTAAAAGTGTTGTTGTTATTAGTTTTAGATGGAAGAACTACACTCGTATTTGATGAATCCTTTTTACTTTCAATAGCTGGAATTGGTGTAGATTTTTTTTGACTATCAATCTGCGCATTGATAGTTAATGACATTAAAAAGAATATTATATATAAAATTTTAATTTTCATTAGATATAATTGGTATTCAAAAAGCAATTTATCTTTAAATTTATGTGTCAAAGATATTTTTTTATCTAATCAACGTCAATTCTTTGTTAGTTATTTTGCAATCATTTAACAAAAATCATTCCTAATTATTTAATTTTTGCTATTTAATTATTTTTTACTACTACTCTATTTAATATAATTAAGTTAAAAAGTGTTAATATATTATTATGTTATACATAGTACTGTAACAAATTTATTTTTTGATCGTCTATAAAGTATAATCAAATAAAAATTAGAAACCATGAGAACATTAGACAGCAACCGATTAACAGAATCTTTAAAAAATTCAAAAAGTTACAACTGGAATTGTAAAAGAAGATTTAGATAATAATATCAAAAAAACAATCATCAATCAAAAAACAGAAATCATGAGAACTTTAAACAGCAATCAATTAACAGGAAGTTTAAGTAACTCAAAAAGTTACACTTGGAATGAAAAAAGACGTTACAAATAAGTGGCGTCTTTTAACAAAAATTTTAAATAAAAAAATGAAAACTTATAATAAAATATCAAAACGCTTAAATAGATTAACAAACGAGAATTTATTGGTTACTAGACGTGTAATTGCCTTTAACAATGCAGTGGAAGCTATTTGGTTGGGCACAAAAAGATATGCACATTAAGGATTATCTTTCGGTAAACCATAATGAATAGAAATCTTTTTTCTTCCCCAAGTTTTGGCAGCTTTTACATCAATGCCCATGTAAATATCAATACGATTTTTCCA
Source organism: Flavobacteriaceae bacterium UBA6231 (assembly GCA_002441545.1). Taxonomy (GTDB): domain Bacteria; phylum Bacteroidota; class Bacteroidia; order Flavobacteriales; family Flavobacteriaceae; genus Yeosuana. The sequence goes on along the minus strand of DJWL01000086.1, from coordinate 11,943 downwards.
TCGACCGTGCATTCTGTCCTTAACATAATAAATTCCATCTAAGCCATTAATTTTAACTGGTGTATTATGTTTTAATCCTTTTTTAATCAGATCGTTTGAAACTGCGATATATTGCATACCAGGTTTTAAACTATCACCATAAGCAGTAATGTGAGGATTTGAATCAGTCTGATTTTTTAAAGAATTGTAAGCAGTTGCAGTGACTTTAATTTTATGCCAATCGTAATTTTTTTCAAAGTCATCTTTACAACCATAAAAAACAAGCAAAAAGAAAATTATTGTATAAACCCTTAAAACCATTTAATTACGCTTAAATTATTATACAATATATGGTTTATTTTATATTTTAAATAAAAAAGAGAGTTTTAAACTCTCTTTTTTATCATTTAATATCAATAGATTTTATAGCTTTTTTCTTGGCCTCTTCTCTCTTTGGAAGCATAATTTTTAAGATACCATCATTATATTCTGCAGAGATTTTTTCTGTTTCTACAGTTTCTGGTATTACAAAGGTTCTTTTAAATGAAGAATAACCAAACTCTCTTCTTGTGTATTTTTCGTTTTCTTCATTGGTTTCTGATTTTAATTCAGCACCAACAGATAAAATATCATTATCAAGATTGATATTGAAATCTGATTTTTTAAAGCCAGGAACAGCCATTTCTACAACAAATTCATTATCTAAACTAATTAAATTAACAGCTGGTAAAGTAATACCAGTATTAAAGTTTGAAATGAATTCATTTCCAAAACTCTTACCTAATATATCATCAAACCAAGATGGTAAACTTGGTAATCTATTGAAATTTGAATCAGCGGTTTTTTTACCACCTGTTTTAATCGTTGGAATTAAAGTACTCATAATTAAATAATTTAAATGTTAAACAATTAATTTTTTAATTATTGAATAGCAAATAAAATACCATTAGAAAAAAACTGAAAAAATTTCAGATTTAACTGCCATTTTTTCATAATAAAAGTCTGGTGACTAGAAGTTTAACTAAAATTTAAGAAGTTCTTTAAGAGTTAATTCAAATCTGTTTTTTGGCAAATATTGGTCTTCTAACTGCTTTATAAACGGGATTGGAGTTTCTAAACTAGCAACTCGCTTAACCGGTGCATCAAGATATTCAAAACAATGCTCCATAATTAATGCCGAAATGTCACTTGCGATGCCTCCAAAAAGAGAATCTTCATGAAGAATGATAGCTTTACCTGTCTTTTTAACCGAAGAAAAAATGGTTTCGGTATCTAAAGGTTGCAAAGTTCTTAAGTCAATTACATCTGCTTTAACGTTTAAATTATTATCTAAAGTTTCTAAAGCCCAATGAACTGCTGCACCATAACTAATAATTGTTATTTGACTACCTTCTCTTAAAAGTGAAGCTTTCCCAAAAGGTAAAGTATAATAATCTGTAGGAACCTCTTGTCTAATGCTTCTATATAAGCCCTTATGTTCAAAAAACAAAACAGGATTTGGATCATTTATAGCTGTTGCCAATAATCCTTTGGCATCATAAGGAAAAGCTGGATAAACAACTTTCAATCCAGGAGTTTTTGTAAACCAAGCTTCATTGGTTTGAGAATGGAATGGTCCTGCCCCAACACCTGCTCCACATGGCATTCTTAAAACTACATCAGCTTGCTGATTCCATCGGTAATAAGACTTTGCTAGGTAATTAACAATTGGATTGAATCCTGAAGACACAAAATCTGCAAATTGCATTTCAATAACACTTTTCATACCTGCTATTGAAAGTCCCATACCAACTTCTACTATTGAAGATTCACAAATTGGTGTGTTTCTAATACGATCCTTTCCAAAAAGTTCTACAAAACCTTCGGTAATTTTAAAAGCTCCTCCATATTCTGCTATATCCTGACCCATAATAACCAAGTCATTATGCAATTCCATACTTTGTTTTAAGCTTTCAGAGATAGCGTCAATAAAACGTATTTCTTTTTTTTCTGAATTCCCTTTAACTTCTTGATATTGAAAACATTTGTATACATCATTTAATTCAGTAGTTTCATTTGGTGTTATAGCTTCTTCTCCAAAAGCAATATTTAAATGTTCATTTATTTCTTTTAGAATGTTATCCTTTATTGATTTTTCTAAATCAGAATTTAGAATACCTTGATTAAATAAGTAAGTTTCAAAATTAGAGACAGGATCTTTTAAAGCCCAAGCATCCATAAGTTCTTGAGGTACATATTTAGTGCCACTAGCCTCTTCATGTCCACGCATTCTAAAGGTTTTAAATTCCAATAAAACTGGCCTTGGCAATTGACGCATACTTTCTGCAATTTCATTCACTTTTGTATAAACCTCAATAATATTATTGCCATCAATTATGTGACTTTCCATGCCGTAGCCAATGCCTTTATCTGCAATATTTTCGCATTTAAATTGCTCATTAGTAGGTGTAGATAATCCGTAACCATTATTTTCTACACAAAACATTACAGGTAAATTCCAAACAGATGCCACATTTAGAGCTTCATGAAAATCACCTTCACTTGTGCCTCCTTCTCCAGTAAAAACAGCAGTAACTTTGTTTTCGTTATTTAAATTACTTGCTAAAGCAATGCCATCTGCAACCCCAAGTTGAGGACCTAAATGAGAAATCATTCCAATAATTTTATATTCTTGAGTACCAAAATGAAAAGATCTGTCTCGCCCTTTTGTAAAACCAGATGCCTTGCCTTGCCATTGTGCAAACAAACGATATAATGGAATTTCCCTAGTTGTAAATACTCCCAAATTTCTGTGCATTGGCAAAATATACTCTAAACTGTTTAATGCCATGGTTACCCCAACCGAGATGGCCTCTTGGCCAATACCAGAAAACCATTTGCTTATTTTGCCTTGACGCAATAAAATGAGCATTTTCTCTTCAATTAACCTTGGTTTTAATAAGTTTTTATATAATAGCATTAAGGTCTCATTATCAAAATGTTGAGTATTATATTGTATGTTGTTTATTGAGGCGTGTGTGGACATAAAATTTGTTTTTTCAACTCCATCAAATATACCATAAATTGATTATTTGTATTATAAAGTTAAATAAAATATGATGAGAAATGCTTATAATGTTTTTTGTACATTTGTATAGTATCACGTTAAAATTTAAATATGAATAGTATACCTAGTGTTAATTTAAACGATTTTATTTCAGGTGACAATCATAAAAAACAAAAGTTTGTTCAAGAAATTGGTAAAGCTTATGAAGAAATAGGTTTTGTTGCATTAAAAGGGCACTTTTTAGAAGAGGATTTAGTTGAAAATTTATATTCTGAAGTTAAGCGTTTTTTCAGTTTACCACTTGAAGTTAAACAGAAATATGAAATACCAGGAATTGGTGGACAAAGAGGCTATGTGTCTTTTGGTAAAGAAAGCGCTAAAGGCAAAAAAGAAGGAGATTTAAAAGAATTTTGGCACTTTGGGCAATATGTTGAAAATAACCCTAAATTAGAAAAAGAATACCCAACCAATGTAATAGTTGAAGAACTTCCAGAATTTAATAAAGTTGGTAAAGAAGCTTATAGAATGCTTGAAAAAACGGCTAAATATGTGCTAAGAGCTTTAGCGTTACATTTAGGATTGGAAGAAACCTATTTTGATAAATATATTCACAATGGAAATTCAATTTTAAGACCTATACATTATCCACCAATAACTGAAGAACCTAAAGAAGCTGTTAGAGCTGCGGCTCATGGAGATATTAATTTGATAACATTACTTATGGGAGCTCAAGGCAGAGGCTTGCAAGTACAAAATCATAAAGGGGAATGGATTGATGCCATTGCTCAACCTGACGAACTTATGATTAATGTTGGCGACATGCTTTCTAGGCACACCAATAACAAACTTAAATCAACCATCCACCAAGTTATAAATCCACCTAGAGAACTTTGGGGTACTTCTCGATATTCTATTCCTTTCTTTATGCACCCAATAAGTGAAATGAAATTGGATGTATTAGATGTTTGTATTGATGAAAATAACCCTAAAAAATTTGATGATATCACCGCTGGTGAATTTCTTACAGAAAGATTAATTGAGTTAGGACTAATAAAAAAATAGTCTATTCCAAAAATGAAAGCATTATGGATTTGCAAGACCAATTAAAAAATTTGTTTCCCGAACATGTTATTGAAGAAGCATCAAGTGATTCAAAAAGCAATAATTTGTGGATGCAAGATGAACCTATTATTTGCAAATACGAAAAGAGAAAAGGGAAACCAATTACTATTTTAGAAGGTTATACTGGAGCAAATGATGATTTTAAACTTTTAGCTAAAGAAATTAAACAAAAATTAAGTGTTGGCGGAAGCTTTAAAGATGATAAAATAATTATTCAAGGTGATTATCGTGATAAGATTATGCAAATACTAAAAAACATGGGATTTAATGTAAAGCGTGTTGGAGGTTAACTCGTGAAAAATTATCCACTACATATTACAAATGGCGATAGTTTAACCAATATTCTAAAAGATTTAGATTATAGTGGAGACATCTTAACATGGGAAGAAATGCTCTGTGAAGGATGTACTATATCTAATATAAATTCTGATGAATTCTTAAAAATTAGAGCAAATTTCTTTAATTTTTATTATGATATTGATTTAAATATTGAAGAAATAAAAGAGGAATTTGACATTTTAAATCATACTGAAAAATTTTCTGAAATTATTCTTTGGTTTGAGTATGATTTATTTTGCCATATTAACATGATTGGGGTCATCAATTTATTGCAACAAAAAAAAATCAATCTGCCAATTTATTTAGTTTGTAGTGGAAGAATTGAAGGAGATAAAAATTTAAAAGGCTTATCTGAATTATCTCAAGGACAACTAAGTGCTCATTACAAAAATAAAGTTAAACTTACAGAAGAAGACATTGAGTTAATCACATCAATTTGGGATATTTATTGTGGAAAAGACCATAATCTTTTAAAACCTTATATTGTAAAAAGTTCAAGTTTTAAATATTTAAATAACTGTTTAAAAGCCCATTTAGAACGTTTTCCAGATTCTGTCTCTGGTTTAAACGTATTAGAGAAAAACCTACTGGAAATTGTAAGAGATAATGATATAAAATCAAAAAATCATCTTTTGGGATACGCTTTAAATTATCAAGGCTATTACGGTTATGGAGATCTCCAGTTTGCTAGAATTATAAATATGTTAAGTATGTTTTTTTCTGAAAGCGATGATGGTATAAAACTAAACAGAAAAGGTCATGAAGCTTTGCTAGGACAACATAATTTTTCGCTCGAAATAAATAATGCCATCACATTTGGTGGTGTAAATAAATTGGATTTTCAATTTAACAAACAACAGAACAAACTCATAAAAACAATTCAAAATGCCCATTAAAGAATCTGAACTTATTTTAAATCCAAATGGTAGTGTTTATCACTTAAATTTAAAACCTGAAAACATTGCTGAAAACATCATTTTTGTTGGTGACCAAGACCGTGTAGAAAAAATAACAAAATATTTTGACCATATTGATTTTGAAATTCAAAAAAGAGAATTTAAAACCCAAACTGGTACATATAAAGGCAAACAGATCTCTGTAATTTCAACAGGCATTGGCCCCGATAATATTGATATTGTTTTAAATGAATTGGATGCTTTGGTTAATATTGATTTAAAAACAAGACAGCCAAAAGAGAATTTAACTAGTTTAAATATTATTAGAGTTGGAACCTCAGGATCTTTACAAAACGACATTCCTGTTGATGCTTTTGTTATGGCAACACATGGTTTAGATTTAAATGCTATGTTACATGCTTATCAAATAAATACTGTTACCAATCCTGATATAGAAAAAGCTTTTATTGCTCATACAAATTGGAACTCAGACAAAGGAAGACCTTTAATAATTGCCAACGATTTAAGTTTAGAGAAAAAATTTGAAGGAGATTTAGTTTTTAAAGGCATTACAGCAACTGCTGGAGGTTTTTATGGGCCTCAAGGACGTGTGTTACGTTTACCATTGCAAGACCCAGAATTGAATCATAAAATAGATTCTTTTAATTTTAATGGTTTTCGTATAACAAATCTTGAAATGGAAACTTCAGTTATTTATGGGCTTTCAAAATTATTAGGTCATAAAGCACTTTCCCTTAATGCTATAATTGCTAATAGAGCAAATGGTACTTTTAGTACAAATCCTGGTCTTGCTATAGAAAAACTTATTAAATACACATTAGAAAGGATATAGAAAAAAAGATTTTTTTAATGAAGAAAGTAAATATTGGTGGTGTACCAGAACATTTTAATCTTGCTTGGTATTTAACACTGAAAAATGGAGAGTTTAAGGACGAAGGAATTAATTTACGCTGGAAAGATTATCCTGGAGGAACTGGCGACATGTGTAAAGCTCTTCGAAACAAAGAAATAGATTTAGCTGTTATTCTTACCGAAGGAATTATTAAAGATATTGTTGATGGAAATGAAAGCAAAATAGTTCAAACGTTTGTAAAATCACCATTAATCTGGGGCATTCATGTCGCACATAATTCACCATATAAAACTATTGAGGATATAAAAGGAAAAAAAGCTGCTATTAGCAGATATGGTTCTGGCTCACACTTAATGGCTTATATAAATGCACAAAACAATAACTGGGATTTAAAAAAAGATCTTCACTTTGAAGTTATAAAAGATTTAGATGGTGCTGTAGAAGGTTTAACAAATGGAAGCGTAGACTATTTCATGTGGGAAAAATTTATGACAAAACCGTTAGTTGACAATGACATTTTTAGAAGAATTGGTAACTGCCCTACTCCTTGGCCATGTTTTGTAATTGCTGTTAGAAAAGAGTTTATAGAATCTAATAAAGAAGAACTTAAAACCATTTTAAGAGTTATTAATAATACAACTTCAGAATTTAAAGATATACCAAGCATTGATAATACAATTGCAAACCGCTATGGTCAAAAAATTGAGGATGTACAAGAATGGCTGTCACTTACGGAGTGGTCACAAAATGTTATTGATAAAAAAACAATAGCTAATATTCAAGCGCAATTATTCGAATTAAAAATTATTCCTCAAATTGTTGATTATGAGATGTTAGTATGTAAATTATAGTATTTCTCCCTTTAAGCTATAAAATTAAACTTTAAACTATTAAAAAAACATTCAATCTTTTTTTTTAATAACTTTAGTATAAACCTTTATTAACTAGTTATTATGAAAAAAATTACATTTATTATACTTGTTTTATTAAGCATTAATTTACATGCTCAACCAGTAAATAACTTGCCATGTAATGCTACAGAATTAACTGTAGATTTAGATGGAATTTGTACAAATGACACTTTTATTTTTGATGGAACTGAAACAGATTCGAATATTGGAACCCCAAATTGTGCCACATATAGCGGATATGATCTATGGTATAAATTTGTAATGCCTAATGATGGCTCTGTTAGGATTAAGACCTCTTCAAACAATATAATTGATGATCTTGCTTTAGAAGTGTTTTCTGGATCAGATTGTAATAATCTAGTTTCAATTGGTTGTGATGATGATGGAAATCCTGACCCTTACCCAGATGACTTGTTTTCTCAAATTGATGTAGTTGAAACTGCAGGGAGTGTTATTTATTTTAGAGTTTGGGATAAGGATGATTTAGGAGAAGGTTCTTTTAATATTTGTCTTTATAAAATCCCTACTCCTATAATCGCCAATAACGACGAATGCAGTACTGCTGAAACTTTAAATTTAACTAATGATTGTACATCTCCTGTGTTAACTACTAATTTTCAAGCCACTCCTTCATCTGAGATTAACCCTTCTTGTGCAACCAATGAAGGTGGAGATGTTTGGTATGTAATTAATGTAAGTAATGATAAATTTTATGATATAGCTATTGAAACATCTGAAGATTCAGGATCTAGTGTACTTGATACTGCTATAGCTGTTTATACTGGCTCTTGTGGTGTTTTAACCGAAATTGGATGTGATGATGACGGTGGAAATAATCTTTTTTCTAAAATTGATTTAAATGGAATGAAAGGAGAAACATTATATGTTCGTGTCTATCCAGTACAAGCTGGACAAACAGGGACTTTTTACATTTGTGCAACAGCTACTGAAACATTGGGAATTGAAAATAATACGGAACCGGAATTCGCGATGTATCCAAATCCAGCAAAAGATATTGTTAATTTAAAATTTAATCAATCTTTTAGTAATTTAATAAACATAGACACATACAATATTCAAGGAAAATTAGTTTTATCTTCAAAATTGCAATTGAAAAATAATAGTTCCAAACTGGATGTTTCCAAATTAACAAGCGGTTTATATTTACTTAAAATTGTTGATGGAGAAAGAAGTATCACTAAAAAACTATTCATTAATTAATCAACAATAAAATAATAGTTTAATAAAAAAGGCATCAAAAGATGCCTTTTTTATGTCATGAAAGTTAATTAAAGCTTTATTAAACTTTTTATAATTGTACTATGCCTACTGCTTTCAATTTTAATAAAGTACATACCTTGCTGTAATTTCTCAATATTGGAAACTTTAATTTTACTATTTACGCTTTTTAGATTATTCTTTAAAATCACTCTTCCATTTAAATCCCAAAAACTTATTGCAAAATTTTGATTGTTAAATGTTGAAGGTAAGCTAATCCACAATTCATTATCAAAAGGGTTTGGATAAACAAAAAGATTATCAATTGTTAATTCATCAATACTTAAACTATCACATCCATCAGGCACTCCATTACCATTCGAGTCTAAAGTATCATCATATCCTTCACAAATATCACATCCATCAGGAACACCATCAAAATCTGAATCAACTGTATCATCAAACCCAGCACAAATATCAAAACAATCAGCTACACCATCACTATCACTATCAAAACCTTCATCTATTTGATCATCACAATTATTATCTATCCCGTCACATATTTCAGCAATTCCTGGATTGATTGCTGCATTTGTATCATCACAATCTTCATTATTCAAACTATATCCTATTCCTGGATCTGAACACAAACTTGTCCCTGAATCTGAAGTGTTTCCATAAGTATCACCATCTAAGTCTTCATAATATGTTGTATAAGTGATTCCATCATCAACTAAAGTATTACAGTCATTATCTTTACCATCACAAAGTTCAGGTGCTCCAAGATAAATCGTGGCATCAGTATCATCGCAATCTGTATTGTTGGACACAAAACCATTAGAGGCTGTTGTAGCTACTTCTGTATTTAACAGATCTCCAAAAGTATCGTTGTCAGTATCAGCATAGAATGTATAGGTTTTAATACCATCACAGTTCTCATCAATCTCATTATCTGGAACTTCAGCAGCTCCTGGGTTGATTTCTTCATTTGTATCATCACAATCATTATTCGTGTTGGACTCCCCCAATCCAGGTGTGCTGTTTGTGGAAATTGTGGTATCTGAAGCACCATATCCATCACCATCGCCATCTACATACCTCAGATAATTTCCATCACAATTTTCATCAATATTATTACCAGCTATTTCTGTTGCACCAGGATGTACAGTGTTTCTAGTATCATCACAATCTGTATTATCACTTATGTAACCAACTGGAGCTGAACAGGCTTGAACGGTCGAGTTAGGATTACCATAGCCATCTAAATCGGTGTCTGCATAAAAGGTGCTAGTTACACCTTCATCTATTTGACCATTACAATTATTGTCTTTACCATCACATATTTCTATGGCACTTGTATTAATTGCAGGGTCCGTATCATCACAATCTCCTTCATTTTCAGTTTCACCATCACCATCATCATCTGTATCTGCTGAACTGTCTAAAGTTTCTGGGTCACAGTCATCATCTTTACCATTGTCCATTATTTCTATGGCTCCTGGATTTACTGTAACATCATTGTCGTTACAATCTGTATTGTCACTAACATATCCTTCTGGCATAGAACATGCTTGTATGGTTGAGTTAGGATTTCCATAGCCATCTGAGTCTGTATCGGCATAGAAGGTACTTGTTACACCTTCATCTATTTGTCCATCACAATCATTGTCTAATCCATCACATATTTCTGGGGCACCAGGATAAACAGTATTATTAGTATCATCACAATCTACATCAGGGTTATTGCTATAACCGTCACCATCTGAATCCGTTATAGGAGTCGAAGACCACAGCGTTATGGTGAAGTTTGGGTTTGTAGCCTTAAACCCTTGTGAATATACTCTAAAATAGTAGGTCTGACCAATAACTAAACCATTGTAATTGATTTGTTCATCTCTAGGATTAAGCCCTCCATTATTATCGCTACATACCAAAAAGGTCAATGTATCGCAATCACCAGAAAATAAAGTAAGTCGTCCATCAAAAACTGGATCCAAAGTAATATTTACATCTATTGTTTGTGCTAAAAAAGAATACCAAACATCATCACGGGCGTTTGCAGTTTTTCCATTGCATGTTTCGGCATCAATATTGGTTCCTGCTCCTCCTAAAACCGTTCCTGGAATTTCAGTTGCAAAACTAGCGCCAGACACGCCAGTTTCTTGAATAAGAGATATGGCTCCACTACAAAAGTCATTTAATGGTGGATTTTCAGATAACGTTGTAATAGATGGGGTTTTATACCAAATACTGTAATCACCTGACCCACAATTTGAACGTAGTGCTACTTCATAGTTTGTTGAGGCATCCAATGTGTCTCCTGAGCTAGCATATGTTACACCTCCTGTTGAACCTTTTACAACTTCATCATCTGTGCCAGGAATAAATCCAGCAATTCCTATCTCCCAATCATAATTTATTGGTGCTGACCCTGTACTAGGTGCTTCCCAATAAAAATCAATTCTTTTATTTGATAAATAACTAACCTTAGGGTTTTCAGGAGCATAACATGTAGGTAGATTATTGACATTTAATAAAGTAACTGTATGGTTGCCATTATCTGTATTATCACAACTAGAATCTAAATGTATATGTATTTGAATTGTATTTGTATTAATCTGTCCAGGTAGAAATTGATAATTTAATGGAGATTCACCCTGGGCTAAAATTGTGTTTCCAGTATAATCTCTAATAGTTATATAATCACTTATTCCTGTTTGACTTGAAGTTAACGTATACAAATTTTCTAAAACATTTTCTACAATAATATATTGACCAGGAGCAATATTTGATGTAACAGTTTCATTGTATCCGGAATTAGTAGCATAAAATGTACCCAATTCAAAATTACTTTTACAGTTTTGTGAATATGAAATACAAACAAAGAATAAAATGAGTAATGTTAAAATGTTTTTTTTCATAATATTACTTTTTAGTTAATTAAAATTTAAGAAGTATGAGTATTGTAATATGGATAACTTTTTTGTAATTAATATTTTATACACATTCATTTAAATTTATTCATTAATTTTTTGAACCTATAAGATATTAGACAAATCATTAAAATAATCGTTAACAGGACTACTTTTTAAATGACTACAATATTTAATAAGCTTTGTTTGATTGTTGATAAGTCATTAATATCTAATTATCTAATATTCAATTAGATAATTATTTTTTGTCAAATTTTAAAAATTAAATATATTATTTGTATTTATAATATTACAAATAGTATATTATATTATGTATTTTATCGATTAATAGCATATATATCTGTTTAATTACATTTTTATTAGTATGTTTATCAATGAATTAACCTAGTTAGTCATGAAAAAAATATTACTTTTATTTACCGTGCTTTGTGGTGCTCATAATTTAAGCGCACAAACTTGTGATGAGACTTTACCTATTTTGATAGACTTTAGTGATCCTAATATTATCCCTTTTTGTTGGAAAGTTTTTAATGCTGATGATGACGATTATAATTGGTCTATTTCCGACCTTGGTGGTGGAAACAATGGTCTTCAGTCCGCTTCATATTTACAGTCAGAAGGTCGC